>JALOQB010000420.1 GCA_025453595.1 Polyangiaceae bacterium
ACCGGCACCCTCCAGACCATGGGTACCCCGCGCTACATGAGCCCCGAGCAGATGCGTACCACCCGCGACGTCGACCCGCGCAGCGACCTCTGGTCCCTCGGCGTCATCCTCTACGAACTCCTCTCCGGCGCCTCCCCCTTCGAGGCCGAGACGGTACCCTTGCTTTACAGCAAGGTACTATCTGACCCTCCCCGGGAGCTGCGCACGGTTGCCCCGCACCTCCCGCTGGGGCTCTCGCTGGTGGTGATGAAGTGCCTGGAAAAAGACCCGGAGTACCGGTTCTCTCGCATCGACGCGCTGGTCGAGGCGCTGGCGCCGTTTGCGCAGGCGCAAGGCCAGATCAGCCGCCCACGCATCGCGCTGGTCTTCAACGACGCCGAACACCCCTCCCCTTCCCTCTCGGAAGAGATGCTCCAGCGGGCGACCCAGCCGACGCTCAGCGCGGACGATCTCCCTTCCCCGATGGCGGCCACCCAGTCCAGGACCACGCCGTCCGCCGCGGTGCTGCCCCCTGCGCCGCCAGCCTCCACCTCGCCGGCCTCCACCTCGCCAGAAGCGCCGGTCCCTGCCGGGGCCTCGCGCCCCTCACCGCTCCGCTGGGCCCTGCCCCTCGCGGCGGGCGCAGCCTTGCTGGCCTTGCTGGCTCTGCGGCGCGATGAGCCGTCCCCTCCCGCGAGCCTCGCGCCTCCCCCCTCCATGTCCTCCTCGCCCGCGACCACCGTCATGCCTCCGGTGGAGCCCTTGCCGGCGGCCTCCCCCCGGGAACCAGGCGCCCCCTCCGCGGCCCCTCCCTTGTCTTCCGAACGCCCCGTCGCCGCAAAAAAACAGGCCCCCACGACCATGTCTGCGCGCCCCTCTCCCCCTCCCCCCAGACCCGCTCCTCCTGGCGCCGATCTGTACGGAGCGCGCCATTGACCCCGCGCCCCTCGCCCTCCTCTCGCCGCCTTCTGGCGCTGCTCGCCGCCCTCTCCCTCGGCCTCTCCAGCCCGGCGCTCCGGGCCCAGAACGCCGAGGATCGGGCCGCCGCCGAGGTCCTCTTCCAGGCCGCACGCAAGCTGCTGGCAGAGGGCAAGGTGGCCGAGGCTTGCGAGAAATTCGAGGCCAGCAACCGCCTTGACCCCGCCCCCGGTACCCTCCTCAACCTGGCCGACTGCCTCGAACGCGACGGACGCACCGCCAGCGCCTGGGTCTCGTTTCGTGAGGCAAGCACCGCCGCCCTCCGCGCCGGCGACGAGCGCCGCTCCAGGGAGGCCGAGGGCCGCGCCAAGGCCCTCGAAGCCAAGCTCAGCAGGCTCACCGTCGATGTCCCCCCGGAGCTGGCAGCCCTCCCCGGGCTCCTCGTCTCCCGCGATGGCAAGGCGATCGATCGGGCTCTATGGAAAATCCCCCTACCCGTCGACCCCGGCAAGCATGTGATCACGGCCACGGCCCAGGGACACAAACCCTGGCGCAAGGAGCTGGAGGTCACCCCCGGGGCCGCCCTGGTGCTGCCGTTGCCCATGCTGACCCCCGAGGCGCCAGCTCCAGCGCCCACCGCCTCCACCCCGGCGCCGACCCCTCCAACAACGCCAACAACGCCCCCCTCCACGAGCGCAGCGGTACCGATACCGGCGGCCGCGCCGACCTCTCCCTCCGGCACCTCGGGGTACCGGGTCGGCGCCCTGGCCGCCGGCGGGCTGGGCATCCTCGGCGTCGCGGTCGGCGCCTTCTACGGGGTCCGCGCTTCCTCCCGCTGGGATGCGGCAAAGACCCACTGCCGCCAGGGGCTCTCCCGGTGCGACGCCGAGGCCGAGTCCCTGAGCAGCGAGGCGCTCCGGGCCGGCAACACCTCGACCGTGGCCTTCGCCGCTGGCGGGCTGCTGGTGGCCGCCGGCGCCGTCCTGTGGTGGCTCGCTCCGCCCGCCAGCGCCCCTCGCCAGGGGCGAATCTCACCAGAACTTTCGGTCCACCCGGGCCAGGCTTCCCTCTCCTTCAAGGGGATCTTCTGATGCGATACCCAGCGCTCCTGGTGCCCCTCTTCCTGGTAGGGTGCAACGCCATCCTCGACATCAAGCAGCTCGACGCAGACCCGGACCTCGACTCCATCAGCACCGCGGGGGCAGGCCGCGGAGGGGCCGGGGACGGCGGGGCCGCCGGGAACAGCGCGGGGCTCGGGGGCGAGGCAGGGTCCGGAACCTCCGGACAGGCAGGGGAGTCCGGAACTTCCGGACAGGCAGGGGAAGGCGGGAACGCGGGGGCCGGGGGCGAGGGCGGCGCGGGGGCCGGGGGTGGCCCGGGCGGGGCCGGCGGCGCGGCTGGCGTCGGTGGTGGCACCGGCGGTACGGGGGGGGTGAGCGGAGCGGGGGCCGGTGGAGCCGAGCCACCCTCCTGCGCGGGGGGGCTGCAGTGCGGGGCGCAGAGCTGCTGCGCGTCGGCGGAGGTACCGGCCGGGGTCTTCCCCATGGGTCGCTCCGATGGCGGCCCCGACGACGACGAGGAGGGCTACTTCGACGAGGTGCCCGAGCACGACGCGAAGATCGATGGGTTCCGCCTGGACGTGTACGAGATCACGGTGGGACGTTTCCGGAAGTACGTCGACGCTTACAACAGCCTCAAACCCCCGGCCGAGGGCGCCGGGAAGCACCCCTTGATCGCCGACAGCGGCTGGAACCCCAAATGGGCCGCCGAGCTGCCGGAGAACGCGGCCGCCCTGCGCAAGGCCCTGGCCTGCGACCTCAACAAAGACCACACCTGGACCGACGAACCTGGAAAGAACGAGAGCCACGCGATCAACTGCCTGAGCTGGTACCAGGCGTTTGCTTTCTGCATCTGGGACGGCGGGCGCCTGCCCACCGAGGCCGAGTGGGAGAAGGCGGCCGCAGGCGGCGACGAGAACCGGAAATTCCCCTGGGGAAATGGGCCAGCCACGAGCACCCTGGCGAACTACGTCGGGGGGGCTTCCAAACCCTTCGTGGTGGTGGGGAACACCCCTGGCGGCAACGGGCGCTGGGGCCACGCGGACATGGCCGGCGGCATGTTCGAATGGGTGCTCGACAGGTACAATTATTACACCGACGATCCCTGCAACAACTGCGCGTACATCACCGCAGCTCCCGAGATGGTGGTCCGGGGCGGTAGCTGGTTCTTTCCCAGTGTGTCCTTGCGAGCGGTGGCCCGAGGGTACGGGGCCCCTACCATCAAGTCCTCCTGGAACGGGGCTCGCTGCGCGCGGGATCTGTGAGCGCTCCGATCAGGCCGAGGTGGGCCCGTAGGTCTCGGCCACGGTGACCACCCGCACAGCCCCGACCTACGCCGCTCAGCTGGAGACGCCCCGGGCGGCGCCTTCGGGCCGCGAGATCAGTTGCCGTCCTCGAATTCGGCGTCGATCACGTCGCCCTTGCCGCCCTTCTTCTCGCCGCCGGGGGGCGCGCCGGGGGCCGCGCCAGGGGCCGCGCCGGGGGCGCCTTCTGCGCCCTGGTACATGGTGCCCGCGAGGCGGTGCGCTTCCTTCTCGAGCTTCTCGGAGATCTCCTTGATGGCGGCGTCGTCCTGCTTCTCGACGGCGGAGCGGCCCTCGCGGATGAGGCCTTCGAGGGTGGCGACGTCGGCCCCCTGGAGCTTCTCCTTGTTCTCGGAGATGGTCTTCTCGAGCTGGTAGCAGAGCTGATCGAGGCGGTTGCGGCGCTCGACCTGCTCGCGGCGCTCCTTGTCGGCGGCCTCGTTCTCCTCGGCATCGCGGACCATCTTCTTGATCTGGTCGTCGTTGAGGCCCGAGTTGGCGGTGATGGTGATCTTCTGGTCCTTGCCGGTGGCGGTGTCGCGGGCATGGACCGACAGGATGCCGTTCGCGTCGATGTCGAAGGTGACCTCGACCTTGGGCACGCCGCGAGGAGCAGGCATGATGCCTTCGAGGTGGAACTTGCCGAGGGTGCGGTTGTAACGCGACTCGGCGCGCTCCCCCTGGAGGACATGGATCTCGACCGACGGCTGGTTGTCCGAGGCGGTGGAGAAGACCTCTTTCTTCTGGGTGGGGATGGTGGTGTTCCGGGGGATCATCACCGTCATGACGCCGCCGAGGGTCTCGACGCCGAGGCTGAGGGGGGTCACGTCGAGGAGGACCAGGTCCTTGACGTCACCGGAGAGCACACCGGCCTGGACCGCGGCGCCGATGGCGACCACCTCGTCCGGGTTGACGCCCTTGTGGGGCTCCTTGCCGAAGAACTTCTTGACGGTCTCCTGGACGAGGGGGATGCGGGTGGAGCCGCCGACGAGGACGACCTCGTGGATGTCCGAGGGCTTCTTCTTGGCGTCGGCGAGGGCCTTGCGGACCGGCTCCATGGAGCGCTCGACGAGGGGGGAGATCATCTGCTCCAGCTTGGCGCGGGTGATGTCCTTGACGAGGTGCTTGGGGCCGGAGGCGTCGGCGGTGAGGAAGGGCAGGTTGATGGTGGCCGAGGTCTTGGAGCTGAGCTCGATCTTGGCCTGCTCGGCGGCGTCCTTGAGGCGCTGGATGACCATCTTGTCCTTGGAGACATCGATGCCCGTGTCCTTCTTGAACTCGGCGATGAGCCAGTCCATCACCAGGATGTCGACGTCATCGCCGCCCAGGTGCGTGTCGCCGTTGGTCGAGATGACCTGGACCACGTTGTCGCCCACCTCGAGGATGGAGATGTCGAAGGTGCCGCCGCCGAAGTCGTAGACGGCGATGATCTCGTCCTTCTTCTTGTCGAGGCCGTAGGCGAGGGCCGCGGCGGTGGGCTCGTTGACGATGCGCTTGACGTCGAGGCCCGCGATCTTGC
This sequence comes from Polyangiaceae bacterium, assembly GCA_025453595.1. Taxonomy (GTDB): domain Bacteria; phylum Myxococcota_A; class Polyangia; order Polyangiales; family Polyangiaceae; genus JANWXX01. Next base: position 4,779 of record JALOQB010000420.1, read on the forward strand.
CCGCGTCCTTCGTCGCCTGGCGCTGGGCGTCGTTGAAGTACGCCGGCACGGTGATGACCGCCTCGGTGACCTTCTCGCCGAGGTAATCTTCCGCCGCCTTCTTCAGCTTCTGGAGCACCTTGGCGCTGATCTCCGGCGGCGCCATCGCCTTGCCGCGCACGTCGATCCACGAGTCACCGTTCGGCGACTTCACCACCTTGTAAGGGACTCGCTTCGCCTCTTCCGTGACCTCATCGAAGCGGCGGCCCACGAAGCGCTTGGACGAGTAAATCGTGTTCTCCGGGTTGGTGACCGCCTGCCGCTTGGCGATCTGCCCGACCAGGATCTCTCCCTTGTCGTCGAAGCCCACCACCGAGGGCGTGATCCGGGAGCCTTCCTCGTTGACGATGACCTTCGGCTCCTTGCCTTCCATGATGGCGACGACGCTGTTGGTGGTGCCGAGATCGATACCGATAATCTTGCCCATGGGCTCAAACCCTTTCCACGATCGAGGCTCAACCGTCTGCCCTGTGCTTGCGATACCAGGGCCCGAAGGGAGCCCCGTGTTACCCTTCGGAGTTAGCGCCGGGCAACCTAACCCCTTTCGTCCCCTCGTCAACGGCACACTTCATGCCGCCTCGCGCTTTCCTCGGGCCCCTCCCCTCGCTAGCGGCGCCCCCCGGATCCAGGGCCTTCTTCCCCCGCGCGTGGCCGGAAATACACCCACACGATCGGCACTCCATCCAGCCCCCGGACCACCGCCGGCGTC
>JALOQB010000113.1 GCA_025453595.1 Polyangiaceae bacterium
GCCGGGAGCGGCGGGCGATCGAGCTGCTGCTGCTGCTGGCGGCGGTGTCGCTGGCGGTGGGGGTGGGGATGGCGCTGTACGCGAGGCGGGTGCTGGCGCCGCTGGGGCTGGTGACGGAGCGGGCGAGGGCGGTGGGGGCGGGGGATCTGACGCCGAGGGCGGTGGCGGCAGGGGACGACGAGATCGGGGAGCTGGCGCGGACCTTCGAGACGATGGTGGAGGCGATCGGGCGAGCGCGGAGCGATCTGGTGGCAGCGGAGCGGATGGCGGCGGTGGGGCGGATGGCGGCGCACGTGACCCACGAGATCCGCAACCCGATCTCGGCCCTGGGGCTGAACGTGGAGCTGCTGGAAGAGGAGCTGGCGATGATGCCCCCGGAGGCGGAGGAGGCGCGGCAGCTGCTGCGGGCGATCCGGGGCGAGGTGGACCGGCTGGCGGGCCTGTCGGAGCAGTACCTGAGCCTGGCGCGGCGCCCGACGCGCCAGCTGGAGCCGGGGGACGTGGGGGAGCTGAGCGCGTCGCTGCTGTCGTTCCTGAGGCCCGAGCTGGAGCGGGCCGGGGTCCAGTGCCGCGCGGTGATCGAGGAGGGGCTGCCGGAGGTGAACCTGGACGAGGCGCAGCTGCGCCAGGCGCTGTTGAACCTGGTGCGCAACGCCCGGGAGGCGATGCCCGGCGGGGGCGAGCTGGAGCTGCGCGTCGTCGCCGCGGAGGGAGGCGTGGAGGTGCTCCTGGACGACACGGGCCCGGGGATCCCGGAGGAGGTCCGCGCGTCGATCTTTGCGCCGTTCTTCACGACGAAGAAGCAGGGGACGGGCCTGGGCCTGGCGGTGACGCGGGAGATCGTGGACGCCCACGGGGGGCAGATCTCGTGCGAGCCGAGGGCCCCGCGGGGGACGAGGTTCCGGCTGTGGTTCCCGGCGGCCGAGGGCGAGGGGCTGGCCGCCGAGGGGGGTGCGCCGGGCGACGGACAGTGCTAGATGACCTGGCCCATGGCGACGCTGAAAGACCTGCTGGGAGACCCGCAGAATCGTTCGAAGGTGATCCACGATTGTGTCGACGTGATCGACGCCGAGGTCAAGGACAAGGGGGGCCTCTCGGGCATGGCGATCAAGGCCGGGTACGCGGTGGTCAACGGCGTCAAGCCGACCTTCGTCGCCGAGGCCGTCGACCACATGCTCGACGAGTTCGCCGGCGCCCTCGACCCCACCTACCAGGCGGCCAAGGCCGCGGGGAAGCCCGTGGCGACCTACTTCCTCGACCACAAATCCGCGGTGGCCGACGCGCTCCTGGCCATCACCGACGCCAAGGCCAAGCGGGCCAAGACCGTGGCCGTCATCAAGACCTACGAGAAGCTGCGGGGCACCGCCAAGCAGCACGTCGAGGCGGCGATCCCGCGGGTGGGGCGCCTCATCGAGAAGTACGACCGCTGATGACGCCACGCCACGACAACCGCGCCCACGACCAGCACCGTCCGGTCGAGGTGCTCCCCGGGTTCCACCGCCTCGCCGAGGGCTCCTGCCTCTACCGCGCCGGCGGCACCGTGGTGCTCTGCACCGCCTCCGTCGCCGATGAGGTCCCCCCCTTCCTCCGCGACAGCGGCAAGGGCTGGGTCACCGCCGAGTACCAGATGCACCCCCGCATCAGCCCCGGGCGCCGCGAGCCCCGCGACGGCCGGGGCAAGGCCCCCAGCGGCCGCACCCAGGAGATCCAGCGCCTCGTCGGCCGCGCCCTCCGCGCCGCCGTCGACCCGGCGGCCCTCGGCCCCCGCACCATCACCGTCGACTGCGATGTCCTCGAGGCCGACGGCGGCACCCGCACCGCCTCCATCACCGGCGGCTTCATCGCCCTCGCCCTCGCTCTCCAGAAGCTCCATACGAAGGGCGCCTTCGAGGGCCGGGGTCCGCTGCGCGACCAGGTGGCGGCGATCAGCGCGGGCTTCCTCGACGGGCAGGCGCTCCTCGACCTCGACTACCGCGAGGACAGCCAGGCGCGCGTCGATCTGAACCTGGTGGCGACCGCGCAGGACGGCGTGGTCGAGGTGCAGGGCACGGCGGAGGGCGAGGCGATCCCGCGGGCGACGCTGGATCAGCTGGTGACGCTGGCGCTGGGCGGGGTGCGCTCGCTGTGCGAGCTCCAGCGGCGCGTGCTGGCGGAGCAGGGGGTCCGGCTCGCCGATCTGGGGCTGAACGAGGGCCCATGAACGAAACAAGGGGGGCGCCAGAGAGGGGAAAAAAGGCCCATTTCTCCCCTGTGACGGCGGCGAATGGGGTGAGGAGCGGGGGGGTGACCTCCGAAGTCGATGCACTCGGGGAGCATCCTGGTGTACGCTCTGCCGACCTTGTTCAGGGTCCGACCGCGGCAGCGTCCACCGATGCAGCGGCCCCGGGCCTCGTGAGCGAGGTGAGCCCTCCTCTCCGCAATACGCAGACTGCACCGATGCCAGCAATCACCCACCACCAGCCGAGCGCGCCCTGGCGCTCCGCGGCCCCCCGCTCCGGGGCGCCCCGGGGGCCTCGTCGCCCTGGCCCGGGGGGGAGGCCGCGCGAGCCCCTTGCTCAACGCCCCGGGCTCTGGATAATGCTCGGAGACGTTTCCTGGTTTTGTCCCAACTCCAACTGCTCCAAGGTCGACCCAGTCTCTGCAGCACCGAGCGCTCGCTGCCGACGACGTGTTTATGGGAGGCGCATATATGGGTAACCCCCAGATGGTGATGTACGAGGAAGAGTTCAACCAGATCCAGCATGTGGTTGATCGCCTCGTTAAGGACGCAAACGCGAGAGTCGTCTTCATTGTCGACAAGAACGGCCAGCTCATCGCGGCCGGCGGAGACGCAGAGAACGTCGACACCACCTCCCTCGCCTCGCTCACCGCAGGCAACATCGCGGCGACCGGCGGCATGGCGAAGCTCCTCAAGGAGAACGAATTCGCCACCCAGTTCCACGAGGGAGAGAAGGCGAACATCCACATCCAGCTCGTCGGCAACCGGGTGATCCTCGTGGTCATCTTCGATGCCAAGTCGAGCCTGGGTCTGGTTCGACTCCGCGTTCGCAAGGCCAGCGAGGATCTCAACGGCATCTTCGAGAAGCTGCTCAAGAAGGTCCAGGAGCCAGGCGCCGACAGCCCCTTCGCCGAGATCACCGACGAAGACATCGACAACCTGTTCAATGACTGATCGAGGCGCCCATGTCGTTCATCAACTACATGGCGCGCGAGATCAACTGCAAGGTCGTCTATTACGGCCCCGGCCTCTGTGGCAAGACCACCAACCTGCAGTACATCTACGAGCGCTCCAGCCCTGACTCGAAGGGCAAGATGATCTCGCTCGCCACCGAGACCGAACGTACCCTCTTCTTCGATTTCTTGCCCCTCAGCCTGGGCGAAATCCGGGGGTTCAAGACCCGATTCCACCTGTACACGGTGCCCGGTCAGGTCTTCTACGACGCCAGCCGCAAGCTCATCCTCAAGGGGGCCGACGCGGTGGTCTTTGTCGCTGACTCCCAGGAGGCTCGCCTCGAAGCCAACCTCGAGTCGATGGAGAACCTCAAGCAGAACCTGATCGAGAACAACCTCGATCTCGACAAGGGCCTCCCCTTTGTCATGCAGTACAACAAGCGCGATCTGCCCGAGGTCTCCTCGGTCGAAGAGCTGCGCAAGCTCCTCAACCCGATGAACGCCCCCGAGCATGAGGCCGTCGCCCGCACCGGGCTCGGCGTCTTCGACACGCTCAAGAGCGTGGCCAAGCTCATCGTCGCCGACATCAAGAAGCAGCAAGGCGGCTGACTGGTAGCTCAGCCCTGGCTCTTCCCCCCCTCTTGTGCGCCTCCCCGCTCAGGGGGTCCCGAAGATGCCGTGGCCCGGGGTCAGCACGTTGTCCCCGTCAAAGCGCTGCTTCTGGAACACGAAGGCGAACCAGTCGGACCCGAAGTGCTGGATCCAGTCGCTCTGCGAGAACGGGATCGACGAGATCGGGTAGCGCTTGCCGCCCAGATCCCGCGCCTGCTGGAAGAGCGCCACGTTCTCGTCGATCCGCTGCTGCACGATCGCCGGCACCGGCGGCGCAAAGCGCAGGATGTCGAACAGGAAGCTCACCTCCTCGCAGGGGGACTGGAAGAACGGCATCGTCAGCTTGCTGCGGCGGTACGCGTAGAACAGGATGGGGCCGTTCCCCGTGTTCTCCGCCGTGAGCCCCGCCGCGGTGGTGCTCACGTACGAGGCCGCCTCCGAGCCCGGCAAGAACACGTCGTACCAGGGGTGCGGCAGCGTCCAGGCCCCCACCGACTTGAGGAAGGCCACCGTCGGGTCGAGCCGCGAGAGCCAGTCGGAATACGTGAACTCCTCGATGGTCGCCCCGGGGGCCAGCCCCGCCAGCAGCGCCGCGTCGTTGGGCGGAGCGTCCGGGTTGTAGTAAGCCGCCCCCTCCAGCAGGTAGAGCCAGCCACCGGAGCCGTCCGGCACCAGCTGCCCCTCCAGGAACGAGAAGCGCTCGTCGAGGGCGCATGTCGTTTGAGCAGCAACGAACGAGGCCGCGTCAGGGTAGAGGATGCGGTAGACACGGGCCTGGGTCCTGGCGGGGATGAGCTTGAGCCTGGCGCGGAGGATGATCGCAAACTGACCGAGGCCCCCGAGCACCGAGCGGAAGAGCTGGGGGTTCTGCGTGGGGGAGCAGGTCATGCGGCGGCCGTCGCCGGTGACGACCTCGAGGGCGAGGACGTTATCGATCTGGAGGCCATGACGGTGGGTGGCGCCGCCGATGCCGCCGACGCAGAGGGTGCCGCCGACGGTGGTGTCGAGGTAATCGGTGAAGACCGGCGGGGTCAGCCCTGCCGGCAGGGTCGCGTCGCGGACCGCACGCCAGGTGGCCCCTGCCTCGACCCAGACGCCCCCCGGCGTGGGCGTGCCAACGTCGTTGAGCAGCCTCATGTCGATGATGATGCCCCCGGTGGCCTGCGCCTGGCCGTAGGTCGAGTGGGCCTCGCCTCGCCCGGCGATCTTGATGCAGTTGCGACCGGCGTACCGCACCATCTTCACGATGTCCTGGTACGAACCGGGGCGCAGCACCGCGAAGGGGGTCCGCTGGATGATGTAGCCGAAATCCTGTGAGGCCTCCTGGATCGAGGCGGCGTCTGTCACCAGCTGCCCGTCCAGGCCAGGGATGGGGAGAGGCGCGTTCTTGCACTTCGCTTCCGCCTCCGTCACCCAGGAGCGGCGCACCGGATCGAACCCGATCACCGCCACCCCAGCCACGCCAGCCAGAACCGATCGTCGGTGCAACATGCTCATGCCGTCACTCCTTTTCTTCGAGGGCAGGATCGTGGCGTTCAGCTCGCGGACAGGTCGGCTGACACGTCACGCCATTGTCTTTCAGAGTACGCGTCCTCCTACGCACCTCCAAGAAGTTCTTTCCCTGCATGAGACGATGTTTTTCACGCACCCTGTAAGCAACAAGCTCACCTGTGCGGAATGTTATGCGGAACGGTCGAGGGCCTCGATCATCGCGTTATCGAGCGGATGACCCCGCAAGAGGGCGAGGCGCAGGGACCGGAGCGCGGCCTCGTCGAGCCGCATGCCGCAGCGCGTGAAGGCCTGGACCAGCAGGGCTCGCTCGGAGCGGTGGAGCTTGCCATCGATGATCACCGCGACGCACAGCAACCGGAGCGTCGCCCGGGCCTCGGCGGGGGAGAGGGTGGCCAGGCACTCCAGGAAGCGAGCGGAGTCACCGAGGGAGACCACCTGGGGCTCGCCGATGCAGGCGGTGACCTCGGAGAGCAGGGCGGCCAGGTTGGGGTGAAGATCCGCGGTCTTGACGATGGAGCAGGCCACCGCCTGCATCGCGGCCTCGGCGAAGGCCTCGGAGCGCGGCGCCTCCGGGAGGCAGAGGCGGACAAGCTGGCGGGCGGCGGAGGGGCCGACGGCGCGGAGCCGGGCCTCGCGGAGCACCAGCCAGGCGACCAGGCCGTTCCAGAGGGCCGTGACGGGCACCGCCACGAAGGGCAGGAGCGCGTTGAGGTAACCCCGGAGCGCCGTGCGGCCCAGGGCCCGGCGCACCAGCGCCTTGAACAGGAAGTTGCTGACGCTGGTCTTCAGCTTGTACGCGAGGGACGCCAGGAACAGCTCCAGACGGGGGGCCTCGCGCCGGGCGTCGATGCCGTAGAGCCCCCGGGGCGGGTTGGGCAGCTCGAGGGCCGCGCGAGCGAGGGCCTGGGCCACCGCGGCCTGCTCCCGGGAAGGGTCCTCGAAGAGCTCCAGGCCCGCGACGACGGTGAGCTGGTGCACCGCCCGGAGGCTGTCGAGGTACAGGAACGCGATCTCGACGATCGAGGCCACCACGGTGACCCCGAGCACCAGGGCCCACCAGCGGAGCTGGCCGTCCTGCGTGGCCGGGGAAGGGCCGAAGCGCTCGTTCGCCAGCACCTCCGCCAGGGCCGAGGCGAGCGCCGAGAGCGCCCCCGCCAGCGCCGCCCGCGCCACCGCGCCCTGGGTGACCCGGCGCAGCGCCCGCAGCTCGCCCGGGTCAAGCACATGCACCTCGCTGTCGTGCACCACCTGCACCTGCCGGGCGCGCTCCTTGAGGTAGGCGATGCCCAGGCGTTCCAGCAGCGGGGGGGAGGTCATGGGAGGCGATGATGCCAGCAGACCCCGGGGAGCGGAGCGTCGCCGTGGCGAACGGCGGGCTCAGGCCACCGTGGGACCCTCGAAATACCGGAGAAATTCCCGGGGGAGCCGGGCCCTGGCCCCCTCGGCGATGGGGGGCTCGACCCCCGAGAGCGTGGACCAGAAGAGCACCGGTCGACCACGGTAACGAGGCTCGTGGACCAGCTGCCGTAGCCCCACCAGGGCCTTGGCGGTGTAGGTGATCTCCCCGGGGACCCGGAGCAACCGCTCGACCCAGGGGAGGGCCTCCAGGGCCTCCGGCGTCGGGTGGCCGTAGCCCGGCCCGATGACCCCGTGCAGCAGCCGGAAGCGACCGGGGCCCGGCCGGAACCCGGGCGCGAGGCGGCGCACGAAGCGCCTGGTCTCCGCCGCGATCAGGCCGATGGTGAGGCGATTGCAGGCGAGGCTGGTGGTGATCCGGACGCCGACGATCTCGGTGGACCACCCCAGCCACGCGGCCCCCAGCGCCAGCGCCGCCAGGGTGCCCGAGCTCCCCGTCGGCAGCACGATAGCCTCGGGGCGAGGGCACTGGCCCGCTCGCACCTGCTCGTCCAGCTCCAGCATCGCGTCCAGGTACCCCAGGTTGGCGAGGGGCTCGGCGGCCCCGGGCAGGATCAGGTAGGACGAGGGCGTGGTCAGCCTCGCCCGGGCGGTGCGCAGCGCCGTGGGGCCGTAGCCGCCCCCGTGGATCAGCTCGGCCCCGGCGGTGACGTCGGCGAGCATCGCGCGCCGTGCAAACTGCGTGACTGGCTGATCGAAGAGCACCGCCTGCACCCCCAGCCCGACCCGGGCGCCCAGCAGCGCCGTCGCCATCACCTGCGTCGACGCGAGCCCCCCCGCGGTCACCACGGTCTTCGCCCCTCGCTCCAGCGCGTCGGCCAGCACGAACTCGTAGCGCCGCACCTTGTTGCCGCCGTAGACCCGCGAGCACCGATCGTCGCGCTTGATCCACACGTCGTCGCGGCCCAGCCACGGGGCGATGGCCTCGCAGCGCTCGACCGGCGTGGGCCCCTCGACCAGGGGCATCCAGGGCACGCGCCCCGCCAGCCCCGGCAGCGCGTCGAAGAGCCTGGGCTGCCTGCGCCGCCCGGGCGCTTCCGCGGTCATCCTGCCCCCACGATAGCACCAGGCTCCCCGTTGTGCGCCGCCGCCGGACGCGGTGCTATGCCCCCCTCATGAGCGACGCCCCCGCCATCGACCCCGCCCCTCGCCGCGGCCACGTCTCCGTCGTCAAGCTCCCGGACCAGTGGTTCGTCGTCGCTCGCAGCGAGGAGCTCCGCGATCGCCCCCTCCCCTTCCTGCTCCAGGGTCAGCCCTTCACCCTCTTCCGCGACGAGCGCGGGCGCCCCGCCGCCGTCCTCGACCGCTGCCCCCACCGCAACGTCCCCCTCTCCCAGGGCAAGGTCCACCTGGGCCAGATCGAGTGCCCCTACCACGGCTGGCGCTTCGACCGCTCCGGCGCCTGCCGCTTCGTCCCCTCCCTCTGCGGCGAGCACGAGGGCAAGGCGCGCCGCGTCCCGGCCCTCCCTGCCCTCGAACGCGACGGGTTTGTATGGGTCTTCTCTACACCGGACGCGACCCCCGCCTCCGAGCCCTACCGCTTCCGCATGCTGGGCCAGCCTGGCTACACCCACGCTCACCAGGTCGTCGAGGCCCAGGCCTCCCTCTACTCGACCGTCGAGAACGCCCTCGACGTGCCCCACACCGCCTTCCTCCACCGGGGCCTCTTTCGCCCCGCCAGCAGGGGCATCACCATCACCGCCGTCGTCCGCCGCGCCCCCGACCGCGTCGAGGCCGAGTACGTCGGAGAGCCCAGGCCCCCGGGCCTCGTCGGCCGCCTCCTCTCCCCCTCCGGCGGCCTCGTCACCCACTTCGATCGCTTCCTGCTCCCCTCCATCGCCGAGGTCGAGTACCGCATCGGCGACGAGAACCACATCCTCGTCGCCTCCGCGATGACGCCTGTAGATGATTTCCATACAAAGATCTTCACCGTCGTCAGCTTCCGCGTGCGGGTGCCGGGGGAGCTGCTCAGGCCGCTGCTGACGCCGATCGCGCTGCGTATCTTCCAGCAGGACGCGGTGATCTTGCGGGCCCAGACCGAGACGATCCGCCGCTTCGGGGGCGAGCAGTTCGTGTCGACCGAGATCGACGTGATCGGCAAGCACGTCTGGCGGCTGCTGCGGGCGGCGGAGCGCGGGGAGCGCCTGCGGGAGGACCCGGAGGAGCTGCGGATCCCGCTGGTCGTGTGACGCGACACGCCGGGAGCGGCGAGGGTCAGGGGAGGGGCTGGAGGTCCTTGGAGAGGGAGGACCAGCCCTCGCGGGGGACGGCGACGATGAGGTAGAGGGCGCGCTTGGAGCCGGAGACCAGGTCCGCCTGCTTGAGGGTCATGCCGAAGGACTCGTTGATGACGGTGAGGTCGGCGGCCCCGAGCTTGTTTTCGAGGTGAAGGAAGTGGGTACCGCCGTGCTTGGCGGCCTCTTCGCGGGCCTTGGAGTGGAGGTCTTCCGCGCGCTCGACGACCATGCCGGAGGCCTCGATTTCGAGGGCGCCGAGGGCCTTGCCGCCGGCCTGGGCGAGGGCCTTGCTCTCCTCGGGGAGGAAGCGGGTCGCCTTGCGGACCGCGGGAGAAGCGGCGGCCCCGGTGCGGGGTTCGTAGCGGATCTTCCAGGGGTTGCAGCCCCCCAGGGCGAGGGGCAACAGCAGCAGGAGAAGGGACGGACGCATCACAGGGTCACCTTAGCCCGGAGCTCGTCGCCCGGGGGCATCAGCTTCTCGAGCTCGCGCAGCAGGGGTTCGGCGGCCGGGTCCTGGGGGATCTGGATCTGGAGGTGAACGTAGAGGTCGCCCGGGGGCTGGTTCTTGGGGGTGACCCCCTTGCCCTTGAGGCGGATTTTCTGGCCCGCCTGGGCCCCGGAGGGCAGCTTCATCGTCACCGCGCCGTCGAGGGTGGGCACCCGGATCTTCGCCCCCTCGAAGGCCTCCAGGGGGGAGACCGGCAGGCGCACGTGGAGATCATCGCCCTCGCGCCAGAAGTGCTCGTGGGGGGCGACCCGCAGCAGCAGGACCAGATCCCCCGGGGGGCCGCCCTGGGCCCCTGGCGCGCCTTGCCCCGGGACCCGCAGCCGCTTGCCATCCTCGGCCCCGGGAGGCACCCGCACGGTGATCTCTTCGCCCTCGGCCCCCCGGGGTCGAATCCGCACCGTTGCCCCCCGGATCGCGGAGGCAAAATCGAGGGAGAGCTGGCTCTCGATGTCGCCCCCGCGGCGAGGCCCACGCCCCGCACGGCCCCCGAACAGATCGGAGAACATGCCCCCCAGATCGCCCCCGAAGAAATCGGAGGGAACCCCCCCGCGCCCCCCGAACTGATCGCGGTACCGGCGGTACGCCCGCGCCTGCTCCGGATCGAAGCCCTCGCGCAGCCCCTCCTCGCCGAACTCGTCGTAGATCGCCCGCCGCTTCGGATCGGACAGCGCCTGGTAGGCCTGGTTCACCTCCTTGAAGCGGGCCTCGGCCTTCGCGTCCCCCGGGTTGCGATCCGGGTGAAGCTGGGTCGCCAGACGCCGGTACGCCTTCTTGATCTCGTCAAGCTCGGCGCCCTTGCTCACGCCGAGCACGCCATAAAAATCCTTCGCCATACGGGAGCGGAACCTAACGATCCCCTCTCCCCGGAGCAACCCACCGCCTCCTCTCCGGCTACACTGCGCCGATGTTTGGCTGGCTGCGGGCAAAGAAGCCCTCCTTCCAGGTCGAGCGCGAGCTCACCTTCCTGACCGAGCAGGCCCGGGTGCAGGCCATCGTCCGGTTCTGCCGCGAGGCGCCTCACCCGCCGGTTCTTCTCTCCCCCTTCCGTCGCCACGCGGAGCAGCTCCAGGAGGCCCTGCGCCAGCGCGGGCTCATGGTCTCCTTCCAGGCCCCTGGCTACCGCGCCGCCGCCCAGGATCCGGACGCGCTCCCGCTGCTGCTCCTCGGGGATCTGCCCCGGCTCTCCTCCCCGGGCCCCCGGCTGGTCCTGCAGATCGAGCGCCACCCGCTCCGGGCCCACGACGACGCGGTGTTGCAGGCCCTCGCCGCCCTGCCCGCCGGCACGCGTCTCCGGGTCCTTCATAGCCTCGATGATGGGCTCCTGAAGCTCTTTTCACCCAACATCAGGGGGGTCGTCGAGCGCCTCGGCATGGCCCCCGACGACGAGCTGGAGCACCCCATGATCGCCTCCTCCATCGCCCGCGCCCAGGAGCGCCTCGCGACCCAAGTCCGCACCGAGATCCCGGGGGAATCCTTCCTCGACTGGCGTCAGAAGAACCTGCCCTCCGGCGTCTGAGCGCCGTGCGCTGAGGTCGGGGAGCTCGTGTAGTCTACCCTCCCAGCTCCATGCCTCCCTCGCTGTCCCCGTCTCCCCGCGCCTGGGGCGCCGCCCTGCGCCGGGGCCTGCTGGCGCTCGGTCCCGCCTTCGCGCTCGGCTGCATGCCTCCCCCGCCGGACGTCGCCCCGCAGCCCCCGCCTTCGCCGCCTCCCGCCCCCGAGCCTGCCCCCGCCCCGCCCGCGATCGAGCCCGACCTGGGCCCCCCGGGCATCGGCGCCTTTCGCCCCCTGGTCCCTTCGCCCCCCACCTTCCCCCTCAACTTCGCCCACCACGCGGTCCCCTCGGGCCCCGGCGTCTTCTCGTTCTATCACTTCGAGGCGCACAGCGGCTACATGAGCGCCCCGCCTTGCTCCCTCCAGGGCGGCGCTTACATGAAGTGCGCAGCCTTCTCCTTCTTTCCCTGGAAGGGGGCCTCCACCTGGCCTGCAGGCTGGCTCCCAGCCTCGCAAGAACAGCTCGGGCCAGAGAGCAAGCGGGCCCTCGCGCCGGCGCGCTGGTCCCATTTTTCACCGGGGAAGCAGGGTGTCTACGCGATTCGCGAGCACCAACCCTGGCTCAAGGAGCCCTTCTCCGTGGATCTCCTGCGGCCCGACGGATCCATCGAGACCTTCTTCCAGGACGACGACGGTCGGTTCTCCGATGTCGAGATCGTCGAGACATCGAAGGGCCCCCTGGGCATCTTCCGGCGCATCCCCGAGGCCGCCCAGGACCGCCCTTACCAGAGCGTCGGCGCCCTCGTCGCCGCCCCCCTCCTGGTCGCGGATGGCAAGGCTCAGGTCAGGAATACAAAGAAACTCCCTATAGGGGATCTCTGGATGGACGCCCGGGCCTCCGACGTCCGGGACGCGCGCAAGCTGCACCGGCATGCGGGCTACGGACCCTTCCGCGGGGTGGCGCTGCAGGACGCGCAGGGGAACCCGACGGAGCAGGTGGTGCTGGTCTGGTTCGAGGCGATCCCGCCGCCGGGTCACGAGGAGAAGCAGGAGGCGCCAAGGAAGAGCAAGAAGGCGAAGGACCAGTGCGGTCGCCTGGACACGAGCGCCTTCGAGGAGCGGCGGTTCCGTCGGTACCCGATGTCAGGGGACGGGTGCGGAGGCCGGATGAGCCGCAAGGTCTCCAGCCCCGACGTCAAGAAGCGGTTGCACCTGACGCGCCTCGACGCCTCCGGCGCCTTGCAAGACGATCGCATCATCGACCTGCCGGCGAACCACGACGCCGAGGGCCAGCCCCTCACGGTGGTGGCGCGCCCAGGCGGTGGGCTGGTGGTCAACGAGATGAGCTTCAACGCGCGGCTCCGCCGCGGCCCGGATCTGACCCCGGAGCAGCGCTCCGCGGCGACCCTCTCGCCCCCTGCGCTCCAGGGCCCAGCACCACGTCACCTGGTCGCTGCCGCCTTCGACCCGACCTCCGCCGAGGCGCTCTTCCTGTACCGTGAGGCCGTTTTCCAGAAAAATCCGGAAGATTCAGGCTGGGACAAGCTCTTCGCCCTGCGCGTCTCCCACAAGGGAGAAGCGCTGGAGGAACCCCTGGAGCTCCCCCTGGCCCGCCATCGCTGGGATGTCCCCCTGCTCGCCCGAGTCGAAGGAGGCTGGGTCGCGGTGATCCCCGACGTCTACACAACGGCCCCTGGGCACCCCACCGAGAAGCTCCACCTCCTGGGCATCGGACCTTCACACCGGGGGAAAATCCTGGAAATCCCCTGTCCGGATGGCTCCTGCGACGGGACCGAGGTGGAGCAGGTGCTCACCGAGCACCCCGAGCACCCCGAGCTCCTTCTGACCATCAGGAAGGCAGATGTTCCCCCCAGCTCCCTGCTACTCCCCTTCGACCCCCGCAGCTGGACCTTCGGCGAGAGCAAGACCAACCCCCGGGGGGAAGCCGGCTCCGAGCCCCGGAAACAAGTAGAGAATTTCCATGTATGGAACAACGAGGTTCGGCTGAACAAGCTCACCGCCACCTGGGTCAGGTCAGGCACATCCATCGAGCTCACTCCAGGACAGCTCTTCTCGCCGCCACCCGAGAATTTCCAGAGAATGAGCAACGCACCACGAGGGCCCGTCCTCGATGGCTACGACAAGGTCTGGCCCGCCACACCCGGGGAGCCGATCAAGCTCCCCACCGAGCTGCGCGAGGTCCTTAAATCCTGCCCGGTGCAGATCCCCACGGGCCCCCGCGCGATGCTCCTGGGCTGCACCGAGGCCACCGACCCGCAGCTCCCGGTGGTGCAGATCGGCACCCGCGTCGTTCGTTACTTAAGCTCTCCCCGCGGCGCTCCACCTCGCTCCAGTCATCGAGGTACAGGTTGCTGCTGAAGCCGTAGCGCACGTCCCGGTCCTCCGACTCCTCGACCGGTTCCACGCTCGTGGTGAGCCATCGCACCGGGAACGCCCCCTCCAGCGCGCGCCCGATCGCCTCGTCCCGGGGTCGACCACGGCGGGAACCACACACCTTGAAATGAGCCAGAAACTCCTCGTCCGCCTCTGCTTCCAGCGCCTCCAGCGAGACCCTCCAGGAGGAGAGCCGGAGCTCGGTCAACCGCGGCAGGCGGGGCGCCGCCGCCAGGAGCGCCTGCCACGCCGCGTCCGAGGCATCCCAGCCGCCCAGGTCGATGGTCTCCAGAGACCCGAGGTGAGGGCTGGCCAGGAGCGCCTGGATCACCGCGTCCCCCTGGCGGCCAGGCTTCGAGCGATCCGCGATCAGCCCCAGGTGCCGGAGCGGACCGAGCCCCGGGTTCGCAAGGAGCGCGGCCACCTCCTTGCCGCGAGGGACACGGACAACCAGCGTCTCCAGCTGCGGCAAGGAACCCCGGGCGATCGCCGCGAGCACAGGGGCCGCAGAGCAGCCAACCAGCAAGGTCCGCAGGGAGGGCGCCTTCACCTCCCCCAGCTTGAGCTTCGTGGCCTCCGGGATGAGAAGGTGTTCAAGGGCCGGGGCAGCCCCCCAGAGCTTCGAAAAATTCCCTGCATCGATGACCGCCGGCCCCGTTGCCCCGGAGCGCAGGTGCGAGAGCTGCGGGACCGCGTCCCCCTGGGAGGGGGAGCGGGGCAGCGCCGCGCCGTCCAGCTCGAGGAGGGAGAGGGAGGGCCGCGGTCGCCGGGAGAGGTGCTTCACGAAGGCCGCATGGCTGCCCCATGCGCCGTGGTTCCCCTCCCACTGCACCGGGCACGTGACCATGAGCTGCTCGAGGCGTGACCCCACTGGCTCGTCGATGATCCGGTAAAGCTTCGCCCCGGGAAGCTCGCGGAAGGCATCGTCGTCAGGATCGTAGTGATCAGGGTCATACCCCCGGATCTCATCTTCTTCCGAGCCCTCCGGCTGGAAGGTGATGGAACGGATGAAACCACCTTTTTTCTCCACAACCAGCTCGCTCACCGCCCCCAGTATCCCCCCTTTCGCTCGGTTTTTCCACACGCCCTCGCCGCGGGTCGAGGCCCGGGCGCCCGCCGTTCATCGTGGCTCGAGGATCACGATGCACAGGTCGTTGACGTTGGTCCCGGTGGGGCGGCGGTGCACGAGAGCCCCCGCGACCTGCAGCGCCGGGTACGCGTCGTTGTTCTCCAGGCAACCCCTCGCATCCAGCCCTCGCTCCTCGATCTTCTCCGCCGTCGCCCCGTCCACGATGGCCCCCGCCGCGTCCGTCGACCCGTCCTGCCCGTCCGTCGCCAGCGCCGCCACCGTCACCCCTCGCGCCCCACGCAGCGCCAGCGCCGCCGCCAGCGCCAGCTCCTGGTTACGACCCCCACGACCCCCGCCTCGCACCTCCACCGGCGCCTCGCCGGACCAGAGCAGCGCCGCTCGCCGCTTTGTATGGATCTTCAATACGTCTCGCAGCGACGCCCCGTGCTCCCGCGCGGTGCGCTGATCGAGCCTCCCGGGGGCCTCCTCGATCACGTCGACGCCCCGGCGCCGCAGGCAGGCGGCGGCCTCCGCCAGCGCCTCGCGGTGATCCGCCACGACCACCGCATGGTGCCGCGGATCGACCGGTGGGTAGCTTGCCAGCGTGGGTCCGCTGCCCACCACCTCGGGGCCACCGCCCGGGACATCCGACAGGATCAAGGTCAGGATGGAGGCCCGGGTATGCGCGGCCAGCTGCCCCCCTTTGAGGGCCGACATCCGGCGGCGCTCCGCGTTGATCTGCTCGATGGAGAGACCCGCGAGGAGCAGCTCCCGGTGGCGCCGCTGCATGCCCTCCAGCGTGAGCCCGGGGGAGGGCACCTCGAGCAGCGAGGAGGCGCCGCCGGAGAGCACAAAGAGGATCAGGTCATCGGGCCCCAGCGCCTCGAATTCCCGGATCATGCGCAGCCCTGCGGCCACGCTGCGTGCATCCGGGAGCGGGTGCGAGGCCTCCAGCACCTCGACGACCGCGCGACCCGAAGGCCCCCGGGAAGGCCCGGCGGCATGCCCATCCTTGGTCACGACCCAGCCCCCCTGGAACCCTCGCCCCTCCGACCAGGGGGCGAGCCGCGCGGCCACCGCAGCCGCCATCGCCGGGGCCGCCTTGCCGGCGCCGAGGAGCCGGATCGTGGGGAAGTCCTGCACATGAAACCGACCGGCGAGAGGCCCGCTGGAGCCGAGGGCCCGGAGCGTGGCGCTCCACCCGTGGCACCGCCGCAGGGCCGCCCGGTACGCCTCCAGGGCGAGGGAGAGAGCAGATCTGGGGCTCCTGGATGGATCCTCGCTCACCCCCCCAGTGTGGTCCCCTTGCAGCGCATCGGGGGCAGATTTTACGGAGCAGCCGTGTTTGAAGCCGGAGCGGGGGCGCGGTCGGCGGCTCTGCAGGGGGAGAGTGGCCCTGATACCGGGGCGAGTTCACGGGCGCATTGCCACGTTCCGACCTGACGCCAGCTCACGTTCCTCCAGGCAGCCGCGATCCAGGCGCATCGGGCCTTCGCGGTTCAGACCTGCTCGATCCGTGTCCGACGAAAGAGGGCCCAGCCTGCCGCGATGAAGGCCAGCTGAACCAGCGTGCGGACCGTGGCAGCCACGGGTGGCGCAAAGACCGGGTCGGGTCGCACGTAGTCCCAGAGATGGATGGGCAGATACCCGAGGCACACCGCGGCAAAGGCCAGGCCGCCACGCGCCCGCGTGCGCGGCCAGAGGGTCATGACCCCCACGGCGATCTGGAGGAGGCCCGTCGCTGCGATGATCGCCGATGCGGGAAGAAATCCAGGGACCAGAGGAACGAACTGGTCGGGCGTCGCCAGGTGGGCGGCACCTCCAACGATCATCACGAGGGCGATCAGCGCGGTCAGGACGATGTTCATGGCGGTGCTCCTCTCGACAATCACGAGCCATCAGCGCTTCGGGAGACCGACCCCCAGGCTCGCCAGTCCTCCATCCGCTGGTCCACCACGCGAAGGGCCATGTCCTGAGCGAACGAGCCCAGGAGCAAGCGCTGCGGCGGCTTCTCGGCGTCCACCACCGCCAGGATCGCCGGGACGGTGGCCTCGGCGCCGGGCTGCACCACCCCGGCCAGGCGCGCCATCATCGCGTCGCGGATCGGTTGGTAGGCAGACATCGGCGTCGAGTGGTGTGCGGATGAGCCGCCCCAGTCGGTGGCATAGCCACCAGGCTCGATCAGCGTGGTGCGAATACCGAACATGGCGACCTCCGCGCTCAGCGCCTCGGTCAGGCCTTCCAGCGCCCACTTCGATGCGTGGTAGATACCGAGGCTCGGGAACGCGGCCACACCACCGATGCTGGAGACCTGGAGGAGATGGCCCCCGCCCTGAGCGCGCAGAAGCGGGATCGCTGCCTGGGTGGTCCACAGCGCCCCGAAGAGGTTCACCTCGATCTGGGCCCTCGCCTCTGCCTCCGAGAGCTCTTCGACGAACCCGAAGTGCCCGTAACCAGCGTTGTTGATCACCACATCGAGCCGCCCGAAGTGCCGGTGGGCCTCGGCGATGGCAGCAAAGCTCGTGGCTCGATCGGTAACGTCGAGGGCAAGCGGCAACACCGCGTCATGGAACTGTGCAACCAGCTCGCGGAGGCTTGCGACGTCGCGCGCCGTGGCCGCCACCCGATCCCCACGCTTCAACGCAGCGGTCGCCCACACCTTACCGAAACCACGCGACGCCCCGGTGATGTACCAAGTCTTGCTTGCCATTGTTTTCTCCTGAGACCTGTCATGGATGGCGCCGAGGCGACGTACCTGCCCGATCCACCGAATCGGTTGCTCAATCCTCTACGGTGACGTAAAAAAAGCACATGCCAGCGTCGCGCCCCCATGACCTCGACTCATCGGCGTTCGAGCGTATCACCGCCCGATTTAACGAGCTGATGGCACCTTTCAGGCTGCAAGAACAGTCGATCCTCACCCCGATCCCAGGCATGACCCTGCTTCGCCATCTCGCGCCCACGACCGCCGAGGCTACCATCTACCGCCCGGTCGTTTGCCTGATCCTCCAAGGAGCCAAAGAAACGGTGTTCTCAGGGGAGACCTCGCGGGTGCGGAGGGGACAGGCACTGCTCGTCAGTCACGACATCCCCATCGTGGCGCGCGTCCTGCGAGCACCGTATTCGGCCCTGATCTTCGAGCTCGATCTTGGCATGCTGCGCGGCCTCTACGAAGATGTCGGCGACGAGGTGCTTGGCTCCACGGATGGTCGAAGCCTCCGTGTATGCGAGGCGAGTGCGGCGTGGGTGGGCCCGCTCGCTCGCTACCTCGATCTTCATGACGCACCGATGGATGTACGAGTGCTAGGTGCGGCCTTGCGGCGAGAGATCCACTACCGACTCCTGCTGGCCCCTTTTGGAGCGATGCTCCGGAACTTGCTTCGACACGACAGCCACGCGAGCGCCATCGCACGCGCCATCGCGACGCTGAGACGAGACCTCCGTGCGCCGATGGTCGTAACAGAGCTGGCCCGTGGCGTGGGCATGAGTGTATCGTCGTTCCACAAGCACTTCCGGGAGCTCACGTCTTCCTCTCCGCTTCAGTACCAGAAAGACCTGCGTCTCCTGGAAGCACAGCGGCGGCTGCTGATGGGTACAGAGTCAGTGACGAGCGTGGCATTCGAGGTAGGCTACTGGAGCCCTTCCCAGTTCAGCCGCGAATACGCCCGCAAGTTCGGTCACCCACCCAGCAGGGAGCGCAGGGCGACTTCCAGCGCGAGGGAAGGCTGAACGAGGCGGAGAGCGCGCGGGTCGCAAGGGGTGGAAATCTTCTGCTACAAAGGGTCGCACGATGGAAGATCTGTTCTCGACAAGACTCGAGAAGCTACGCGACTGGAGCGACTCGTTCCTCGACTTCGAGGGCGGGGAACCGGAGCTGGACGGGATCGTGAATTTTGACCCCCAAGGGTTTCTCTTCCCGATCGGTCAGACCGGCAATGGCTCGATCTTCGCCCTCTGGTCGCCGGAGAAGACGCACGATCCGAAGGATGGTCCGGTGGTCTACCTCGACTCCGAGGGTTCACCGCAGTGCATGGTGGCGCGGTCGCTCGACGAGTTCCTGGCGATCCTCCCCTGCAGCACCCCGTGGCTTTACGAGGCCATGAGCGGGCGAGCGCCGCCGGCCAGCCAGGCCCTCGAAGAGGTGGCCGAGGCCATGGAAGAGCAGCTCGCGCGCAAGGCCCCCGGCAAGACCTTCTCCGCCTGGTGGCAGGACTTGTTCGGCGTTGCCCCGGCCCCGGACCCCATGAGCATCCTCCGCGCTGCGATGGCCCAGGAGCCCACCTTCGAGCGCTGGAGCGAGCAGCAAGGCTGAGGGCCTGCGCACCGGAGGGGCAGCCCATCCAGGAGGCTCGAGACTTCAGGTGGTGCGAGGCGGCCCCCGGGGCGTAAGCTACCGGGGTCCCCAGCTCCGGGAGGTTCGATGCATCCATCTCACGTACGAAGGCTCCGTTCCCTCGCCCTCGCCTTCACCTTCGCCGCCTCCCTCGCCTTCGCCCAGCCCGCACGCACCGGATGGGTCACCGATCAGGCCGGCGCCCTCTCCCCGGACCAGCGCGCTCGCCTCGCCCAGCAGCTCAACGACTACGAGCGCTCCTCCTCCTTCGAGATCGCCGTCGTCCTCGTCCGCTCCCTCGACGGCAAGACCATCGAGGATTAC
>JALOQB010000114.1 GCA_025453595.1 Polyangiaceae bacterium
GGCCCACCTCCTGGTAGTACGCCTCGATGGAGGAGGGCGGCTGCGTGTGGACCACCACCCGCACGTCGGGCCGATCAATGCCCATGCCGAAGGCGTTGGTGGCCACCACGATGTCCAGCTGCCGATCGGCGAAGGCCCGCGAGACTCGGCCCCTCAGCTCGCCGTCGAGGCCCGCATGGTAAGGGTTCGCCCGCCAGCCCTGGGCCCCGAGGTACTCGGCCACCTGCTCGGTCTGCCGACGCGTGGCCGCGTAGACGATCCCTGCCCCCCGCGGCGCCGCGGGATCCACCAGCGTCAGCCGCAGCGCCTCGTCCGCCCGCTTCATCGCATCCTTGGGGCTCGTCGTGTGCTCGACGCTCAGCGCCAGGTTGGGCCGCGCAAAGCCCTTCAGCACCAGCGAGACCTGCTCCTCGACCAGCCCCAGCGCCCGCAGGATCTCGCCCCGCGTCGCCGGCGTCGCCGTCGCCGTGCACGCCAGCAACCGCGGCGGCGGCATCCGCTGGATCACCTCGCCCAGCCGCAGGTAATCCGGGCGGAAATCTTGCCCCCAGTGCACGATGCAGTGCGCCTCGTCGATCGCCAGCAGCGACAGCTGATGCATCGGTACGATGTCGTAGATGCTCTCGCTCAGCCGCTCCGGCGCCACGTACACCAGCCGGTAGCGCCCCCGGCGGATGTTGGCGAACCTCGCCTGCCGCTCCTCTGCCGGCAGCGTCGACGCCAGGTACGTCGCCGGGATCCCTCGCTGCTCCAGCGACCTCACCTGATCCTCCATCAGCGAGATCAGCGGCGATACCACCAGCGCCGTCCCCTCCAGCAGGCACGCCGGCAGCTGGTAACACAGGCTCTTCCCTCCCCCCGTCGGCGCCACCACCAGCACCCGCGCGTTCGGCTGCACCAGCGCCTTCATCGCCTCTTCTTGCCAGGGGAACGGCGCAGGGATGCCGAATTGCTCGCGCGCCAGTCGGCGAAGGTCGGCGGTCGGATCGTAAGCAGCTGCGAGCATGGTCTCCCTGCCCACTCTTGCCGGGCTCGTCGCAAAAATCCAGGCGGACATTGCTGGACCTACTCGCAGCCGCCGTGCCACCGCCGTCGACCTCGTGATCGCAGGTCAACCGGCCAGAAAGAACGCATTTTCCCGGCAGTTGCCCCCGCGCTCGGGTGGCGGCGCGCCGGTCGCGGGTGGCCGCGCCGCCACCCCTCGCGGCGCAGGGCTCGCCTCGCTCAGCCAGCAGGGACCTTCGCCGCCAGCACCAGGCGCTCCCGCGAGGAGACCACGACGCCCCCCGGCTTCTCGATCGTGATCGCAAAGAGCGTCGGCTCCCGCACCTGGAGCTTCGCCGTGATCGGCACCACCACCTCGCCCTCCGCGTTCACGTCAAACACCCCGCCGTCGACCGGGTGCCGGGCGTCCTGGTTCTTGTCGAAGATCCAGAGCTGGTACTGGAGCTTGCGCGGGTCGTTGGCCGCAAGACCCCGGAAGCGCATGTACCCTTCCTGCCGGGCGTTGTCCCAGAGCACATCTCCCTCGACCCCCTGCGCGGCGGGGTCTTTTGTACCCCCCCAGGGGATCGGCGCCAGGCCGCGAGCCAGGAGCTGGGCCCGGGCCTCGCGCGGGGCGGGAGGCGGGGGCGGCGGGACCGGGACCGAGACCGTGACCGTGACGGACACGATCTGCGGCGGAGCAGGCGGCGGGCGGACCCAGAGGGCCACCAGCGCCGCGACCAGGCAGGCCGCGGCGATCACCCAGGGGAGGGCGGCGCGAGGGCGCGAGGGCAGAGGCACGACGACGCCCGGCGAAGGGGCCGAGGGCGCCGCGGGCGGAGCGATCGAGGCCGGGGCCGGGGCCTCGCGGAGGAAGGGAGCGGCCTCCTGGAGGATGCGCTCGCGCAGGTGCGCCGGCAGCTCGGAGGTCGGGTCGGTGTGGGCCAGATCGAGGCCCGCGACGGCCCGGGCGAAGGTGTCGCGCTCGGGGTCGAGCTGGTCGCCCAGCAGGTCTTGCAGCTCGCGGAGCTCGGCCTCATCGAGCCCTTCGAGGGCGTCCTGGGTGAGGAGCTCTTCGGCGCG
Organism: Polyangiaceae bacterium; assembly: GCA_025453595.1. Taxonomy (GTDB): domain Bacteria; phylum Myxococcota_A; class Polyangia; order Polyangiales; family Polyangiaceae; genus JANWXX01. The sequence goes on from JALOQB010000114.1 coordinate 2,068, forward strand.
CGGATCGAGGGGGTTCATGCGCCCTCCTCGGGGGTGCCCAGCAGCAGGGCCCGGACCCGGAGCAGCGCCCGCCGCGCGTGAGCCTTGACGGTGCCGAGAGGCAGCTTCTTCTGCTCGGCGATCTCTTCATGAGAGAGCCCCTGCACGGCGGAGAGCACCAGGATCTCGCGCTGCTCGGGGCGCAGCTCGTCGAGGGCCTTCACCGCGATGGCCGCCTCGGCGCACAGCTCGCCCTGGGCCGCCGAGGCCGGCTCAACCTCGTCGAGGGGGACCCCCTCGGGGCTGCGCTGCCGGCGGCGGCGGCGATCGATCAGGCGACGGCGGGCGATCATGGCGACGAAGGCGACCTCGGACTGCTTCTCGGGATCGTAGCGCCCCGCGCACTTCCATAGCTCGATGAAGATTTCTTGAGCCACATCCTCGGCCTCTGCCTCCGTCGGCGAGAGGCGACGACATAGCGACCAGACAACGCCACCAAAGCGGGCGACGCACTCGTTGATGGCAGCGCGATCCCCGCTGGCGACGCGGTGGAGCACCGGGCCGCCGGGAGGCGCCTGGGTGGACCCCGGGGGGGAGGAGGGAGGTCGCAAGCGCACGGAAGCTAGCACCAGCCGAAGCCGCCTCCTAGTCCACGATCGCCGCACCCTGCATGCCATCGAGGACTGTACGCGCGAAGAAGGGGGGGAGGTTTCACGCCGCACGCGACGAGGCAGGAGCCCAGCCCTCGACGGCGCCATCCCCCAGCCGCTTGCGCAGGAGCTGGCGCGCCCGGTGCACCCGCGCCCGCACCGCGCTCTCGGTCTCCACCGTGCTTGTCGCGATGTCATCGAGATCTCTCCCCTCGCCGTAGTAAGCCGCCAGCACCGCGCGGTAATGCTCCGGCAGCTCGGCCAGCGCCCGGTGCAGCAGCGCCAGCCGCTCCTCCTCCGGCTCGTGGGGGTCGTACACGAAGGTGCGCGCCGCCTCCTCCGGGTCGAGCTCTGCCTCGCGGTTGTGCCTCACCCGCAGCCGCCTCATCAGCATCAGCGCCTCGTTGGTGCACACCCGGTAAAGCCAGGTGGAAAACCGCGCCTCCTGCCGGTAGCTGTCCAGCGACAGGCAGATCCGCAGCAAGGTGTTCTGCAGCGCGTCCACCCGGTCCTGCTCCGAGAGCGGGAAGCGCCTCAGCATCGCCTGCGCGGTCGGTGTCACCGCGCGGATCACGCGATCGAGGGCGCGAGCGTCGCCGCCTTGAGCCAGGAGCACATCTTCGATCGAGAGGTTCAGGTTCATTGGGGATACTGCGCCTTCGCCCGGGGCCGGCCCCTGGATGCACCTCGATCGGAAAAAAGTTCGAAAAAAGTGACCCCCCAGGGTCACCCTCGCCACGTGCGCCCCGGGGCGCCTGTCACCGCAGCAGGGCCTCCACTGCCCGCTCCGCCGCCTGCGCCCCCAGCGTCAGCAGGATCCGTACGCTCTGCGGCCCCTCGCGCCGCACCTGCGCGGCGCTGGCGATCGCCCGCGCCAGCGGCTCGTCGTCGCTCGCCAGCACCTCCTTCCACCCACGGAAGACCCGGTCCAGCCGCGCCGCCCCGGCCTCGCTCCGCGCCGCCCAGCGCAGCTCCAGCCGCAGCCCCCCGGCCCCCGCCTCCTCCAGGTCCCCGACCCCCTCCAGCGAGGCCACCTCCGTCAGCAGCGAGGCCAGCCGCGGGTACGGCTCCCGCAGCGCGTTCACCAGCGCCGCAGGCTTCACCGCGAACCCCACCAGCCCCTCCGCTGGCACCTCCTTGCGCGCCCCCGCGGGGCCCCCCTCCAGCGCCTTCCGCAGCGCCGGCGCCTCCAGCGGCGTCGCCAGCGCCAGCACCCGGTTGTCGAGCAGCGCCAGCAGCGACGGTACCCCCCGCGCCAGCCCTGGCCGCTCGTACACGCTCTGGCCCGGGTGCCGGGATGGAACCCGCGTCCAGCTCCCCTCCGACGAGGGATCGAAGGAGGCAAAATCTCCCCGCGCCACCAGCACCAGATCCGGCGTCGACAGCGCCCCCCGGAGCCCCACCCACAGCACGCTGGCGCGGGCCTCCAGCAAGGCCCGCAGCGAGGCCGCGTCCCGGTCCAGGCGCCGCTGCAAGGGCGCCCGCAGCGGCCCCAGCGCGGGGCTGGAGGCGACCCCCCGCAGCCGCCCCGCGTCCAGGCGCATCAGCAGGTCAAGGCCCGACGGCAGCAGGTCCTCCGGGCGCTCCGCCAGGCGCGGCAGGGGCGTGACCCCGGCGATGTCTTTCTTGACACCAGCGCAGCCCGAGAGCAGCAGCATGCAAGGGAAAAGACGGCGCCGCGGGAGCAACGGGCCGGCGCGGGGGGCGGTACGGTCAGGGGGTGAGCGGGGGAGACGTCCCTGGGGCATGGCGTTTTTTGGAGTGACCGAGGAAGAGATCGGGAGCGTGGCGGCGATCCCGGGGGCCGACCGGATCGAGGTGGCGACGCTGCGCGGCAAGGATTTTCAGTTCGTCATCGGGCGGGGGGCGTTCCGGGCCGGAGACCGGTGTCTTTACATCCCGGTGGACGCGCTGCTGCCGGCGCCGCTGGCGGCGGCGCTGGGCGTGGCGGGCAAGCTGGCGGGGAGCGAGAAGAACCGGGTGAAGACGGTGAAGCTGCGGGGTCAGCTGAGCCAGGGCATCGTGGCGCCCCTGGACGTGGCGCCGGCGGAGGTCCGGGCCCGCGGGACCGAGGCGCTCACCGCGCACCTGGGGGTCACCAAGCACGAGCCGGCGGAGGTGGTGTGCAACGACGCCACGCTGCAGGAGCTCCCGGATGGCGTGTCCGTGTACGACATCGAGGGGGCCGATCGCTACACGGAGCAGGCCGCCCTGCTCCACGAGGGCGACGTGCTGATCACCGAGAAGGTCGAGGGGTCCAACTTCTCGGTGATGGTGCGCCCGGACGGCGAGACCCTGGTGAACCAGCGCACCCGGACGATCCTCCCGCGGGAGGGGGTGGAGCACACCTTCTGGAAGATCGCCCGGGAGCGCCGGGCGCTCGACTTCGCGCGATCCGTGGCGGCGCGGCACCCGGGCAAGACCGTGCTCGTGTATGGAGAAGCCATAGGCCCCGGGATCCAGGGGAACCTGTACGGGCTCCGGGGCCACGAGGTGCGGTTCTTCGACCTGCGGGTGGGCGGCGCGTGGCTGGGGGCCGACGCGTTTCTGCGCGAGGTCGAGGATTTTTACGGCACGACGGAGGGCTGGGTGGCGCCGGTGCTGCACCGGGGCCCGCTGGGTTTGTGGCTGGCCGGCCGGAGCATCAAGGAGGCATCGGACGGGCCGTCGAAGCTGGCAGAGGTGCTACGGGAGGGGATCGTGATCCGGCCGCTGGAGGAGCGCACGCTGGCGGGGTTCGGGCGGCTGATCTTGAAGCAGCGGAGCCCGACGTACCTGGCCAGCTCGGACCGGTGAGCTAAGGCGCCGAGGCGCCGGACCTGGTCGGTGATGAAGGCGACGACCTGGTCGATGGCGAGGGTGGAGGTATCGACAAGGCGGGCGTCGGGGGCGGCCTTGAGGGGGGCGACCTCGCGGCCCTCGTCGGCGGCATCGCGGGCGATCACGTCGGCGAGGGTGCGGTCAAACGAGGAGGGGACGCCGCGGGCCGTCAGCTCGTCGTGGCGCCGCCGGGCCCGCACCTCGGGGGCCGCGGTGACGAAGAATTTCGCCTCGGCATCCGGGATGACGACGGTGCCGATGTCGCGCCCCTCCAGCACCACGCCCCCCTCGGCGGCGGCGCGGCGCTGCAGCGCGAGGAGCGCGGCGCGGACCCCGGGCTCGGAGGACACCTTGCTGGCGCCCTGGCTGATCTCGGGCTCGCGGATGGCCAGGGAGACATCGTCGCCGTCGAGCTCGACCAGCACGGAGCCGTCGGCGCCTGGGCGCATGCGCAACCCCCCCGCGGCGAGGCGCTGGGCGACGGTGGTCACCGCGGCGCGGTCCTCCCAGGGGATGCCGGCGCGGCGGGCCGCCAGGGCGACGCTCCGGTAGATGGCGCCGGTGTCGACGAGGGTGAAGCCGAGGTGCTGGGCGACCAGGCGAGCCACGGTGCTCTTGCCAGCGCCGGCGGGGCCATCGATTGCAACGACAGGTCGGGTACGTGCCACGGGGCTCTTATACCTTTTTCGACGGCCCCTGCACCGGTTGCCCGCCGTCCTCGTCGAAGAGCTCCGGTGGGGGCAAGGCGATCCCGTCGTCCCCGCTGTCTTCCTCGGGGAAGGCCCAGCCCTCGATCGGGGCGTCACCGGAGGTGGGCTCGTCGTCCAGCCCCGGCAGCGTCGGCAGCGTCGGCGGCTCGAAGGGCGCCTCCTCGTCCTCCTGGAGGGGGTCGAGGGCGCCGATGTCCAGCACGTCCACCTCGAAGGCCGGCGGGTCCTCGTCCTCGAAGAGAGGCACCGAGGGCAGCGCTGGCGGTGGGTCATCCCCGGGCTCGTCTTCCCCGTCCAGCTCGCCCCCCTCGATGCCCCACTCGACCCCCTCGGGATCGGCAGGGTCGTCGTCACGCGAGGCGGCTGGCTCAGGGCTGTCGAGGCGGCGGATCATGTGGTTCCACGAGGCAGGGGAAGGTCGATTTATTTTCAAGCTTGGCGCTCACGGGTGGCTTTGCAACGCTAGCAGGACATGGGCAAAGCAGTTCCACCTCTTCTCGGCGAGGGGCTATGCGCGCGTCGCATCCTGGTGCGGGCCGGCGATGTGCTGTTCGTGCGCGCGCACCTCGAAGCGAGCGAGGGCCTGGCCAACCTCTTCGCCGAGCAAGGGGGCGAGCTCACCCTCGCCACCACCCCCGAGCAGCTCCCCGCGCTCGACCGGTTCATCGACGACCTCGCCCTCGAAATGCCCGTCTGGGGGCCCGACGCCCCGCAGGCCCGCTGACCATGGAACCTGGCGCCTGGAAGACTCCCGGGGTGCTCCGTGGCTTCGCCTCCGGCGGCGAACGCGTCGTCGCCCTGGTCTGGCTGTCCGAGGATGGCGGACATATTTTTTCCTGCCGTTACCACCCTGCGCAGGGGTTCCGGTGGGTGCAGCGAGAAGACCTGGACGAGCGGGGCGGGTACCAGGCAGGCGAAGCGCTGGACGGGGTGCCGCTGGAGCGAACGCCGCTGAAGCCGGTGCTGGAGGAGCTGGCGCATGCGGTGGTGGCGCACCAGCGGGCGGGGGCGCCGCTGCCGGCGGAGCTGCAGCTGCTGGTGGCGCTGCTGACGCCGGGCGAGGCAGGCGCGCTGATTTGACGGCGTGGCCCGCGGGGGGTAGGTCTGGCGCCGCATCACCATGAATCCCAATCGAACACGCCTCCCGGGGGTGCTCGGGTCCGTGGCGTCGGCGCTGGGGGTCTTCTTCAGCGCCTTCTCGACCCACGACTACGCCCTTCATCTGGACCGGCAACTCCACAGCACCCACTGCTCCTTTGTCCCGGGCCTGAGCGACGCGACGGCAGGGGCGAACGCCTGCACGGCGGCGATGTACAGCCCCTACTCGGCGCTGCTGCGCGAGCGGTTCTGGGGTGGCATCCCGATCAGCCTCTTTGCGCTGGGGGCCTACGCCTTCTTCCTGGCGGCCTCGGTGTACCTGCTGACGGCGGGCAACGCCGCTTCCCGGCGGGCCTGGCAGGGGTTCGGGCTGGCGGCGCTGACGCCGCTGGTGGCCTCCGGGGTGATGTTCTTCCTGTCGCTGACGCGGCTGGGGGCCTTCTGCAAGCTGTGCGTGGGGCTCTACGTGGCGTCGCTGCTGCTGGCGGTGGCGGGGCTGAGCGCGCTGCGCAAGGCCGGGGGCTCCCCGGTGGCCGCGGATGCCACCCTGATCGACCCGGCGCTGGCGGCCCCTCAGGTCCCCGCCGGGTACCCGCAGCCCGCCTACGCGGTGCCGCCCCAGCCCTCGACCCTGGAAGACCTCGGGCTCATCCCCACCGGGAGCCCGCTGGTCATCCCGGCCCTGCTCGCGGCCCTGGGCGCCTTCGCCCTGGGGCCCGCGCTGATCTACGCGGCGGCGCTCCCTGATTACACGCCGTACCTCACGGGCTGCGGCAAGCTCCCCGAGCCGAACGACAAGAACCACGCCCTGGTCAAGGTCACCGGCACGCGGCCCAAGGAGCAGGCCCTGCTGCTGGTGGACCCGCTCTGCCCCACCTGCAAGAACCTCCACGAGCGCCTGGTCAGCGAGGATATCTTCGAGAAACTCGACGCCCAGGTGGCCATCTTCCCCCTCGATAACGCCTGCAACTGGATGCTCGATCGCCCCCTGCACCCCGGCGCCTGCGAGCTGGCCAAGGCCTTCCTGTGCGGCGAGCCCGCCGGCAAGGCCCGGCTGGTGCTCGACTGGTCCTACGCCAATCAAGAAGAGCTCGCCGCCCTGGGCAAGGCCGGCAAGGACCAGCTGCGGGCCAAGATCCGCGGCCGCTTCCCCGAGCTCGACAGCTGCATCGACGCCAAGGAAACCAAGGCTCGCCTCGACAAGGTGCTCCACTTCGCGGTCGACAACAAGATCCAGATCTCGACGCCCCAGCTCTTCCTGGGCTCGTCCTACAACCGGGTCTGCGACGAGGATACCGACCTCGGGCTCCGCTACACCCTCGGCATCATGGCCCCCCACCTCGAGCAGCCCTGAACCATGAAGCACGCCCTCCCCCTCGGCCTCCTGGCCGGCGCGGTCTCCCTCGGCTCGGCCCTCGGCTTCGTTCACAGCGAGGTCCGCGCCGCCAGCAAGCGCCTCGCCGAGCCTGCCCGGAAAGACCCGGCCCTCCAGGCCGCCGTCGCCGACCATACAGAGGCTCCCTACTGCACGCCGCAGTTCAAGGCCGTGCTCCAGCGCGTCATCAACGCCTGCGGCCTCGGCGGCCAGGAGTCCCGCCGCGGCTGCCAGCCCGCCGACGTCAAGACCCTCGCCAGCATCAGCGACGACGACTTCAACGCCCTCTTCACCCCCCTCGCCCAGCGCGGCGCCATCCTGCTCTTCGATGACGCCTCCGAGAAGCTCGACGAGGGCGCCAAGAAGCTCCTCGCCGAGCGCTGGGAGGACCGGCGCGGCGCCCGCTACTTCTTCGTCGTCGCCAGGGCGTCCAGGACCGGCGCCGCCGACATGAACCGGGCGCTCTCCCACAAGCGCGCCAACTCCGTCGAGATCTTCCTCCAGGATCATTACAAATCCCAGGACCCGGAGATCGACAAGAAGCTCGGCATGCTCTGGCTCGGCAAAGAATTCGCCCAGCTCAGCAAGGGCTACTGCACCGACTGGACCCACTCGCGCCCCGGGAAACCCTGCAACGACGAGGCGATCAACCGCAGCGCCTTCATCTCCTGGGTAGACTGCCGGCTCTGACCCTCCCCTCCCCCACCATGACCCTCCCTCGCCTCTCCCTCGCGGTGGCCCTGCTCCTCGCCGCCTGCGAAGAAAAAAAGTCTGTCCCCCCTCCCCCCCAGGGCAAGCGCAGCGAGGTGGTCAAGGCCACCGCGGCCACCGCCACCGCGCCGGCCCCCACCGCCTCCGCGCCCCCCCGCCCCGCCTCCCCGCGCCCTCCCCTCTGCACCTCCGCCCCCCTCGCCGCGGGTCGCTCCCTCCCCGCCGGGGCCCTCCCTCATATGGAAGCTCCGGGGGTCCCCCCGCTCCCCGACCGGATCCCCACCGGCGGCCGCTGGACCTGGGTCAACCTGTGGGCCGCCTGGTGCAAGCCCTGCAAGGAAGAGGTGCCGCTGCTCAAGAGCTGGGAGGCCCAGCTCGCCCAGGCCGGCACCCCCATCCACCTCGCCTTCCTCAGCCTCGACGACGACGAGCGGCAGGCCCGCCGCTTCCTCGAGTCGCAGCCGCCCAGCGGGCTGCGCGCCAGCTGGTGGCTCCAGGAAGGCAAGGGGCGCACGGCCTGGCTCGAGGCGCTCCGGCTCAAGAGCGAACCCCAGCTGCCGGTCCAGATCCTCCTCGATCCGCAGGGCACGGTGCGCTGCGTGATCGAGGGCGCCGTCGAGGCGAGTGACCTGCCCTCCATCCAGGCCATCGTGGCCCGGCGCTGACCCCTGCCCCCACCGATCCGCCGTGGCCCGCAGGGGGTCGCGCTGGTAGAGTGAGCGGGTGACATGGGATCTCATGAAGATCTGAACACGCCCGAGATGAAGAGGTTGCTGCGCACGCTCGGGGCACGACCGAGCAAGTCGGCCGAAGAGGCCCGCGAGCGGGAGCTGGCAGCCATCGATGCGATGACCGCCGAGGAGCGGATCCTGATGGCGCTCCGGCTAGGGAGGCGAGACCGCGCGCTGCGCGGAGGTCTCACCGGCGGCCAGCGGTGACAGGGGAGAAGATGGAAGGCGGGGCCCTTGCGGTCGCCGAGAAGCTTGCCCGGTTCCTGGCTCGCTCCGGGGTCGAGTCGGCGCTCATCGGCGCGGTGGCGCTCGCTGCGCATCGTTATCCGCGGTCAACCGAGGATATTGATCTGGCTGTTGGCATGGATCCTCGTCGCCTCGAAGAGCTGGCCCAGCAACTGCGCAACGAAGGCTTTTCGACCGAGGTGAGCCTCCCGGACGATCTTGATCCACTGGGTGGTGTACTGAGGGTGCAAGCAGAGGGGGTCGAGCGGATCGAAATTGTGAATTTCTGCAACCCTCCCGCAGGGGGATTCCCGGCCCTGATCGAGGCTGCTCTTCGCAAAGCGACACCCCTCCGCGAGGGCGCCACGCTGCGGGTCGTGACGCTCCAGCACCTCATCCTGTTCAAGCTGTATGCTGGCGGTGTGAAGTCGAAGAACGATGTGCTTGAGCTGATGAGCCGGAACCCAGAGCTGGACCTGAACGAACTCCGCGCCATGTGCCAGCAGTTCCGCATGGATCGCAGGCTGGAACTCTGGCTCCGCGACCTGCAATCCACGAACGAGTAATCGTGGCCCCGGGAGGGGAAGCGTCACACCGGTCGCCCTCTGATAACCCCGCTGGACCACACCGCCCGGCAGCGCCCCGGAACAGAGGGACGACGCGACGAGATCTCTGATTCAGAAAGAATCCACGCACATCCCCCCGGGGGCGCACTGGTTGCTGCCGTCGCAGGTGCTCTGGGTCGCTTTCAGCGTCACCTCCTGACCGACCATGCAGCCCTGGACGCAGCCGAGAAAATCTTTCACGTTCTCGCCGTTGTCTTCCCCGAAAGGGAATACATCCAGGACGAGAGGGGGGCTGTTCTTGGGGCCGCACACCTGGCGGCAATCCGGGTTGACGTGGCTGGGCGCAGAGAAGATTTTGCGCTCGCGCTCGCACTTGCCCTGCACGCAGACGGCGTAGTCGCAGCCATCCGGGGGCAGACCGCACTCGCCGTCGCTGACGCATTCAGAAGGGCTGACCGCAAGCGACGGCTTGCTGCAGAGCAAGGCAACGTTGTCCACCACCTCGACCGGTGAAAGATTGTCCGGCGCGATGGTGTTGAGCAGCGCGCCGGTGCTGATCATCCCGGGGGGGCACAGGCGCTCCAGGACGGCGGGAGCCACGTCAACGCCGGGCGGGAACGAGGCGGTCGAGCTGTTCTTGACGGGTTTGCCCACCGTCACCTCGATCGTGCCCCCGCAGGAGACCTCCAGCGGCGCGCACCAGAGCTCGATGTCCGCCAGGCTCGACCCCAGGAAGCGGGGGCGATAGCCGACCGCGGCGGCCCCCGCGGGGCACAGGTTGCTCCAGGTGCCCTGCGCTTCGGCCCAGTTCCCCCGGGAGGGCGTGGTCAGCCCCTCCGCGAGCGCCAGCGAGGGCGTCGCTCCCTGCTCCACCAACACCCGCTGGCAGACGGTCTGCACCGTGGCCAGACGCTGGCCCAGGGGGTTGCTTTTCTCCTGGAACCGGCCACGAAACCCTCGCAGCACCTGACCGGGAGGGCATGCGTCGGAGAAGCGGAAGGAGGCCGGTTGAGCCCTCACGTCCGGGATCTGGAGGGGTGGTCCGTTCCGCAACAACAGGGGGTCTTGCCCGTTGCCCCCGGGGGAGCGCCGGATCGCGAAGACCGAGACGTCATCGATCCACTCGGAGTGCACGTAGAGGTGCTGCTCGTCCGGGCTCAGCGCCACGAAAGGATCCCGGACGATGTTCTGGAAGTCGGTCCCGCTCCTCAGCTCGGCCTCCAGCGTCAGCGCCCCGGTCGTGGGGTTCACCTGGAAGACACTGATGACCGGGCGGAACTTCCCGAAGAATGGCTCTGCGCCGGCGAACTCGGAGCCGCCCACGAAGAGCCGCGAGCAATCCTTGCTGGCGACCACGTGGCGCACCTGCCCCAGCCCCGGGTGCTCCCCGGGGCCGAGGAAGGTCGAATCGATCTTGTTGCCGTCGATGCGCAGGTGCCAGAGCCCCGCCTTGGGGTCCGGAACCAGCGGCGGGTCTCCCACGGATTTGTCGCTCGTCACCAGCGGCGCGTACACGTGATGCACGGATCCGATCTGGCAGACCGCCCCCTGGTACACCTGCACGCTGCGCGCCTCGATGCCCGGCGGCAGCGGGATGCTCTCGGGGGTCGAGACCGCGCCGGAGCTCAGGTCGATGGCGCTGCGGTACACACGGTTCTGCCCGCCGACGTACAGCGCCTTGCCGTCCGGTGAGATCACCATGCCCTGGGCAAACTCCATCGGGAACTTCACCGGCGACAGCGTCGGCATCATCACGCTCACCGGGAGCCCCAGGTCAAACAGCGGCACCGTGACCAGGGTGCTCTCCTTGGCGGCCGGGTTCTGCGCGTAGAGCGCGTAGAACCAGCGGTGCAAGGGGTGCTCGATCAAGGTGCGCACATCGGTGGTCCCTGTGGGGTGCGTGGCCGGGCTCTGCTTCGAGCTGTCCAGGGTCGTATTCGACACCAGCTGGAAGCTGATCGGGTTGAGCCCGTAGAGCTGGAGATGCCCCCCGGTGCTCGCGTCGTTGGCGCCGATGATCAGCCGCTCCTGCCGCTCCGGGATCAGCATCGACGCCGCGTTCAGGATCCCCCCCGGGACAAGGGGGGGATCCGGAGCGAGGGCAAGCTGCCCCGTGGTCAGATCTCTCTGGAAACGCAGCAGGTGTCCGCCCCAGGTCGCGCGCAACGCCACCCCTCCCAGCAGCGAGAAAGACAGCGGCGTGCGGGACTTGAACGTGCCGAGAAATCCGTTCGTCTGCCCCACCTTGAGCTGCTGCACCGGCGTGAAGCTCCAGCGCTCCGTGGCCTTGCCAGGGCCCCAGGGCTCCCCGCCGCACGCCCCCCCCTGTCCAGAACCTCCGCCGCCTCCAGCCCCCGCGGCCCCCCCTGCTCCGGCCCCCGCGGCCCCGCCCACGCTGGAGCCGGCAACACCGCCCGTCCCTGCATCGCCGCCCGTCCCTGCGGTACCGCTGCCCCCCGCGTCGCCGCCCGATCCCGCCACACCGCCCACCCCCGCGTCACCGCCCACCCCCGCGTCACCGCCCGCCCCCGCGTCACCGCCCGCCCCTGCGGTCCCTGCGCCGCCGATCCCTCCGGAACCTCCGGACAGGGAGCCACCCGAGCCTCCCTCCCCGCCGCCAGCAGCGCCGCCGGAGCCCCCGGGGGAGGCGCCGCCAGGGCCGCCAGGACGCTCCAGGTCCTCGACGCCGACCAGGGTGTTGCAGGCAAGCAGAGGGACGGAGCACAGGCTTGCTCGAAACAGGAACAGGAAGGTTCGCATTCGCCAGATCCCGGAAGAGAGAGAGGCCCTCGGCAGGAGCAGCACAAGGGACCCATGCCACGGATGTAGACCAGGCAAGGGGCAACGACCATGCCGGATCGGATGTACCTGCCAGGGGGCCCTCGCTCGCACGTGCACCGGCTGGGCGCACAGCCCCGGGCGCTGTGCGCACACCGCAGCCTCAGCCGGGGGGCGGCTCCAGGCGCCGGGTCAGCGCATGGAGGGCCTCGCGGAGGCGGGCGATGTCGGCGAGATCCCCGGGTCGCTCCGGATCGCCACCGAATTTGCAGACCATCTGCCGGGGCACGTCCTGGAGCGTCTCGTGCAGCGCCATCGCCTTGCGGGTCAGGCTGACCCGGACCACCCGCTCGTCCTCGGCGTCCCGCTTGCGCTTGACCAGCCCCGAGGCTTCCAGGCGCTTGAGCAGGGGGGTCAAGGTGCCCGAATCGAGGCCCAGCGCCTCGCCCAGCTCGCGCACGGAGCGAGGCTCGCCCTCGAACAGCACCAGCAGCACCAGGTACTGCGGGTACGTCAGCCCCAGCGGTTCAAGGAGGGGGCCGTAGGCTCGTGTCACCGCCCTCGACGCCGCGTAGAGCGCGAAGCAGAGCTGCTGATCCAGACGGAGCGGATCGACGGGCACGCGAGCCATCGCCCCGGATCGTTTGCCCGTCACTCCGCCAGGGTCAAGGTCACGGCGATGTTGCCCCGGGTCGCGTTCGAGTACGGGCACACCTGGTGCGCCGTCTCGACCAGCTTCTCGGCCACCCCCCGCTCGACCCCGGGCAGCGCCACCTTCAGCGCCACCGCCAGCCCGAAGCCGGGGCCCACCGCCCCGATGCTCACCGCCGCCGTCACCTCTGGCGGGGAGGGCAGCGCCACCTTGCCCAGCCGCGCCACGTGCCCCACCGCGCTCGCAAAGCACGCCGCGTACCCCGCCGCGAAGAGCTGCTCCGGGTTGGTCCCCGCGGCCCCGGCCCCCCCCAGCCCCTTCGGCAGCGAGACCGCCAGTTCGAGCGTGCCGTCGCTCGACCGGACGCCCCCCTCGCGCCCCCCCTTCGCCGTCGCCTCTGCCGTGTACAGCACCTTCTCGATCACCACGGGATTGCTCATCGCTTGCCTCTCTTCTCGCTCAACTTGCTTGTTCTCCCCGACCTCGGGGACGCAGATAGATTGTGCACGATTCAATCGCATGCAATCAAAAAAAGACGAACCTGGACAAATCAGGGGAGAGAGGGGGCAGGAGAGGGGGTCGATACAAGCAGGGGCGGGGATGGGCTAAGCAGGGGGGATGAGCGACGAAGAGCTGACGCCGGAGGCGGTGGCGAGGCTGGCGAAGCTGGCGCGGCTGTCGGTGCCGCAGGCCGAGCTGGAGACGATGGCGAGGGAGCTGAGGAAGATCATCGGCTACGTGAAGGCGCTGCAGGAGGTGGACACGCGGGGGGTGGAGCCGACGGCGCACGTGCTGATCCCGGGGCTACCGCTGCGGCCGGACGAGGCGGCGCCGGGGGTGGAGCGGGGCGAGGCGCTGGCGCAGGCGGCGAGGCACGACGGCGAGGGGTTCCGGGTACCGGGATTTGTGGAGGGATGACGCGCATGGACGAGATGGCGAGCTGGGGCATCGTGGAGACGGCGTCGAGGATCGCGGCGGGGGAGGTGTCCGCGGAGGAGGTGGCGCGGGCGACGCTGGCGCGGATCGAGGCGAGCAACGAGCGGCTGGGGGCCTTCGTGGACGTGACCGCGGGGGAGCTGCTGGAGGGGGCGCGGGCGGTGGATCAGCGTCGGGCCCGGGGCGAGGCGGCGGGGAAGCTGGCGGGGGTTCCCCTGGGCATCAAGGACGCGCTGTGCACCCGCGGGGTGACGACCACCTGCGGCTCGAAGGTGCTGCGGCACCGGGGGGAGCCGTGGCGTCCGCCCTACGACGCGACCGCGGTGGCGCGGCTGAAGGGCGAGGGGGCGCTGCTGGCGGGCAAGTGCAACATGGACGAGTTTGCGATGGGCTCGTCCACGGAGAACAGCGCCTATTTCCCCTCGAAGAACCCGGTGGATCCGTCCCGCACGCCGGGCGGATCCTCGGGGGGGAGCGCGGTGGCGGTCGCGGGCCGCATGACCCCCGGCGCCCTGGGCAGCGACACCGGTGGGTCGGTGCGGCAGCCAGCGGCGTACACCGGCTGCGTGGGGGTCAAGCCCACCCACGGGCGGGTCTCACGTTTCGGGCTGGTGGCCTACGCGTCGAGCCTGGACGTGGTGGGTCCGATGGCGAGCGACGTGCGGGGAGCGGCGCGGCTGCTGGATGTGATCGCGGGCCACGACCCCCGGGACTCGACCAGCCTGGAGGCGCCGGTGCCGTCCCACGAGGAGGCCTGCGGGCGCGGGGTCCGGGGCCTGCGGGTGGGGGTCCCGGAGGAGTATTTTGCCGCGGGGCTGGCCCCGGAGGTGGCCGCCAGCGTGCGCGAGGCGATCGGCGCGCTGGAGGCGCAGGGGGCGGAGGTGCGCCCGGTGCAGCTGCCCCACACCCGCCACGCGGTGGCGACGTACTACGTGCTGGCGACGGCGGAGGCGTCGTCCAACCTGTCGCGCTTCGACGGCGTGCGCTTCGGTCTGCGGGTCGAGCCCCCGGGGGCGGACCTGGCGTCGATGTACGGGGCGACCCGCAACGAGGGTTTTGGCCCCGAGGTGCGGCGGCGGATCCTGCTGGGGACGTACGTGCTGTCCCACGGGTACTACGAGGCCTATTACCTGAAGGCGCAGCAGGTCCGGACGCTGATCCGCCGCGATTTTCTCGAGGTGTTCTCGTCGGTGGACCTGGTCGCCACGCCCACCGCGCCCACCGCGGCCTTCCGGCTGGGGGAGCAGATCGACGACCCGCTCACGATGTACCTCAACGACATCTACACGCTGCCGGCGAGCCTCGCGGGGCTGCCGGCGCTCTCGGTGCCGGTGCGCCCTGCGCCGGCGGCCGGGGCGACCCCCGCGCTGCCGGTGGGCCTCCAGCTCATCGGCCCCGCCCTGGGGGAGCCGGTCCTCTTCGCCGCCGCCGCCGCCGTCGAGGCCGCCGGGCTGCGCTGAGCCGCCCCAACCTGCCAGGACATGGCAGCTTAGCCGCCCCCGGCGGGGGCCGATCGCCCCGGGGCGCGCTACCATGCGCGGCGACATGGTTCCCCAGGTGGTCCTCGACAAGCTCGAGCTGCTCCCGCTGCAGCCCGGCTGTTACCTCTTCCGCGACGCCAAGGGCGCGGCGATCTACATCGGCAAGGCGAAGAACCTGCGGCACCGGGTGCGCAGCTACTTCCAGGAGGGCTCCAGCGACACCCGGGCGATGCTGCCGCTGCTGCGGCGCACCCTCGCGGACCTGGACACCATCGTGGTGGGCTCGGAGAAAGAGGCGGCGATCCTCGAGAACAACCTGATCAAGGAGCACCGACCGCGCTTCAACGTGAAGCTGCGGGACGACAAGGATTTCCTGTCGCTGCGGATGGATCTGCGGGCGCCCTGGCCCTGGCTGGAGGTGGTGCGGCGGCCCCAGCCGGACGGGGCCCGGTACTTCGGGCCGTACCCCTCGGCGACGTCGGCGCGCCGGACCTTGCACCTGATCAACAAGCACTTCCAGCTGCGCACCTGCTCGGACACGGAGCTGGCCTCGCGCCAGCGCCCCTGCCTCCAGTACCAGATCAAGCGCTGCCCGGCCCCCTGCGTGTACGAGGTGGACCGCGAGGGGTACGTGGGCCAGGCGCGCTCGGTGGCGCTCTTCCTGGAGGGGCGCCACGACGAGCTCTCGGGGGAGCTGGAGCGGCGGATGAAGGAGGCCTCCCGCAACCTCCAGTTCGAGGAGGCCACGGTGTACCGGGATCAGCTCCGGGCCGTGAAGGATATCCAGGAAAAACAGCGCCTCGTCGGCGACAAGGACCTGGATCAGGACGCGGTGGGCCTCCACCGCGAGGGCGACCTGGTGGAGCTGGCCATGATGTACGTACGCCGCGGCCGCGTCACCGACACCGCCACGTTCTCGCTCCGGGGCGTCGAGGTCGAGGACGACGAGGTGATCGGCGGCCTGCTGCGCCAGTACTACGACGACCTGCTGGAGGGCACCACGCGGGAAGAAGCCGCGTCCCTCGTCCCCCACGAGATCGTCGTGCCGGTGCTGCCCGAGGGCGCCGAGGGCGTGGCCGAGTGGCTCTCGGAGCGGAAGGGGCGCGCCGTGAAGATCGTGTGCCCCCAGCGCGGCGACCGGCGCAAGCTCCTCGAGCTCGCCACCGAGAACGCTGCCCACGCCTTCCGCGAGAAGAAGCGCGCCAGCGACGACGTGGCCGCGCGCCTCGCCCAGCTCCAGCAAAAACTCCGCCTCCCCGCCCTGCCCCGGCGCATCGAGTGCATCGACATCTCCCACCTCGGCGGCCAGGATACCGTCGGCGCCATCGTCGCCCTCCGCGACACCGCCCTCGACAAGAAGCGGTACCGCACCTTCCACGTCCGCACCGTGCAGGGCGGCGACGACTACGGCGCCATGAAGGAGGTGCTGCTGCGCCGCTTCCGCCGCGCCCTCGCCTCGCCCCCCCCGGAGACCCCCGCCCAGGTCCAGGAGATGGTCCTCGATGACTCCCCGGAAGTTCCGGATAGCGAAGCGGAGGCCGAGGCGGCGATGACGGACGTGATCCTCGCGCCGCTGGACGACACGGATCCGTGGTCCTTGCCGGATCTGCTGGTGGTGGACGGGGGGCGAGGGCAGCTGAACGTGGCGCTGCAGGCGGCGCGGGAGCTGGGGCTGACGACGCTGCCCATCGTGGGGCTGGCGAAGGAGCGGGAGAACGTGGCCGGGGAGACGCTGGTGGACCGGGTGTTCCTGCCGGGCCAGAAGAACGGGATAGCGCTGAGGCCGCAGACGGCGGCGCTCTCGATCCTGGCGAGGGCCCGCGACGAGGCGCACCGGTTTTCCAACAAGGCCCGGGAGAAGCTGGGGAAAACGCGCCGCCTGCGCTCGTCGCTGGACGGCATCAGCGGCATCGGGCCCAAGACCCGCAAGGCGCTGCTGGACGCGCTGGGGTCGATCGATCGGATCAGCCGGGCCAGCGACGAGGAGCTGCTGGCGGTGCAGGGGATGAACGCGCGGACGCTGGCGGCGCTGCGGGGGGCCCTGGCGGAGGGCCTGTGAGTGACAACTCCCCCACCTGGCTTACGCCGAGGAGGGGGCTTCTCGCTTCCCAGGGGAGCCTACCACTCTCCCCTCCACGAAGGCCGTGCCCCGGCCCTTCACGTTTCTCGCCGCGTTCACGTCCCGGTCGAGCACCAGCCCGCAGTCCGGGCACCGATGCTCCCGAACATGCAACCCCTTGCGCACCACCGTCCCGCACCCGCTGCACTCCTGCGACGTCCCTTGCTCACGAACTCGCGACCGGCCCATTCTGCCTTGTTCGCAAGCACCTGCAGGAAGGTCGACCACCCGGCGTCGTTCACCGCCTTGGCCAGCATGCCTCGGGCCAGGCCTTTCACATTCAACTCCTCGACGCAGATCGCGTCGTACCGCAGGACGATGGCGTTCGCCGTCTTGTGATGAAACTGCGTCCGCTGCGCCGCCACCCGTGCATGAGCCTTGGCCAGCGCCGCCACCGCTTCTTTGTATCCTGACGACCCTTTCTCTCGACGAGCCACGACCCGGCTCTTGCTTGCGATCTCCTTCTGCGCCGCCTCGCGCAAGCGCGGGTTCGCCACCATCGTCCCGTCACTCAGCGCCGCGAAGGTCGACAACCCCA
>JALOQB010000115.1 GCA_025453595.1 Polyangiaceae bacterium
CGTAGCCGCTCTTGAACTCGGCCTTGATCGCCTGCCACACGCGCCCGAAGTCTGGCATCCGCTCGCCGTACCCGACGACAACGCTCATCCGCTGCCCCAGTACCTTGGCCGCCGTGAGCCCCGGCGTCAGGTGCGCCAGCTGGAAGACCACCCGGCTCTGGTCCCCCTGGATGTTCTCGAAGCGCAGGTAGTGGTTGTTGCCGTTGCTCGAGAGGTCGATCAACGAATACTGGTTGTCCAGCGTGGCGGTGATGATCGCGCCGACCAGCACCTCGTCGATGTGCCCCGCCTTCTCGTGCTCGCGGAAGTAGGCCCAGCTCTCCTTGACCAGGCCGCCAAACACCCGGTCCATCTCGTCGTCCGGCGAGCCCGCCGGCAGCACGGCCTGCAGCTCCGGGTGATCCGCGGCGCGGATCCAGCCGGGGAGGCCGTGGAACCAGAGCGCCGTGTCGCGAGGGAGCTCCCCTCGCTGCAGCAGCTCCTTGAGCCTGGAGGTCGGGACCGGGGGCTGCTGGCCCTGCGCGGTCTGCAGGTGAATGGCCGGCGCGTCCCCGGCCGGCAGCGGTGGAAAAGAGGACATGAGCCCCCAGCGTACCAGGGCCCACCCGCGTCTCCAGGGGTACAGATCCACCAGGCCCCTGGCCCCCGGTTCCCTTTTCTTCCCAGCCCTGGAGCACGACCGTCACGAAGCTGGTACGCTCGCCCCACCGGAGCGCGGGGCGGCCTCCCCGCGCTGGAACCATCCTTCTTTCGCCGCCGGGTGCATCATGCTTCACCGCTCGACGTTTCTCGCCGCTCTCCTCGCCTCCAGCCTCGTCGCCACCGCCTGCGCGGTCGGCGGCGATGACACGCTCACCAACCCCCCGGGCCGCCAGGTCCCGGACCCACCGCAGGGCGGGACCGGTGGCACTTTTGACCCGGGCAAGGGGGGGATGCCAGGCTCGGGGGCGAGCTACGGTTCGGGGGCCTCGTCGTCGGTGACCGGGGGTTCCGGGGGGGACAGCGGGAGCGCCGGGAGCGGCGGGGAGCCGGAGCCGCCGAAGCCGCCGGAGTGCAGCGATGACCTGAAGCGGTGCGAGCGCGAGTTCAGCTACCCGGACAGCGGGGAGAGCTCGGTGGAGCTGCGGGGAGATTTCGCGCCCGGGGCCTGGGAGAAGGGGGTGGCGCTGAGCAAGAGCGGGTCGACCTGGAAGGGGACGGCGCTGATCCCGTACGACAAGCAGGTCACCTACAAGTATTTCATCAACGGGAAGGACTGGGTGCCGGATCCGGACCCCACGGTGGCGCAGGTGGACGACGGGTTTGGCAGCAAGAATTCGGTGCTGCAGCCGGCGACCTGCGACTGGTGGTCCTGCGAGGCGCCGCCGCAGACGGGGACCTTCGACTGGCGGGATGCGGTGATGTACTTCGCCTTCGTGGATCGGTTCCAGAACGGGGATCCGGCGAACGACAAGCCGCTGGGGCTGGACCCGTCGGTGGATTACCAGGGGGGCGACTGGAAGGGGCTGCTGCAGAAGGTCAACGAGGGGTACTTCGCCGAGCTGGGGATCAACGCGCTCTGGCTGACGGTGCCGATGGACAACCCCTCGGTCTCGGGCCTGGGCAGCGACGGTCGGCAGTACAGCGCCTACCACGGCTACTGGCCCGCGAACCTGGAGGCCTACGAGGAGCACTTCGGGACGAAGGAAGATTTCGCCGCGCTGGTCGACGCCTGTCACAAGCAGGGCATCAAGGTGCTGGTCGATTACGCGATGAACCACGTGCACTCGAGCGCGCCGATCTACCAGCAGAACAAGGGCTGGTTCTGGCCCAACGACAACAACAAGGGGGGGAACTGCGTCTGCGGCGAGGGCTGCGGCTGGGACGGTTCGGACGGGATCCGCTGCTGGTTCCGGGATTACCTCCCCGACTTCAACTTCGACATCGCCGAGGCCCGCAAGGCGTCCGTCGACAACGCGCTCTGGTGGATCAAGGAGACCAAGGTCGACGGCTACCGGCTCGACGCGATCAAGCACATCAACGAGCAGTGGGTGAAGGACCTGCGGGCCCGCGTGAAGGCCGAGATCGAGCCGACGACCGGCGAGTACTTCTACATGGTCGGCGAGACCTTCACCGGCGACCGTGGGGTCATCAAGAAGTACGTCGACGCCTCCATGCTGGACGGCCAGTTCGACTTCCCCCTGCGCATGGAGATGGCGTCCAAGCTGCTGATGCGCCAGGGCTCGATGAAGGACCTCGCCGGCTTCCTCGACGGCAACGACAGCTTCTACGGCCCTGGCTCGATCATGAGCACCTTCATCGGCAACCACGACATCCCCAGGCCGATCCACCTGGCGCAGGACAACCCGCTCTGGGGCGACCCCTGGGCCGACGGCAAGGACAGGGCGTTTGACAACAAGCCCGGCGTCCCCGGCGAGAAATCCGCCTTCGAGCGCCTGGCCACCTCGTTCACCATGCTCTTCACCATGAAGGGCGTCCCCCTCGTGTACTACGGCGACGAGATCGGCATGGCCGGCGCAGGCGACCCCGACAACCGCCGCTTCATGCAGTGGCAGGGCGTCTCGGCGAACCAGAACTTCCTCCGGGATCACCTCAAGAAGCTCGCCAAGATCCGCGCCGACCACCCGGCCCTGCGCCGCGGCAACCGCTCCACCGTGTCCTCCGACAACGACGTGCTCGTCTACAAGATGAGCACCAGCGGCGACACCGTGTTCGTCGCCATCAACCGGGCCGACGGCGAGCGCACCGCCTCCGGCCTGCCTGGCAGCGCCACCGATCTGCTCTCCGGCAAGACCGTCGGCGGCCCCTCCGCCCCGGTCCCTGCCCGCGGCGCCCTCGTCCTCGTCCCCCAGTGAACCCCGGCCTCCTGGCCCCGATCTATCCGGAACTTCTCTACAACGAATGAAGACCCTCAGGCACTGGGCCCCGAACGGGGCCGGCTACCGCCTCGCGCTGTACCAGACCTTCGACGAGGGGCGCCTCGTCCCCGGGCGGCGCCCGGTGATCATCGTGCCCGGCTACGGGATGAACTCGTTCATCTTCAGCTATCACCCGGGGGGGTCGTCGCTGGAAGGGTACCTGGCGGAGCAGGGGTTCGAGGTGTGGCGCGCCGACCTGCGCGAGCAGGGGGATACCCAGTGGGACGGCGGCTCCTCGAATTTTTCCCTGGAGGATCTGGCGCTGACGGACGTGGGCGTGGTCATCGACAAGGTGCTGAGCGAGACCCGCACCGGGGCCGAGCGGGCCGACATCATCGGCTGCTCGCTGGGGGGTGCGCTGATGTTCCTCCACGCGGCGCTGCAGCCCGCGCACCGCATGGCCACCCTGGTGTCGATGGGCAGCCCGGTGCGCTGGGAGCGGGTGCACCCGCTGATCAAGGTGGCCTTCAGCTCGCCGAGGCTGGTCGGGATGATCCGGGTCCGCGGGACGAGGAAGATCGCCGAGCTGGCGCTGCCGGTGCTGGCGAAGCGCACGCCCTGGCTCCTGTCGGTGTACATGAACCCGGAGATCACCGACGTCAGCGCGGCGCGCGAGCTGGTGCGGACGGTGGAGGACCCGAACCGGCACATCAACCGGCAGATGGCCGAGTGGATCCAGCGGCGCGATCTGATCGTCCGCGGGGTCAACCTGTCGGAGGCCATCGGGGCCCTCGATAACCCCTTCCTGTGCGTGGTGGCCAACGGCGACGGCGTCGTCCCCCGGGAGACCGCGGCGTACCCGTTCTACAAGCTGCGCTCGCCGAAGAAGAAGCTGCTGGAGGTGGGCACCGACACCATCGCGATGGCCCACGCAGACCTCTTCATCTCCCGCGAGGCGCACCAGCGGGTGTTCGCCCCGCTCGCCGCCTGGCTGGCGGAGTGCGCGGGCTGAGCGGGGCGGTTCCGCCGCCGGGGCAGCGGTGCTAGCAGGCGAGGCCCATGAGCCAGAAACCTCCCGTCGCCATCCTGGGGGCCGGCACCATGGGCCACGGCATCGCCCAGCTCACCGCCCAGCGCGGCTACCCCACGCGCCTCTTCGATGTGTCCCAGCAGGCCGCCGATGCGGGGCAGGCCAAGGTCCAGGCGGCGCTCGCCCGGCTGGCCGACAAGGGCAAGCTCTCGCCGGAAGAGAAGCAGCAGATCCTGGGGAACATCACCCCGACCGACGACCTGCGGCGGGCCGTCGAGGGGGCCTCTCTGGTGATCGAGGCGGCGCCGGAGAAGATGGAGCTCAAGGTCGAGCTCTTCACCCGGGTCATCGAGGCGGCGCCCGCGGACGCGCTGCTGGCGTCCAACACGTCGAGCCTGTCGATCACCGAGCTGGGGCAGCGCACCGGGCAGGCCCACCGGGTCCTCGGTCTCCATTTCTTCAACCCGCCGCCGGTCATGGAGCTCCTCGAGATCGTGCGCGGGGTCGCCACCTCGGAGGAGAGCCTGGCGCGGGCCTCGGAGCTGGCCCGGGACCTGGGCAAGACCTCGATCCTGGTCCGTGACTTCCCCGGGTTTGCCACCAGCCGCCTGGGCGTCGTGATCGGCGCCGAGGCGATGCGGATGGCCGAGCAAGGCGTCGCCAGCGTCGTCGACATCGATCGCGCCATGGAGCTCGGGTACCGCCACCCCATGGGCCCCCTCAAGCTCACCGACCTGGTCGGCCTCGACGTCCGCCTCTCGATCCTCGACCACCTCCACAAGGAGCTGGGCGAGGCCTTCCGCCCCCCCGCGCTGCTACGCCAGCTTGTCCGCGCCGGGCGCCTCGGCAAGAAGACCGGGATCGGCTTCTATCGCTGGACCGACAAGGGCCCCGAGCCTGCCCCGTTCTTAGCGAAAGCCATTCGCTCACTGCTCCTTCGGGAGCACCACCTGGTAGCACCCGGTAACTTCGGCGCTCCTCTTCTCGACACCGCGAAGGTACTCGCCTTGCAGCGTGAAGTTGGCTC
This sequence comes from Polyangiaceae bacterium, assembly GCA_025453595.1. Classification (GTDB taxonomy): domain Bacteria; phylum Myxococcota_A; class Polyangia; order Polyangiales; family Polyangiaceae; genus JANWXX01. The sequence continues at coordinate 4,916 of JALOQB010000115.1, forward strand.
GGACCGTCGGACCTGACCGCTCGATTTTTATGACCCCCGCGGTGGCATGAATGCGCCTCAAGTTGGCCGGAGCACAACGCTCTGGGAGCACCGTATCCGGGCACTCTTCAAATACAATCCCCCCCTCCAAAAATGCGATGTCGTGCGTGCCGGATTGCGAGGCATCCAGCTGCGGCGCTCGCAGTACAAAGCTCGATGCTCGATCCGTGGACCCCCGGGCGCCACGCACTACGCCCCCCTCCACCAGTACCTTCACGTCCGTCGCAAATCGGGTCTCGCTCCCGGTCAGAATCAGTTGAACCTGGTCGTCCTCGCAGGAAGGCTCGGAAGCACAGCCCATCAAGGCCATCAGCAGGAGCAAGCCGATCGATGGCTTGCGATCGGTTGCCTTGCCACAGGCCCAACGAAGCCCGCACCTTCGAGACGTCATGCCAGTGATCAGTGCATCCCCCGTACCATCCTTTGATGAGGGTAAAATTAGCCAATTTAAGCCGTTATCCGGGCCAGTCCGGAGGTGCCCCCCCCCCTGCCATCTTGTCGGCCCTCCGGCATCCGTTTGCCAACCTGACCGGAGACCAGCGCCGGCTCAGGTCTTCTGGTTTGACCTCCCACAGAATCGTTCAGGGCCCCTCCACCAGGGACCCCTCCAGCGTGTCAAACAGCGCCAGGTACCCCTTGCTCTCCGCGGCCTTCCCGGTGCTCCTCATCGTGAGCCGGTGGCGGCCTGCCTCCAGGCGAATCGGCTCGCTCTCCCCCCCGCGCAGCGGGCGGTACGAGGGCGCGTAGCCTTCCCAGGGGGGCAGCGCCGTGCCATCCACCGCCAGCTCGTACTGCCCCATGAAAGGGCCAGCGATCCCCTCGACCCGGAGCCGGTACAACCCCGGCTGGATCACATCGAAGACCAGCTCCGCGCTCCCCCTCGGGCTCGCCGCATGCACCCCGAGCGCCTCCTGGCCGCTGGAAGGGGCCTGGATCGCCTTCTCCGTCTCGACGCGCTTCAACGCCAGCCCCGAGGGCCAGACCCGCGAGGGCCAGGCCTGCTCCAGCTCCACGTGCAGCCCCGGGCGCAGCGGGGGCAGCTCGAGCAGAAGCAGGCCGCCGGGCGTCGCTGCGTACACCTTCCAGGTCGGGTGCGCGCGGCGCAGCTCGATCAGCCCCGCACGATCGTCCTGCCCCACGCGCCTCACGCCCCGATCGCGCCACGGATCCATCCCCTCGATCACCGAGAAATGATCGCCCGAGACCACGATGGCCTCCTTCACCTGGGCGGCCTGCCGGTGCACATCCGGGCGGTTCTCCTGATGCAGCTTCACCAGCCACCAGGAGCGGCGCCAGCGCTCGTACTGGGTCAGATAAGACACCATCAGGATCAACAGCAGCGCGCCGCCCAGGACGTGAGGTTCCCCCAGGCGCGGGCCAGGCCGGCGGGGGAGCCTGGGCAGCATGCGGGCGACCAGGACGTGGACCACGGGGGCCACCGGGAAGAGGTGGCGAGCGCCGTACACGGGGGCGTTGCCGTAATAGAAGAGGAGGTAAGCGAGGCCGAGGCCGACCCACCAGAAGGCGAGGATCAGGGCCTCGAAGGAGGGGGCAACCAGGAGCGAGGCGAAGCCCAGCAGGACGAGGGGCGCGAAGCCCAGCAGGTCGCTCCCGAGGACCGTGGCGCGCTCGCTGCCCACCCGCAGCGCGTCGTCGAGGGTGTAGCCGTCCGCGCCGAAGGAGGCGCGCTCCGGCGGGTGCTCGACCTTGCAGCCCACGTCCTCGCCGAAGCCGAGGCGGTGGCAGGTGGGAGGGTGGTCCGAGCGTCGAAAGAACTCGGACTGGGTGGGCTGGAGCCAGAGGCCCGTCGAGGCCTTCTGCTGGGCCAGCAAGAGGGCCACAAACGGGAGGGCGGCGAGGGCGGCGACGGCGGCGACCCGGAGCAAGGCGAGGCGAGGCTGGCGCCAGGCGAGCCAGGCAGCGAGGACAAGGAGGACGGCGAGGAGGACGAGCCCGTCCAGGAGGCGGGCGCTGGTGGCCCAGCCCACGCAGGCGCCGATCAGGAGGCCCCAGCGCGCCCGGAGGTCGGAGCGGCAGCGGAGGGCCGCCGCCAGGGCCACGGTGGCGAGGAGGCCGACGAAGGCGTGGGAGAGCAGGTCGGCGGTCTCGATGGTCCGCGCGTAGCAGGGCAGCGGCAGCAGCAGCGAGGCGCGGGCCACCCACTCGTCCTCGCCAAGCTCCCGGGCGAGCCAGTACTGGGCCACCACCGTCGCGACGGCCGTCACCGGGCCCGACAGCATCGGCACCCCGAGCGCCGCGAAGGGGGCCAGAAAGAGCGGGTACCCCGGCGGGAACACCCCGTAAAGCTGCCCGTCCGGCCCCTCGAAGAGGAAGCGCGAGGACTGGAACAGCGCCGGCGCCTCCTGGGGGATACCGAAGCCCCCGTGGGCCATCGCCCGCGCCTGGAGCAGGTACACGCCGCAGTCGAGGGCCAGGGTCTTGTTCCCCAGCATCACCGACGCGAACCACCAGGAGAGGGCTCCGCTCAGCAGCGCGACGAGGGCCACGAAGACCGGGGTCGAGGGGCGCAGCATCGCCTGCTTGAACCGGCCTCCGACCCCGGGCAAGGCCGCCAGCGCGAGGCCCAGCAGGGCCGTGAGGGCCAGGCCGCCGCGCCCCCGGGGCTCGGTGACGATGCCGGTCAGGGCGGGGTGGAAGAGCAGCAGCCAGAGGCCGAGCAGGAGCAGCGCCCCCGCCTGTAGAGAACCTCCGGACATCTGCCTCATGAAGGGCGAGCCTCCCTGCGGAGGACGAGGACGGCGGGGAGGAGGGCGGCGTAGCAGAGGGCGGAGACGAGGAAGAGGGTGCGGAGGCCGAATTCGAGGGCAATGACGACGGCGGCGGAGCTGGCGACGACGCCACCGACGCCGTTGATGCCCCAGAGCCAGGGGGTCTCCTCGTCGCTGGTGGCGCGGACGAGGCGCATGCCGGTGGGGAAGGCCATGCCGAGGAGGAGGCCGAGGGCGGAGGTGAAGGAGACGGCGAAGAGGATGCGGGAGCGGAGGGGGAGGCTCTGGACGGAGGGGGCGAGGGCCGGGAGGCCCCAGCCGACGGCGAGGAGCGAGGCCACCAGGACCACCGGGAGGAGGTAGCACCAGGGGGCGCGGCCGAGGGGGAGCCGGTCGCTCAGCAGCGAGCCCACGCCGGCGGCGGCGACGAGGCTGGCGAGGACGACGATCAGGCTGTAGGTGGGGTGGCCGAGCACGAGGGAGAGGCGCTGGAGCAGGCCGACCTCGCACAGCATGAAGCCGACGCCGATGAGGGCGAAATAGGCGAGGCCGGCGAGGAGCGCGGGCCCGACGCGACCGGCGGGGCGAGCCTTGCGCCACAGGGGCAGGGCGATGGCGCCGGCGGCGAGGAGCAGCGAGCTGAAGAGCGACAGGACGAGGGTGGTGGTGGCGAGCCGGTTGCCCTCGATGGTGCCGCCGGACTGGGGGGCGATGGCCTGGGCAAAGGCACGCAGGCGCACCACGTTGAAGAAGAAGGGTCGGTCGTCGGTGCTGGGCCGGAAGTCGAGGGTCGGCAGCAGCGTGATGCGGTGCAGCTCGTCGACGGAGGAGGCCTTGAGGATCTCGTCCATCTTGCCGGCAGCCGCCGGCTGCCCCGGCCCGAAGTGGAGGCGGAACCCCCGCTGCTCCGCCACCTGCCGGAGCCGCTCGCCATCCTCGCTGGAGAGGGGTCGCTTGCCGACCAGCAGGGTCGTGACCTGGGCCCCTTGCAGCAGCGCCAGGTGCTCGGCGGGCCGGGCAGCGCCCCGCTCCAGCAGGGCCTGGGTCGCCACCGCCACGAGCCGCATCGTCTCGCCGCTGGCCCAGCGGGACATGGTGACGATACCGTCGTCCTCGAGGCGATCGAGGAAGGTGCGCCAGGCCTCGACGGTGTAGAGCCCGTTCTCGCCCAGGGCGTGGGCGCCGGCGCCGGTCGCGGCCCAGGTGTCGATCAGCGACGCCTGGATCACCCGGAAGCGCTGGTTGGTCCGGGAGAGGTAGCTCCGCGCCTCGTCGTGGACCAGACGCACCGCGGGGTGCTGGGGCACACCGGTCGGCTGCCCGAGGGGGCCCTGGAGCACCTCGAGCAGGCGCCGGTTCAGCTCGATGCCCACCACCGGGTCATGGCCATGGCGCAGCGCGGCCTGCAAATCGCGGGACCCGCCGACGCCGATGATCGCCATGGGGCCGCCGGGGCGGAGCTGGTGCACCACGTTGGTCACATCGCAGTCCAGGAAGGCGAGGTCTTCCAGGCCGTTATCGGGCTGGTAGAGCGGGGTAGCGGCGTCGGCGTCGATCAGGATGAGGCGCTGCCGGACCACCGGCGCCTTGCACCGATCTCCGGCCCCCCACAGCGAGGCCTGGACCTTCCCCACGCGGGACACCTGGACCCGGGAGTGGCTGTTCCAGGTCTCCACCTCGACCTGGGAGCGATCCTCGGCTCGCCCCTTGGCCCACAGGGTCACCAGGCCCCGGTGGCCGGCCCCGTGGTTGAGGGCTGCCAGCACGATCAGCCCCACGGCGCCCCACCAGCCCCGGCGCTCCCCCCCGCGATCGTCGCCGGCGCGGGCGAAGGCCAGCGCCCCCGCGGAGGCCAGCGCCCCCATCAGCAGCAGCGCGGTGCCCAGGTTGGTGCGCTCCAGGAGCTCCGGGACCAGCGGAGCCCCCAGCGCGGCCCCCGCCAGATCCACCGCGTACACCCGCCCCGTGGGCAGCGGAGCGCGGGTCACCGCGGCAGCGACCACCTGCCCCGCAGGCACGAAGGGCAGCGCCACCGCGGCCGCGAAGATCACGAACAGCAGCGGGGTCGTCCACACCGGCTCGACCCGGAGGGGCAGCAGCAACAGCAGCACGTAGCTCAGCGGCAAGAGCACCGCGAAGCGCAGCGCGTCCCGCGAGAGCGAGCCTGCCAGCCGCTCCTCGCTGTATTCCTCCGGCGCGAGGTACACCCGCACCGCGCCGATGGTGAGGCCACACATCCCCATCGCCAGCACCAGGAACGCCAGCGAGTACCAGGTCACCACCGAGAGCAACCGCGTGATCAGGACCTCGGCCGCCATGCTCGCCGCCGTCACCAGGAAGAGACCGCCCAAAAACGGCGTTGCTTCGAGACGCCCTTGTTTCTCGCTCACGGTGGCCCGGTGGCTACCCTGGCTCTGCCCGGAAGACCAGCGCGGCCCCCCTGGGCGCAAAAATCCAGGCAAGGCGACGCCCGAGAAAAGGGCGTGGCGCTCCGGCTACGGATCTGAAACTATGGCGTTTGGGCCACGCCGGGGTATAAAAGCCTCTGCACTTCCTGCCCCACCAGCACCCCATGTCCAACCGCCGCCCTAGCTTGTTCCACCTCTTCGCGGGCCTCGCCATCACCAGCGCGGTGGCCTTCCTCCCTTACGGCTGCGCGTCGGCCCCGACCGAGGACGACCTCGACCCGGTGCCCAACGCCGGCAGGGGCGGCACCGGCGGCAAGGCCGGCGCCGCGGGCGCCGCGGGCAAGGGTGGGTCCGGAGGCAAGGCCGGCAGCGGCGGCTCCTCGGGGTCCGGTGGCTCCTCGGGCACCGGTGGCGCCTCCGGTTCCAGCAGCGGTTCCGGCGGTACCAGCGGCTCTGGCGGCAACAGCGGCACCGGCGGCAACAGCTTTGGCGGCGCCGGTGGCAACAGCTTTGGCGGCGCCAGCGGCTCCGGGGGCGACGCCTTCGGGGGCGGCGGCGATGCGTTTGGTGGCGGTGGTGATCCCTTTGGCGGCGGCGGTACCAGCGGCTCTGGCGGCGGCCAGAGCACCGGCGGCTCCGGTGGCTCCGGCGGCTCCGGCACCGGCTCCGGTTGCCCCGACGGGAGCTGCTCCGGACCGGGCGAGTGCTGCGCCGATCCAGATACCAACGAGTGCGGCACCCTCTTCCTGTTCATCTGTATCTGAGCCTGGCCGCTGGCCCTCCGCGATGAGCTGTTCTGTGCTAGAGCAGCGCCGATGGAGCTACGGTGGACAACAGGCAAGCAGGCTCGCCTGGTGGTGGTGCAAGGCGAGCGCGTGACGCTGCACTCCGAGGCGGCCTTCGCACCGGGAGCACCGATCACGGCAGCCATCGAGGCCCACCCGGGTCAGCAGCTCACGGTCAAGGTGCACGGCTGCCGCAGGGAGGGCGAGCATTACGTGATCACCGGAAGGTTGATCAACCTCACCCGCGAGCTCAAGGCGTTGCTGGCGACCGTGGCGCCTGCGTGAGGCTCATCCGCCCGGGTCGATGCACCCGCAGCCGCAGCTGTTGAAGAAGGGGGTCTGGCTCAGCGCACAGGGGGGAGAGGTCGGGCACTGGGTCGGATCGCGCGAGATGAAGTGCACCGTGGGTTCATCCACCGGAGGGCAGGTGGCGGGCCCCTTGTCGATGCAACCGCACCCGCAGGCGTTCTGGAACCCTCGCTGCTCATCCCCGCACACCAGCAACGAGGCCGCGCAGACCTGCACATCCTTGCTCTTGTAGCGCACCGCGGGGTCGCTCTCGGAAGGGCAGAACGACGCGCCCCCCGTGCCTGCCCCCCCGGCCGCGCCGGCCTGCCCTGCTTGCCCTGCAGCCCCGGCCTGCCCTTCCGGGGTCGGATCGGGCTCACCGCAGGCCAATTGCAGCAAGAGCTGCGTTGACAGCAACACCCGACAGGGCAGAGAATGACGCCCATACATCTTTCGCCCATCAACACGCAGTCTATTCTTGACCGGGCCATCCGAGAAGCACAGGCAGCCGGCCTACCCATCGAACCCAAAGAGCTGATCCCGCGGGTAGAAAAGGCCGCTCGACTGTTCTGTACAGCCCAGAATTATGCACGACTATCCGCTGATTTGCAGGTATTTCAGGGGCAGCATAGCCGGCAAAGAGGGCGCCGGGTCCGGGTTGATATTGTCAAAGAGAAGGACATCGTGGACGCGCTCCTGGCGACCCGCAGCCTGTGCCAGGAGCAAGGGGTGCGGGCCCTCGTGCAGCAGCGTGTGACGACGGTGGTGAGCGAGCTATGCAGGAACATCGTGGCCTACACGCCCGGAGGTTACCTCGAGCTCGAGCTGAAGCAGGGGCCCATGCGCCTGCAGCTGAGGGCGGTCGATCGAGGCACCGGCATCGGCAACCTGCCCGAGATCCTCGCCGGCCGTTACCGCAGCAAGACGGGGCTCGGGCGAGGCATCCTGGGGACAAAGCAGCTGGCGCATCAGTTCAACATCGCGACGGGTCCCAGCGGCACGACCATCGACGCGGAGCTGTTGCTGTGAGCGGCTGGCGCCTCGGCGCGCGCTCGCTCCCCGCCGACGGAGAGGTCGAGAACGGCGACGCTTTTGTGCTGCGGGGCTCGCCGCAAGAGGCGCTGATCGTGGTGGTGGATGCGCTGGGTCACGGCCCCAAGGCCGCCGAGGCGGCGCGCCTGGCGATCGCCTTTCTTGATGCGTTCCCCTGGCCCTCGTCGCAGAGCGTGGTGCCGCTGATCGAGGGGCTCCACGAGGCGCTCCGGGGCAGCCGCGGCGCCGCGGCGCTGGCGCTGCTGCTCCGGGGGGCCGAGGTCGAGGGGTGCGGGGTGGGCAACGTCGATCTTCGCTGCGTCCAGGCCAGCTTGCCGGTCACGCTGACCCCTGGCATCCTGGGCTCCCGCATGTCCAAGCTGCGGGTCATCCGGGGGCGGGTCAACCCCGGTGCTCGGCTCTTTCTCTTCTCGGATGGGCTCTCCTCCCGGTCGCCTTTCCACGAACTCTCCCTTGCACCACCGGAGGACGCCTGCGCCCAGGCGCTGCGCGCCCACCGGTACTCCCGAGATGACGCAACCCTCGCTGCGGCCTACTACGATGAGTGAAGCCTTCACGCCGGACGACGCGGTCAACCGCATCCCCATCATCAAGCTGTGGCACCTGCTGCTGGTCCCGATCCAGGGCCACATCACCGATCGGCAGCTCGACCAGCTGTCCGAGGGGCTCCTCAACCGGATCCACGAGACCGGCGCAACCGGCATCGTGATCGACGTGACCGGGATGTGGCTCATCGATAGCCACACCTGCGCCCTGCTCTCCCGCATCGCCACCTCCGCCCGCCTCATGGGGGCCCGCACCGTGCTCTGCGGGATGTCCCCCGAGATCGCCCTCACGCTCCAGAGCATGGGCCTCGATCTGCCCGAGGTGAAGACCGAACTGACCCTCGAAGAGGCCCTGCTGGGCCTGGGGATCGAATCCAAGAGCGCCTCCCAGGAAGACGACGAGAGCTGGTTGCTCCCCTCCAGATGATGCCATGACCGACACCGATTTCGAGACCCTCGCCTACGATCGCATCGCAGACATCCTGGTGGTGCTGGCCGAGGTCACCTCGGGCACCTTCAATTCACGCCTCCCCGACCTGCCCGAGGCCGACCCGTTCAGCTCGCTCTTTCGCGGCATCAACGAGACCGTATCCTCCCTCGCGGACGCGCAATCTCGCAGCGAGACCTACCAGCGCGACCTCGAAGAGAAGCTGCGTACCATCGAGCAGCAGCGCCTCGCCATCCGCGAGCTGTCGACCCCCATCATCGAGGTCTGGTCCGGCGTCCTCTGCCTCCCCGTCGTCGGCGTCATGGACACCACCCGCAGCGCCGAGATGACCGAGACGCTCCTCAACGCCATCGCATCCACCCGGGCCCGCTGCGTGATCGTCGACATCACCGGCATCGAGGTGATGGACACCGCCACCGCCGACCACTTCCTCCGCATGGCCCGCGCCATCCGGCTCCTCGGCGCCGAGTGCGTGCTCACCGGCATCAAGCCTGGCATCGCCCAGACCATCGTGCAGATGGGCGTCGACCTCAACGGCGTCGTCACGCGCCGCACCCTCCGCGACGCGCTCTCCCACTTCGTCCGGGCCTCCGTCGAGCAGGCCCGCTCCCGCCTCAACGCGACCGAGGCCTTGAAACAAACCGACGGGCGCTGATCTCCTTCCACACCCCGAGCTGCTCGTAGCGCAGCTCGTCGCTCAGCCTCCGGATCGACCCCAGCCCGGCGCCTATCCCCTTTCGGCCAAAAAAGCGAACGGGGTCGATCCGTTGCCCCCCGGACCAGCCATCCCGCTGCGCCTCCTCGAAGTCCGCGATCGGCGGCCCCTGATCCCTCGCGACCAGCTCGACCCCGGCCCCCAGCGCCGCGTCGTGCACCGGGCGCAGGTGCAGCTCGCCGCGGCCCGCATGCTTCAGGATGTTGGTGCACAGCTCGCTCGCGATCAGCACCAGCTCGGCGACGCTCTTGCCGTCAAAACCCAGGGCCGCCCCCACCTCGCGGATCGCCTGCCTCGCGCCGTAGACGCTCGCGTCTTCCACGATGAGCACGACGCGAGGTGCAGGTAGGGTCAAGGCTCAGTGACAGTCATCGTAGGCCTTGTAGGCGCTCTGCCTCAAGCGGTTCCGGTAGCTGCTGGTGATGGTGTTGTTGCTGACCAGCTCGCCCAGGGCGGTATCGACGCAGGCGCGGTAGGCGTTCTTGCTGGGCCAGCTCCCCTCGCAGTCGCAGGGGATCTCGGGCACCGTCAGCCGCTCGTTCGGCAGCACGTCGTAGAGCCGGTTCTTCACGCCGCCGGTCCAGTGGATCTCGAGCGTCCCCCGGCTCTGGTTGCCGAGGCCAAAGGTCTGCTCCAGCGCATGCTGCGACGCGTAGCTGGACCCACCGAGCACCGGGTAGAGCACGGTCTTCCCGTTGCGCGGCGTGAATTTGACCACCGCGCCGATGCCATCGCGGTTGTTCTTTCCGAGCGCGGTCAGCCCCTTCGTCCCCTTGAGTCGCACCTTCGCCCAGCGGTTGTTGTTCTTGTTGTTGAGCAGCACCGACAGGTACCCATCCTCCAGGTTCTTGCCGGCCCACTCCCCTTCCAGCGGTCCGGTCGGGATGAAGGTCGGGGCGATGACCGCGGTTGCGTCGAAGATGCCACCCCACTGCGGTACGGTCTTCACCAGCGGGATGCTGGTCGGAATGTACGCGCTCGCCACGTGCACCACGTCCGGGAACCCATCGTCGTTCAGGTCCCCCACGCCGACGCCCTGCACCTCGCTCCGCTGGGTCTGCTCACGGGACGACGCGAAGGCCGCGCCGTCGAAGGTGAGGTTCCCGGCGCCGTCGTTGAGCAGCATCACGCCGGGGTTATCCACCTGGATGAAGGGCCCCACATCCATGCCACCAAAGTAGGTGATGTCCGAATCGCCGTCGTTGTCGAAGTCGTTGATGCTCGTGCCCCAGCCGAAGGGGTTGGCCCGGAACGCCGTCTTCGCGATATCGATCTGGCTGAACGCACCGCCGCCGGCCCCGAAGAACCACCGGGAACTGTAGGCGCCGTTGGGGATCGGGATGCCGTACTGCTGCGCCAGGTAGTCACCCAGCGACGACGAGAACATGTCCATGTGACCGTCGTCGTTGAGGTCACCAAAGGACAGGCCCATCCAGGCCGCAGTCGGTGGCTTGAGCGGAGGGAACACACCGGGCGGAGAGGGGAAAGCGGCCTCGGTGATGTCGAGAAACTGCCCCGTACCATCGTTCCGGAGAATGTGAATACGACCACGATCCACCCCCGCAAAGGCCCCCGGTGGCATCGCCGCCTGATCGTCCGCCTGGATCAGGTCCAGATCCCCGTCCTGGTCGTAGTCCACTAGCGAGACCGCCCAGGTGATCGTGGCGTTCCCCTGGGGAACCTCGAACAGCGCCCGGATCCCCGACGTATCGCTCACGTCCGTGAAGCTGTTGTTGCCCTGGTTCAGGAAGAGCTGGTTCGGCTGGTTGAAGGCGAAGAGATCCGTGAAGATCGCGTCCTGCCTCGACAGATCGAAGGCGTTGGCCACCACGATGTCCAGCAGACCGTCGCCGTTCACATCGCCCATCGCGCAGGACACATGCCCCAGCGCGCCGCCCCCGAGCCCCGCCGCCCCGGTGATGTCCGTGAAGGTGCCGTTCCCGTTGTTCCGGAAGAGCCGGTTGCTCTCCATCATGCCCAGCACCAGCAGATCCGGGTCCCCGTCGTTGTCGATGTCCCCGTAACACGTCCCTGTGCTGTCCTGGGTCGTCGCTCCAACCCCCGCGGTGCCCGCCACGTCCACGAAGGTCATGCCGCCCCCCTGCCGGAGCTGGCTCTGGTACAGGCTGTTCGGTGTCCCCGGGCCGTTCGTCACGTACAGATCCAGATCCCCGTCCCCGTCGTAATCCAGCACCGCCACGCCCGGCGCCCCCCGCGACTTCAAGGGCGTCGCCGTGATCTCGGGGAGCGCATAGAACGGCTTCAGCTTGATCGCGTCGAACAGCGCGTCCGATGGCGAACGCGTCCGGCGGTACCCGATCCCAGCCCCACCCCCGCTCGCAATGTTCGTGAACGTCACCGCTGTTGAAGAAGACGGAGGCGTCGCTGCCGCTGTCGCAGGGGCCGCCACCACCGCACTCACCGCCATCCACCGCAGGATCCTCGACATCCCCCACGCAGCGACCTTTTTCATGACAGCCTCCTACTCCCGTGTGCTTCCCGGCGGCCTGATTCCCTCCAGGGGCATCGTCCTTTGCTGCGAGCCCCGTGCCACCCTCGTTCCCCCTCGCTTTCCCCCTTGACCCCCCACCGGGGCCTCCTCGCCTGGTCCAAAAGAAACACCCAGGATCCTCCCCCGGAAGCCGTCTCAAGAAGAGAATTATGGTCCAATCTAGCGGGATTTCACGGGTGTTTCTTTTGCCACAGCCCCTGTCGGATATCCCACAGCGCTCCAGCTCGCTACAGTCCCCGGGGCCCCCTGGTGCCCTTGCTTTTGCGAAGGTTTCCCCTGGGTCCCCCGCTGGCATGGGTCTCGCAGCCCTCCTTCTCGCTCCGGAAGTGTCGCCGGAGCAAGCGACGGAGCGAGGTGGGCCATGCCGTACAGGAGCATCAAAAAGGCGGGTGGGGTGGTTCTTCGATGGGCAGGGTTGACCGCAGCGGTCTCCCTGCTCGGCTGCGCTTCCGAACGAACGCCGGTCGGGGAAGATCCGGCCGCCCAGAGCGCAGTGGCGGTGGCCTCGCCGCTGGCCAGCAGCTTCCCTGCTCATTACGCCCGCCAATGGATGACCGCCCTGGCCAACTGCGCCCGGGTGGACAAGATCTCCCCTCCCGTCGCCGCCCGCACCTACGCCTACGGGGCCATCACGCTCTACGAGTCCGTGGTCCACGGCATGCCTGGCTACAACTCCCTTGCAGGCCAGCTCAACGGGCTCTCGGGCCTGCCCCAGCCGGACCCGGCCCAGCAGTACGACTGGCCCACGGTCATGGCCCAGGCAATGACCGTCTCGTCCCTGCAGACCTACGTCTTCCCGGAGCGCCTCTTCTTCGAGTTCACCACCCAGTGCCAGGCGACGCTCCAGGCCCTGGGCCCGGCCCAGATCGGCTACCGCCAGGCGGCGGGCGTCCCCCCGGCGGTGATCGGCGCGTCGATGTCCTACGGGGCAGCGCTCGGCGGCGCCATCGCGGCCTGGGCCAACGCCGATGGCTATCCGGAGGCTCGCTACAAGGGTTACCTGTCCCCCGAGGGGCCGCAGTACTGGGTCCCCACGGGCTTCACGGATCAGGCCAAGGTGGCCAACCCGGTCGAACCCTTCTTTGGCACCCTGCGCCCGCTGGTGCTCACGAACCCCGCAGAGTGCGCGGCGCCGCCGCCCGTGCCCTTCTCGACGACCCCTGGCTCGGACATGTACAACCAGGCCGATGCGGTCTACCAGACCGACCTGGCGCTCACCAAGGAGCAGCGTGAAATCGCCCTGTTCTGGGCCGATCCTCCCGGAACCAGCCCCACGCCCCCAGGCCACTGGCTGGCCATCGCGACCTCCTTCGTTCGCGCCGGCAACATGGCCGACGCTGTTGCTGGCTACGCGACCACCAGCATCGGGTACCTGGATTCGTTCATCGCGGTCTGGCAATCCAAGTACCAGTACAACCTGCTGCGCCCCGAGACCTACATCCGACGCTACATCGACTCCTCCTGGAGGCCTCTCCTCGAAACCCCTCAGTTCCCCGAGTACGTGTCGGGTCACTCGGGCGTCTCTGGAACCTCGGCGGTGACCTTCACCGCCACCTTCGGCAACATCCCCTTCACGGACGCCACCAAGGTTCGTCGAGGCTTCGGGGCGCGTACCTACACCAGCTTCACCCAGGCCGCCCAGGAGGCCTCCATCTCACGGCTCTACGGCGGCATTCACTACCCGATGGGCAACTCGGAAGGGATTGCGATGGGCACCTGCGTCGGCAACGCCATCGTCAACCGCGTGCACCTGATGTGAGCTGCCGGGCCCGAGGGGGGTAACCGCGCCACGCCAGCCGCAAGCCCCGGGTCAACCGCCCGGGGCGCGCTGTTTTGTGGGGTCAGCGCTTGAGGCGCTCGCGCTCGCGCATCTCTTCTGCCTGGATCTCTTCGAGGGCGCGGGCCAGCTCGTCGCGCTCCAGCTCTTCGAGGTTGGCGGCGGGGGCCGAGGGGGTCTCGGTGGGGGCCTTGACCCGGACCTGGGGGGCCACGGGGGGCGGGGCGGGGGTGGCCGGCGGGGCGACGCCCATCTTTTGCTTGAGGGCGAGCAGGTCATCGTCGACGACGTGGGCCTGCTCGAGCTCCTTGAAGCGGTGAGCCAGCCGGTCGCCGGTGTACTCTTCCGCCAGCTCGGAGCTGGCCTCGGCCTCGGCCTCCATGCGCTCGACCTTGGTCTTGAGGCGCTCGAACTGATCGAAGGCGCTGTTGTCCTTGAGGCCATGGAGGGTCGCGCCGATGTCTTGCTGGGCCTTGGCGCGGGCGATGCGGGCCTTGAGGAGGTTCTTGTTGCGCTTGGCCTCCTCGATCTTGTCGTTGAGCATGCGGAGGGCCGTCTTGAGCTGATCGACGGCGGCCTTCTGCTTCTGCCACTGGTCCTCGTACTGCTTGGCGAGGGCCGCGTGGTGCTTCTTGCGCTCGAGGGCGTCGCGGGCGAGGGCGTCGTCGCCCTGGCGGACCGCGAGCATGGCGCGGCGCTCCCAGTCGGCGGCCTCGGCGGCCTCCTTCTCGACGAGGCGCTGGAGGTGCTTCTCGTCGGTGATGGCCTCGGCGACGCGCTTCCGGTTCTCGATGAGCTGGCCATTCATGTCGACGATGACCTGCTCGAGCATCTTCTCCGGGTCTTCCGCCTTGTCGATCAGGTCGTTGATGTTGGCCTTGATAAGCTGCGCGAGACGAGAAAATATGCCCATAAATTGGCCCCTTTGGCGTTGGAGAGGGCGACGAGTTCCTTGACGTGGCGGGTGAGCGCCATCTCGATATCCGAGAGGACAGCCAGGACCTCGTTCATGTCGAGGTTCTCCAGCTCGTGGCCGGAGGAGAGCACGATGCTGTTCTCCTGGAGCCCGTAGGCGCAGTAGAGCAGGTCGCTGCTGTTCAGCTCGAGGAGGCGGCGGAGCAAGGGGGCCTGGTGGGGGTCGTCGGGCGCAGGCGCCGGGCCGATCTCGACCGTGGTGGTGACGGTGGGGCCGTCGGCCCGGATCGCCACCACCGGCTGCACCTCGCTCTGCGGGACGAGCAGGTAGGTGCCGTCCTCGTTTTTCTCGAAAGGTCTCCCGGAGGCCAGGAGATAAGCCTCGAGATCCTGGATGGTTCGCGCCATGGGGTAGCAAGGGTACGACGCCTCGCCCCCGGGTCAAACACTAGACGGGACGAGGTGGGCATGCCATGCCCAGGCGGATGTGGTCGCGGCTCTCGATTCCCTCGTTGATCCTGGCAGGTCTGCTGCTGGCGGTGGGCCCTGCGCTGGGCGAGCCGGCGCCCGCGGCGGCCCCCGCCAAGCGCCGCGAGGGGCCCAACCCCTGCATGACCCCGGACCCGGGTTTTGGCGTCTACGACCGCTGGGAGAACATCGCCCTGGGGCAGATGGTCGCCCCCCAGCGGGGGGGGATCCGCAAGGACGGGGGCTTCGATCTGGTGGTGCATTTTCACGGTCACGAGCCGATCCGCAAGGAGTTCATCAAGACCGCCAACGGCGTGGTGCTGGCGGGCATCGACCTGGGGCTGGGCTCGGGCCCTTACGAGAGCACCTTCGCCGACCACGCGCTGTTCCCCCGGATCCTCGAGAGCATCGAGGCCCACATGGCCAGGCGCACCGGGAAGAAGAACGCCTACGTGAAGCACCTGGCGCTCTCGTCGTGGAGCGCGGGCTACGGCGCCACCAGCCAGATCCTGCGGCAGCCTGCCGGCAAGAACGTCGACGCGGTGATCCTCCTCGACTCGCTCCACGCGGGCTACAAGGAAGGCACCAAGGACGAGGTGCGGGGCCCCCAGATCGAGCAGTTTGTCGACTACGCGCGGCAGGCGGCGGCGAAGAAGAAGTTCATGTTCCTCTCCCACTCGTCCATCATCCCGCCGGGCTACGCGTCGACCACCGAGGTGGCCCGCTACATGGTGGGTGAGCTCGACGGCAAGTTCAAGAAGGCCTCGCGCAAGGACGTGCTGGGGCTCGAGATGATCAGCCGCTACGACAAGGGGAACTTCCATGTGCGCGGCTACGAGGGGAACGACAAGCCGGACCACTGCGCCCACATCGGCCTGATCGCCGACGTGCTCAAGACCCACCTGGTCCCCAAATGGAAGACCCCGGCGGGCCGCGCCGCCCCCGCCGACAAGGACGACAAGGGCAGCAAGGGCGAGAAAAAGAAGGAAAAGGACCGGAAGGAGTGAGGCGAGGCGCTTGCGCCAGCGCCCCGGTCGGCTAGGTTCGCCGCCGTGATCGAGGTCTCCCGGCTGACCAAGGCGTATGGCGCGTTTTACGCGGTGAACGATGTCTCGTTCCAGGTGGGCAAGGGCGAGGTGGTGGGCTTCCTGGGGCCCAACGGCGCGGGGAAGTCGACGACCCTGCGGATCCTCGCCGGCTTCCTGGGGATGACCAGCGGCCAGGTCCGCATCGGGGGGCATGACATCGTCGAGGCCTCCTTCGAGGCCCGCCAGCAGCTGGGGTACATGCCGGAGGCGGCCCCCCTTTACACCGAGATGCGCGTGCGGGAGTACCTGCAATTCCGCGCCGAGCTCAAGGGCGTGGCGGGGCGAGATCGGCGGGCGCGGGTCGAGCAGGCGATGGCCGAGGCCCGGGTCGACGACGTGGCCGAGACGCTGATCCTGAACCTCTCGAAGGGCTACCGGCAGCGGGTCGGCCTCGCCGATGCGCTGGTGGCCAGGCCCCCGATCCTGATCCTCGATGAGCCCACCGCGGGCCTCGATCCCAACCAGATCCGCGAGGTACGCGACCTGATCAAGGGGCTGGGGGAGCGCCACACGATCCTGCTCTCGACCCACATCCTGCCGGAGGTCGAGGCCACCTGCGGCCGCGCCGTCGTGATCGCCCGGGGCCGCATCGCCGGCGAGGGCACCCTCGAAGAGCTGCGCAGCAAGCGGCGCTCCTCCAGGGCCCGGCTCGCGCTGCGGCCGGCCCGCGGCGAGCACGAGGCGGTCGAGGCGCTGCTGCGCGGGGTGGACGGGGTGAAATCCTGCAAGGGCGAGGCCCACGAGGGCCTCTGGCGCGGCGAGATCACCTGGGACAAGAAGGTCGACGACCCGGAGCTGGCCCTGGAAGAGCTGGTGCGCCGGCTGGTCGAGCAGGGCCACGGGGTCCGCGAGGCGACCCCCAGCAAGGCCTCCCTCGACGAGGTGTTTGCCCAGCTCACCACCGAGCCCCAGCGCGAGGGCGAGCCCGCCGAAGGAGGTGCACCGTGAGAGGCTTCTGGCCGGTCTACAAGCGCGAGCTGTTCTCGATGTTCGTCACGCCCCTGGCGTGGATCATCATCGTCGTGTTCCTGGTCATCCAGGGGATGCACTTCTCCCTGCTGCTGGGCCACTTCGCTCGCCAGCCCGAGGTCGTCGCCGATCACGGCCCGGTCCAGGCCTTCTTCGGGGGCACCATCTTCCTCTACCTGCCCCTGCTCATCCTCTGCCCGGGCCTCACCATGCGCGCCTTCGCGGAGGAGCGCCGCAGCGGCACCATCGAGGCCCTGCTGACCGCCCCCATCTCCACCACCGGCCTCGTGCTGGCCAAGTGGCTCGCCGCCGTCACCACCTACGTCGCCATGTGGGCCCCCACCGCCCTCTACATGGCCGTCATCCGCAAGACCGGCGAGCTCGACTGGAACGTCGTCGCCACCGGCTACCTCGGTATCCTCGGCGTCGGCTGCTCCTACCTCGCCCTCGGCGTCCTCATGAGCGCCATGACCCGCAGCCAGCTCATCGCCCTCGTCCTCGGCATGCTGGTCACCGTCGGCCTCTTCGTCATGGGCATCGGCGAGATGGTCCTCGACGACGGCTGGGCCCGCGACTTCTGCTCCTACGTCTCCGTATGGTCCCAGATGGATGACTTCTCCAAGGGCATCGTCGACTCCCGGCGCCTCGCCTTCGACCTCACCATGACCACCGTGCCCCTCTTCGCCACCGTCCGCGTCGTCGACTCCTGGAGGTGGGGATTATGGAACTTCTCTACAAGCATGCGCTGCTGAAGGCGCTGCAGGAGCACCTGGGGGCCGAGATCGCCACGATGAGGCGGCTGGCGCTGGACGCGGCGGAGGCGGCGACGCACGAGGACAACCGGCCGGAGAGCGACAAGGACATGCGCTCGACGGAGGCTTCGTACATCGCCCGCGGGCAGGCGGCGCGGGTGCTGGAGCTGGAGCGAGAGCTGTCGCTGCTGGGGGTCATCGACGTGCAGGAGCGGGAGGGGGGGGCGATCGGGGTGGGGTCGCTGGTGCGGCTGAGCTCCGGGGGCAAGGAGGCCGAGTACTTCCTGGTGCCCTCGGCGGGCGGGGTCGCGCTGCAGGTGGGGGGCAACAAGGTCCAGACCCTGAGCGTCCAGAGCCCGCTGGGGGCGGCGCTGCTGGGGCTCTCCGAGGGGGACGAGGCCGAGCTGAACGGTCCGAGGGCCGCCCGGAGCTACGAGATCCTGAAGGTTCGCTGAGGGAGCGAGGGGGCCATTCCCCCCGGGACGAGGTGGGGGTAAAGAACGAACTCATCCACCCGGGCGGTCCGGGTCTGGCGTCATCGTTCTTCTTCGAGAGGTCCTCATGCGACGGGTTGCCTTGTTTGCTTGCGTTTCGTTGTTGCCGCTCGCGGCGCTTGGCTGCAGCGGGGGCGAAGTTGGCTCCCCGGCCGCCACCTCCTCCGTGGCCCAGCCCATCTTCAAGGGCACCGCGGACACCACCACCAACGCGGTGATGGCCCTCGGCATCGACCTGGGCAACGGCCAGGGGAGCGCCTGCTCCGGCACCGTCATCGCGGTCAAGGGCAACAGCGGCTACTACCTGACCGCCGCCCACTGCGTCGTCACCCAGGACGCCCAGGGCAACCCGACCAAGACCCTGCTGAAGAACTCCCAGATGTTCGTGCTGGCGGGCACCGATTACGCGAACCCCACCGCCGTGTACACGGTGGTCGATGCGAAGATCCACCCGTCCTTCAACACGCAGAACTTCCTCTACGACTTCGCGATGGTCCGCTTCACCTTCAACGGCGCGGCGCCCCCGGTGATCCCGGCGATGACCGTCGCCGAGGACAAGCTGGTCGTGGGCAACCAGCTTGACGTCATCGGCTACGGCCAGACCGACAAGGACCCGAACAACTCCAAGCGCAACCGCGCGCTGATGAAGATCAGCCAGTTCGCGGCCAGCGGCGCCCTCGTGGTCCTCGGCGAGGAGGACAACACCAGCATCACGTGCCAGGGCGACAGCGGCGGCCCCGGCATGTTCGGCAGCGGGGCGGCGAAGCGGGTGGCCACCGTCACCTCCTTCGGCTTCGCGGCCCAGTGCACCATTGACACCGCCGGCGTGGGCCGCGTCTCCAAGGTCTACGACTCGTTCATCAAGCCGTACCTCGACGGCAGCGCCGGTACCCTCTCGTGCGATGAGTGCTCCAACGCAGCCACCTTGCCCGGCGGCAAATGCGCTGCCCAGGCCGACGCCTGTCAGAAGGAGCCCGACTGCGGCGCCTTCCTCGACTGCGCCGAGAAGTGTGGCGCCAACGATTCTGCCTGCTTCTCTGCCTGCCAGACCAAGCACCAGAAGGGCGCCACCGTCTACTTCGCCATCCCCGATTGCATCTGCGACACTGGCTGCGCCACCGAGTGCGCCAGCGAGGCCTTCTGCCAGGGCGCCAACGCCTGCGGGTTCACCACCAACTTCGAGGGCTTCCCCCAGTGTGACCCCTGCGTCCAGTCCAAGTGCTGCGACGTGAACAAGGCCTGCTTCGACGACCCCGCCTGCAGCGCCTGCGCCACCAGCCCCAACCCCGACGCCTCCTGCAACAACAACGCGAAGCTCAAGGCCTTCACCGACTGCATCTACGGCTCCCAGTGCGGCGCCGAGTGCGGCGCCAACGCCTGCGGGTTCACCACCGACTTCCAGGGCTTCCCCGAGTGTGACTCCTGCGTCCAGGCCACCTGCTGCGACGTGAACAAGGCCTGCTTCGACGACCCCGCCTGCAGCGCCTGCGCCACCAGCCCCAACCCCGACGCCTCCTGCAGCAACAACGCGAAGCTCAAGGCCTTCACCGACTGCATCTACGGCGACACCTGCGGGCCCAAGTGCGGCGCCTCCAAGTGCGGGTTCTCGGACCAGAATGCCTCCTGCCAGACCTGCTTCGAGGGGTCCTGCTGCACCGAGTTCAGCGATTGCTCCAAGGATGACGCCTGCACCGCCTGCATGACCGGCGCCAAACCCGCGGCGGAATGCCAGGGCGATGCCCTCTACAACAAGGCCATTTCCTGCCTCAGCACCGAGTGCAGCGCCGAGTGTGGCGGCGGCGTCGGCGGCTCCGGCGGGGCGGGCGGCTCCGGCCCCGTGGCTGGCTCCGGCGGTGCCCCCGCCGCTGGCTCCGGTGGTGCGGCCCCGGCCGGGGCGGGCGGTTCCGATCCCGCCGGCGCGGGCGGCAACCCGGCCGCTGGCTCCGGTGGCTCGGCCGCCGCGGGTGAGGCTGGCTCCGGCGGCGCTCCGGCAGCGGGCGCGGGCGGCTCCGGCACCGCGGGCTCCGGCACCGCGGGCTCCGGCACCGCAGGCTCCGGCACCGCAGGATCCGGAACTTCCGGACAGGGCGGCGCCCCCACCAACCCCGGTCAGACCGGCTCGACCAGCTCGGACGACAGCAGCGGGTGCGGCTGCCAGGTGCCAGGGGGCTCGGGTTCTTCCCCGGGCGCAGCGCTCGCTGCCCTCTCGGCGCTGGGGCTGATGATCAGCCGCCGCCGTCGCCGCGCCGCCTGAATCCTCTTCGCGAGGACGTGAAAGGGGGGGGTCTTCAACAACCTCGAAGCACGCTGGCGAAGCGGTGCGCGAAGGTGTGAACGTCCCCTGGCCACCGGGCCGAGACGTACACGCCATCCTGGACCACGAAGGCGGGCCGGTCGTCGCGCACAGAGTCTCGAAAGAGCCCGCTTCCCTTGCGAAAATAACCGGGGTCCAGCGGGGAGAGATCCTGGAAATCTTCCTCGGAAGCCAGGCTCCGGGTGACCTCGGCCTGCACGCTCCAGTAGCCCGCCGGCTCCTCCGGGGCCTCCTCGTAGGTTCGATAATAACCAGGATCCCAGAACCTCGCCGCCCGGGCCAGGCGCCAGGCCGTGTGCTCGAAGGACCAGGGGAGCGCCGTGGTGCGCAGGCCGTGAAGCACGGAGCGACCGCCGCGGCGGCTGCGGGCGACGAGCAGGACGCCGTGGCAGACCGCGGCCACCGGCAGGCGCTGGCCAAAGGCGTCGGCGATGAGGCCCTGGAGCAGCGGGCTCTCCAGGAAAGGGCGCATGCCGCGGGCGCGGTGGCCGCCGGGGATCAGCAGCGCATCCAGGTCCTCGATGCGGAGCTGATCCCAGCGCACCGGGGCCCGGAACCAGGGGTCTTGCTCCATGCGGCGGTAGGCGCGACGCGCGGCGCCGTCGGCCCGCAGGGCCAGCCCCAGCAAGGGGAAGCGGCGCAGGGTGGGGTGGCGCCCCCAGGGGTCGAGCTCCTCGCCGGACAGCATCAGCTCGTCGGCCTGGGCCGGCGCGCCGTCCGGGGTGGCAAAGCGGACATCGTGCCCCGCAGCCTGGAGGATCTGGTGGCTGACGGCGGCCTCCGTGGGGTCAAAATCCAGGGACGGGAGCGGGATCAACACGCGGGCCATGGCGTGAGGTTTATCCCAGCTCGGCCCCGGCGTGGTGCTCTGCGGGGAGCACCACCAGGGCCCGGGTCCCCCGGTGCAGCTCGCTCTGGATCGTGAGCTGACCGCCGTGAGCCTCGACGATGCGGCGGGCCAGCATCAGGCCGAGGCCCAGCCCCCCGGTGGCGCGGTTGCGGCTCCGATCTGCGCGGAAAAAAGGCTGAAAAATCCGCTTCATGTCCTCTGGAGCGATGCCGATCCCCGGGTCAACCACCGCGATCTCGACCCGCGTCGCGTCGAGCGCCTGGGCCTCGATCCGGACAGGAGCCTCCGCCGGGTCGGTGTAACGGTGGGCGTTCTCCAGCAGGTTGTCCAGCACGCGGCGCAGCAGCACCGGATCGACCTCCACCGCCGGCAGCCCCTCTCCGACCCGCACCTCCAGCGGCCTGCCCGGGTGCGCGCTCCGCAGGCGACCCGCCGCTTGCTCCACCAGCTCCTCGACGGAGATCCTCGCCTTGCGCAGCGGCGGTAGCCCCCCGGAGCTCACGTCCAGATCCAGCCGGGCCGCGGCCAGCACGTCGCTGATCAGCCGCTCCAGCTCGTCCAGATCCCCCGCGATCTCCCCCAGCGACTCCCGGGCGGTGGCCGCGTCCCCCTCCGTGGCGATGTCGAGCGCCACGCGGATCCGCGCCAGCGGCGTCCGTAGCTCATGGCTCACGCTGGCCAGCAGCTCCTTCTCGGCCCGCAGCAGCCCCGAGACCCGATCGGCCATCTCGTCAAAGGCCCGGGCCACCTCCCCCAGCTCGTCCGTCCGTGTCAGCCCTGTCCTCGCCGCCAGATCCCCCTCCCCCAGCCGCCGCGCCGCCGTCGAGAGCCCTCGCAGCGGGACGGTCAGCGCCCTCGCCAGCAGCCACGACGCGACCCCCACCACCACCAGCATCACCACCACGATCTGCCACCCCAGCAGCGGAGGCCTCTCCCGCAGCACGATCTCCAGCGTCCCCGTCCGCCCCCCGGGGAACTGCACCGGATACTGACCGCACAGCATCGCCCCCCCTCGCACCACCGTCCCCGGCGGTACGCACCGCACGCGCCCCGGGTCAAAGGTCGAGGCCAGCGTGTGCCCCTCCGGGTTCATCACCCGCGCGTGGTGGTGAAGCTCGCGCCGGATCCTCATCACCTCTGCCCCCAGCCGCGCCGGATCTTCCACCGCCGGCGCCAGCGTCGCCGCCACGTAACGGGCCTGGTTTTCAAAGGGTCCGTGGCCAGGGGGTCTCGTGAGACCCAGCAGGGCCCAGAAGCCCACCGCGACCGCGGCGAACTGGGCCAGCCCGGCCAGGGAGATCCAGAGGGCGAGGCGGGGGCGAGGGAGAAAGGTTGAGGTCAAACGGAATCCGCGGTGAAGAGGTAACCGACGCCGCGGACCGTCTTGAGGGAGCGAGGGTTGCGCGGGTCGTCGCCGAGCTTTTTTCTGAGGTGAGAGACGTGCACGTCGATGGAGCGCTCGAAGGCCTCGTCCGGGCTGCCGCGGACGAGCTCGACGAGCTGCTCGCGGGTGAGGACGCGGCCCTCCCGCTCGGCGAAGACGCGGAGGAGATCGAACTCGTAGGTGGTGAGAGCGAGGTCGACGCCGCGGAGGGTGGCGCGGCGCGCGCCGGGGTCGATGGCGAGGGGCCCGACGGAGACGGAGCCAGAGGAGGGCCCGACCTTCCCCCGGGCGCGGCGGGACTGGGCGCGGATGCGAGCGAGGAGCTCGCGGGAGGAGAAGGGCTTGGCGATGTAGTCGTCGGCGCCGCCTTCGAGGCCCAGGACCCGGTCCGCCTCCTCGCCGCGGGCGGTCACCATGATGATGGGCGTGTCGAGGCGGGCCCGGAGCTGCCTGCAGAGCTCGAGGCCGTCGATCCCGGGGAGCATCAGGTCAAGCAAGATCACGTCCGGACGCTCGCGCAGCACGCAGGCCAGGCCCTCCCGGGGGTCGCTGGCCAGGGTGACCCGGAGCCCGTGGCTCTCCAGGTACTTGGCGGTCAACCGCGCCAGCTTCTGGTCGTCCTCGACGTACACCACCGAGGTGGACTCCTCGCGCTCTGTGGGCACCATGGCCGGCGATGGTAGCACCCGGGCGGTGGCCCCCGGCCTGCGCTAACAATCGCTCACACCACCGGCAGAGCAAGAGCACAGGGAGGCGGGCAGCGAGCCCCGGGCGGCCTGCCGTTAACATTCGCACACAATGCCTTCAACCTGCGCTCACAGGGGGGCTGCAAGCTGATCCTCACGAACGGTCCTTCGCACCGACGAACCAAGGAGCCCACCCCATGTCGATCCTTCGCCCCCGCGCCATCCTCGCCTTCCTGACCATGACCGGCGCCCTGCTCGCCGGGGCTGGTTGCAACAACGCCGTCCAGGACGCCGCCGAGCCCACGGTGGAGGCTACCCAGCCGGTCGCCGAGGGCGAGCAGGAGGGCGGCGCTCACCGGGGGCACCGCGGCCCTGGCGCTCGCAAGGGGCACGGCGGCCCGGCGATGCTGCTCCACGCGGCCCTCCGGGAGCTGTCGCTGAGCGACGCGCAGAAGGCGACCATCGAGAAGGCGATCGCCAGCCTCCCGGCCCCCCCTCATGCTCGCGGCAAGGACCGGGACGCACACCAGGCCGGACGCACGGCGCTGGCCCAGGCGGTGCGCGCTGGCAAGGTGGACCCCGACGCGCTCCCGGTGCCGGAAAAGCCTGACCTTGCCGCGATGCAGGCCTCCTTCGCGTCGGCCCTCGGCACCCTGCACCAGACCCTGACGCCGGCCCAGCGCCAGGCCCTCGTCGACGCGCTCGGCAAGCGCATGGAGGAGCGGGCCCCCCACGGGGAGCACGAGCGCGGTGGCCGCAAGGAAGGGCGAGGCATGCGCGGCCCCCTGGGCTTCCTGGCCCGGGATCTGGACCTCACGGAGCAGCAACGCGAGGCGATCCGGAAGGCCATGGAGGCCCAGCGCCCCGACGGTGACGACCACAAGGCCCGCTTCGAGCGCATGCAGGCCGAGCGCAAGGCGCGCCTCGCCTCCTTTGCCTCCGATTCGTTTGACGCCAAACAGTTCACGACCCCACCGGCGGACGCCCCCGCGATGAAGCACCCGGGGGAGCGCATGGTGCGAGCGCTGGCGGTGGTGGTCCCGCTGCTGGACGCTGCGCAGCGGGAGAAGCTGGCCCAGCGCATCGAGCAGGGGCCTGGCCACCGCGGCGAGCACCAGGCCCCCGAGATGGACGGCGAGCCCGGCGATCCCTGAAACCAGGGCAGGCAAGGTGGGGGACGATTGACGCAGGGAGGGGGCCGTCGCACAACGGCGTTCATGGCAGAGCGGCTGGTGACGCTCCTCTCGGCGGAGCAAATTGCAGAGCGCGTGCGTGAGCTGGGGAAGGCGATCACGGAGGATTACCGGGATCGACCGCTGGTGCTGGTGCTGGTGCTCAAGGGCAGCTTCATCTTCGGAGGTGACCTGGCGCGGGCCATCGATCTGCGAGACTGCAGCGTCGATTTCCTGGGGACCCGGTCCTACGGCGAGGGGACGTCCTCGTCCGGCGTGGTGCAGATCACCCACGACCTTTCCAACCCCATCGAGGGCAAGGACGTGCTCATCGTCGAGGACATCGTCGATACCGGGCTGACCCTGGCGCACCTGCACGACCTGCTGCGCACCCGTCGCCCCCGCAGCGTGCGGATCTGCTCGCTGCTCCACAAGCCAGCGCGCTCCAAGATCGAGGTCAAGATCGACTACCTGGGCTTCACCATCGAGGACCGCTTCGTGGTGGGCTATGGCCTCGACTTCGCGGAGCGCTACCGGAACCTGCCCTACATCGGGGTCATCGAGCAGGAGTGACCGGCGGTCGCCCCGGACCGGGGGCCGTCGCTCGCCGCAGGACGAGGGGGCTCCTGGCGCGAGGTCTGTGCTAGAAACCGGGTCGTGTCGAAGCGCCTCGAGTTCCTCCAGAAGATGACCTCCGCCCCCAACGCTGACCCCTTCGCCTGGTACGGCCTCGCGATGGAATTCCGCTCCCTCGGCCGCCTCGAAGAGTGCCTGCGCACCTTCGAGACGCTACGCCAGCGGGACCCGGGCTACGTGGCCATGTACCTGATGGCGGCGCAGGTGCTGTCCGAGCTACAGCGCAAGGACGAGGCCCGGAGCTGGGCCGAGGAGGGCATCCAGCAGGGGCGACGCAAGGGCGATACCCACGCCATCGGCGAGCTGGAGAGCCTGCTCGCCGGGCTGTGACACGGCGCTAGCCGGTGCCCTCCTCGCGCAGCTCATCCAGCAGCATCTGCAGCATCTGGAAGGTCAGCCCCCAGACCACCCAGCCCCCCACGTCGTAGGCAGGCAGGTGGTAGACCGCGCCCTCGTGCTGGTAAGGGTGCGAGGTGCGGTGCTGTCCCTGCAAGAGAGGCAGCAGGGGGGCCCAGCGGTACGCCGCGATCTCGCTCTGCTGGAGCCGGAGATCCCGGGGGGTGTGGAGCGCGAAGACCTGCGGCGTGATCACCAGCCCGGTGCGCCTTCCGCGGGCGATCGCGTGGAGATCGTCCAGGGTGCCCAGGTGCCTGCCGTCTTGCCTGAGGTC
>JALOQB010000421.1 GCA_025453595.1 Polyangiaceae bacterium
CAGCGGCGTCGCCTTCGCCCTCGTGATCGGCATCCTCGTCGCCTACATGGTCCTCGCCAGCCAGTTCAACTCCTTCCTCCACCCGGTCACCGTGCTGACCATCCTGCCCCTGGCCCTCGGCGGCGCCGCCTTTGGCCTCAAGCTCGCGTCGGCGTCGCTCAACCTGTTCAGCATGATCGGGTTGCTGCTGCTGATGGGGCTGGTGAAGAAGAACTCGATCCTGCTGGTGGAGTACGCCAACCAGCTTCGCGAGACCGAAGGCCTGGGGACGGAGGCCGCGCTGCGCAAGGCGGGCCCGCTGCGGCTGCGTCCGATCCTGATGACGACGGTGGCGACGATGATGGCGGCGGTGCCTGCGGTGCTGGGCCTGGGCCCCGGAGCCGAGACGCGAGGGCCGATGGGTGCGGCGGTGCTGGGGGGCCTGGCCCTCTCGACGCTGCTCTGCCTCCTCGTCGTCCCTGCCTTTTACCTCCTCTCCGATCGCCTCCGGCAGCGCCGTTCCCCGCCGGTCGCCCCGGCTCCGCCCGGAGAGCCCTCCGAGGGCCTGGGCGTCTAGCCCTCGTGCAACGCCGGGCTCGCCGCCGGGCTCGCCGCCGGGACGCGCCCCGCCAGCTGGCCGCAAGCCGCGGCGACGTCGTGGCCGCCGCTGTAGCGCACGTGGGGAACGATCCCCGCGGAGGCCATCGCGTCCCGGAACGCCTCCAGCCCCGCGTCGGGGACCCGATGAAACGGGTCCGTCGCGTCGTCGATCCGGTTGTAAGGCACGATGCTGACCCGCGGACGCACGCCGGTCTTCTCGGCAAAGGAGCGCGCCAGCGCCGCCAGGGCTCGCGCGTCCTCGTCGCTGTCGTTCACCCCCTGCAGCAGCGTCACCGCCCACAGCGGCGCCATCCCGGTGAGCCGCGCATGCTCGGCGGCGGCCTCCAGCACGTCCTCCAGGGGGTGCGCCTTGTCGATCGGCATCAGGCTCCGGCGCACGGCGGGACGGGCGCTCGAGAGGGAGAGCGCCAGGCGCACCCGGGGGCACTCCCGGGCCAGGCGCCGGATGCCGCTCGGTAGCCCCGCCGTGCAGACCGTGACCGCCCGGGCGTCGATCGCCAGCCCGCTCGGCTCGGAGAGCACCTGCACCGCCTCGATCACCCGATCGATGTTGGCCATCGGCTCCCCCATCCCCTGGAAGACCACCCCGTGTACCCGCTGCCCGGCCTTGCGATCCAGCGTGGCCCGCACCAGCCGCACCTGCTCCACGATCTCCCACGACTCCAGGTTCCGCTGGAGACCCAGGCGCCCCGTCGCGCAGAAGGCGCAGGCCAGCGCGCACCCCGCCTGCGAGCTGACGCACACCGAGAAGCGCCCCGCCTTCTCCAGCGGGATCCGTACCGTCTCGATCCGGTACCCGTCGTGGGTCTCCAGCACCAGCTTCCGGAACGGATCCTCCCGGCTTGCGGCCTCGTCGATCACCGTGAGGGTCGGGACTGACCCGTGTGCGCGGAGCGCCTCCAGGGTGATGCGCCGCACGCCGGCGATCGGGGCGCCGAGAGGTTCGCCCCGGGTCAAGGCGGCGAGGACCTTGCGCGCCTCTTCCAGCGTCACCCCAGGGATCTCCGCGGCCATCCGGGCGGCCGTCAACGACTGCAGTGCCAGCATGTCCCCCCTATACCCTGCCGGGCTGGTGCTGTCCGGCCTCGACCTCGGTACCCTGGCGAGGTGACGCTTCGACCCTGCGCTCGCTGCGGGCGCCACTTTGGCGACGAGCTGACCTGCCCGCACTGTGGTTCCTCCGACTGGCGAGCGCCGGTTTTGCCCGAGGCGCTGACCCCGGAGCTCCGTCCTGTGGCCCCCAAGTACGGCGGCCCTCCGCTCCGGCGGGCGGGGGTGCTGGCCGTGGTGGCGGCCTTCTTTCTGGGGCTCGGGGCCCTGGCCCGGTGGCTGGCCCGGCGCTGAAGGTTCAGCCGGTCGCCTGGGCCATGACTTCGCGGGTGATGTCCTTGCCCCCCGACAGGGACTGGAACAGCGAGATCGGGGTGTAAATCAGCCCGAACGGGAAGCCCCACCAGCCGAACAGCAGCGACAGCATCAGGTAAGGGAAGGCCTTGCCGAAGGTGCCCTCGCCGGCCCGGATGAAATGCACCTTCGAATGCCGCGAGAAGGTCAGCACCACGATCGAGAGGGTGTAGGGGAACACCACGAAGCGGCCCCCTCGCTGCACCTCGTCCAGCACCTGTTGCCCGTCCATGCCTTCCAGCCCCGCGACGCTCATCGCCCTCTGGTAGCACGCAGACCCACCGGGGTGCGCCGGGGACAGAAATAAAAAAGCGCCCGGGCGACGGTGGGGGGGAGGGGAGGGGAACCGTCGGCTTCCGGGCGCTGTACTCATCTTCTGTTCCAAGAGCCGTGCCAGGGCCTGGTTCCCTTGGTTTTCGCTGAAACCGCCCCGTGGAAAGGGGGCATTCTTTCAACCTTGCACGTTGCGCCCTTCATCCCCGGAAGGTGCCGGCGGAGCGCCCCGGAGCATCGCCTGGGCGCGCTCCAGATCGAGCTCGCCCTCCCAGCGCGCGACCACCAGCGTGGCGACGGCGTTGCCGACGAGGTTGGTAAGGGCCCTGGCCTCGCTCATGAAGCGGTCGATCCCGAGCAGCAAGGCCAGCCCCGCCACCGGGATCGTGCCGGTGGACGCGAGGGTGGCCGCCAGCGTCAGGAAGCCCCCGCCGGTCACCGCCGCGGCCCCCTTGGACGTGAGCAGCAGCACCAGCAAGATGCTCAGCTCCTGGCCCAGGCTCAGCGGCGTGTCGGTGGCCTGGGCGATGAACAGGGCCGCCATGGTCAGGTAGATCGAGGTCCCGTCCAGGTTGAACGAGTAGCCGGTCGGCACCACCAGGCCCACGACCCCCGGCGAGCAGCCGAGCCCTGTCATCTTCTCCATCAGCCGCGGCAAGGCGGCCTCGCTGGACGAGGTCCCGAGCACCAGCACCAGCTCCTCCCCCAGGTAGCGCAGCAGCCTCGTGATCCGCAGCCCCAGCCCTCGCAGGATCAGCCCCAGCACCACCAGCACAAAGAACAGGCTCGTGGCGTAGAAGGCCCCCATCAGCTTGCCCAGCCCCACCAGGGCCCCCAGCCCGTGCTTGCCCACCGTGTACGCCATGGCCCCGAAAGCCCCCAGCGGCGCCAGCTTCATCACCATCCCGACGATCCGGAACAGCACCCGCGACAGCCGCTCCACCCCCTCCACCAGCGGCCTCGCCTCGGACCCCAGCGCCGCCGCCGCCGCCCCGAAGAGCACCGAGAACAGCAGCACCTGCAGCAGCTCCCCCCGGGCAAACGCCTCCACCACGTTCGACGGGATCACGTTCAGCACAAAATCCACCGCCGACGTCTGCTTCGCCGCCTGCGTGTACCCCTCCACCGCCTTGCCATCCAGCGAGCGCGGATCGATGTGCAGCCCCGCCCCGGGCTTCAGCGTCTTCACCACCACCAGCCCGATCCCCAGCGCCAGCGTCGTCACCCCCTCGAAGTACAGCAGCGCCTTCGCCCCCACCCGCCCCACCCGTCGCAGATCCCCCATCCCCGCCATCCCCGTCACGATGGTCGAGAAGATCAGCGGCGCGATCAGCATCTTGATCAGCCGCAAAAAACCGTCACCCAGCGGCTTGAACTGCACCCCCAGGCCCGGCGCCAGGTGCCCCACCAGCACCCCCGCCCCGATCGCCCCCAGCACCCACAGGTACATCCCCCCCTGCCGCTGGCCCATCAGCCGTCCGTCTTCAGGCAGACCACGTTCTTGAGCAGCCAGAGGCCGCAGCCGCCCTCCCCCGGGCAACACAGCTCCGGCAACGTCCCCGGCGGCAAGATCGGCGGGATCGAACAGCACAGATCGCCGCACTGCTTCGACTCCACCCCCTCGCAGGTCCCCGACCCGCCTGTGCCCCCGCTCCCGCCGGTCCCACCCGTCCCGCCGGAACCTCCCGAACCGCCCGTCCCGCCCGCTCCGCTCACCCCGCCGCCCGCCCCCGCGCTCCCGCCAAAGGGCTCGCCCCCGCCCGCCCCGCCGCTCCCCGCCGGCCCGCCACCCGCGCCACTCTGCCCGGAACCTCCGGATCCACCCGCGCCGCTCTGTCCGGAGCCTGCGCCGCCCCCTGTCCCCGCTGGTCCGGACCCGCCGGCCCCTGCCGGCCCTGCGCCCCCGTCACCCCCGGTCCCCCCCGCGCCGGAGCCGCCCGCGCCGCCCGCGCCGCCCGCCCCGGAGCCCGCATCGCCGCCCGCACCCGCATCGCCACCGGCACCACCGCTTTCGCTGCCCCCTGGATCGCCTTCCAGCAGATCATCCGGGCCCGAGGGATTGGCCGTGGCGCAGGCCCACAAACTGCCGCACAGGGTCACGGACCAGAGCACGCGATGCCAGCTCATCATCCCTCGCATCGTGCAGGCGATGATGCACCGTGGCAAGGCGCCTCTCCAGGGCCGGTCTCACCCCGTGAGCTGCCTCGGACGCGCCAGCAGCCGCAGCAGCCGGGGGCGGTCCTGCGCCAGATCCTCCAGCGTGTACCGGTCCAGCGTCTCGATGAACGCCCGCGTCGCCTCGTGCAGCGCGTCCTGGAGCAGGCAGCCGCCGGTGATCGGGCAGCTCCCCTGGCCCTCCATGCACGGCAGCGGCACCAGCGGCTCCAGCCTCTGGACCATCTGCCCCACCCGCTGCTCTGCCGCCCCGCTGGCCAGCAACAGCCCCCCGAAGCGCCCTCGCCGCGACTCCACCAGCCCCTCCTTCACCAGCAGCTTCGCCACCTTCGCCGTGTGCTCCTGCGAGAGGTGAAAGCGTCGGCTGATCTCGCTCGACGACACCACCTGCTCCCGGTGCATCGCCAGGTAAAGCAGGATGCGCAAGGCCACGTCTGTCTGCTGCGTCAGGTGCATCCCACCCCCTGTCTTACCCCTCCCACTCACCAAACTCCACCCCTCCTGGTCTCTGTGGACCCGGGGGCCGGAACGGTGATACAGGACCAGGCTGTACCTGATTGGAGGTTCCGATGGCCTTGAACGCAGAATTGTTGAGGACGAGCCTGGCGCTGGTGGTCGAGAAGCAGCCGGAGATCACGCCGCGGTTTTATGAAATCTTGTTCGATCGCTACCCGCAGGCGAGGCCGCTGTTCGGGCGCAACAGCGCGCAGACGCAGCAGCGGATGCTGCAGGACGCGATCGTGGCGGTGGTGGACCACGTGGAGGACGCGGCGTGGCTGAAGGAGCAGCTCCACGCGATGGGGGCGCGGCACAAGGGGTACCAGGTGGCGCCGGAGATGTTCCCGTGGGTGGGCGAGTGCCTGCTGGCGACGCTGGCCGAGATCGCCGGGGAGTCCTGGACGCCGGAGATCGAGGCCGCCTGGAAGGACGCCTACGGCGCGATCACGGGGTTGATGCTGGAGGGGTACAGGAGCTGATACGACCAACGGGTCCAAGCGGTCGTCTTGACCCGCAGCCGCCCCTCTCCT
>JALOQB010000116.1 GCA_025453595.1 Polyangiaceae bacterium
GGACGGCCACGCGCACGGCCACGCGCACGGCCACGGGGACCGAGGACGGGGACGAGGACCGAGGACGGGGACCGAGGACGGGGACCGAGGACGGGGACGGGGACGGGGACCGGGGACGTGGATGGGTCTCCTTGCGTGAGCGGGGAGGCGACCCTCCCGAGCCCTGGCGCGGTCTCCCGGTCAAGTGGCCCGCGCGAGGGGGATGGGCTTCAGCCGAAGACGTCGGCGGTGGTCGCAGCGGTGATGGCGAGGTCGAGCCATGTTGCTGCATCCCCGCGTCCCCGTCCGCGTCCCCGTCCCCGCCTGTCGCCCCGCGGTCTCCCCGGTCAGGACATATTTGCTGTCTGTCCCCTGCTTCCCACCCTGCAGCAAGCTCCGGCAACGAATCATTTCAACGCCCGCTGTGCGAAGATGCGAGCGTGCACTGGGATGATCTACGTTACGCGCTGGCCATCGCTCGGGCCGGCACCCTCAGCGGCGCCGCCGAGGCGCTCGGGGTGAGCCACACCACCGTCGGGAGGCGCATCCGTGCGCTGGAGGAGGGCCTGGGGGTCCGGCTTTTTGACGCGACGCCGGAGGGGTTCCAGCCCACGGAGGCGGGGGCCGATCTGGTGGCGGTGGCGGAGCGGATGGAGACCGACTCCCTGGCCCTGGAGGGGCGGATCCTGGGGCGAGACGCCCGGTGGACCGGGGCGCTGCGGGTCTCGGTGATGGAGCTGGTCTTCCGGGCCTTTCGCGGGGCCTTTGTCTCCTTCCTGGAGCGGTACCCGGGGGTGGACCTCACGATCACCGCCACCGACGACGCGGTCTCGCTGGCGCGCCGCGAGGCTGACGTGGTGCTGCGGCTCACCAACCAGCCGCCGGAGGGGCTCGTGGGCCGCAAGGTCGGGCGCCTCCAGTTCGCGCCCTACGCGGCGCGCTCGCTGGTGGCCCGGATCGGCGAGGAGGCTCCCCTGGGGTCCTTCCCCTGGATTCACTGGGACGAGCGGCTCAACATGCAGTGGCTCGACGCCTGGCTCGCGCAGCATGCGCCGGGGGCCTCGATCGCCCTGCGGGTCGACCTGAGCGCCGCCGCGATGCACGAGCTTGTGGCCGCGGGCGTGGGCGTCCAGTTCCTCGCCTGCGTCGAGGGGGACGCGGACCCTGCCCTCGTCCGCCTCGGCCCCCTGGACCCCTTCGCCTGCCGTGACCTCTGGGTGCTGACCCTGCCCGAGCTGCGCGCCACCCCCCGCGTCCGGGCCTTCACCGACCACATGGCGGAGCAGCTCCGCGGGGCCCTCCAGAGCGCCGCGCCCTGAGCGCTGGGGGCTCGCCCGGCGTGGGCTTCGCGTGGGGGGCGGGTCGGCCCCGTAGCGAGCGGGCCGCGGCTGGTGTAACCCCTTGCCCCATGTTGGAAAGCACGGATCTGCAGGTAGGCAACGGCGCCGAGGCGGTCGCTGGCAAGAAGGTGAGCGTGCACTACACGGGCACCCTCACCAGCGGTCAGAAGTTCGACAGCTCCCTCGACCGGGGGCGCCCCTTCCAGTTTGTCCTGGGCGCGGGCCAGGTCATCAAGGGCTGGGACCAGGGGGTCGCTGGCATGAAGGTCGGCGGCAAGCGCAAGCTCACCATCCCCCCGGACCTGGGCTATGGCGCCCGGGGCTTCCCCCCCGTGATCCCGCCCAACTCGACGCTCATCTTCGAGGTCGAGCTCCTCGCCGTGGGTTGACCTTGAACGACGCACCGATCCTCGTCGCGCAGGGCCTCTCCAAGGCCTACGGCCCCCGGGTTGTCCTCGGCGACATCTCCCTCAGCATCCACGAGAACGAGCGCGTGGGCCTGGTCGGCCTCAACGGCTCCGGCAAGAGCACCCTGACCCGCCTCCTCGCGGGTATAGAACTTCCGGATACGGGCACGGTGGCACGGCGGCGGGACGCGCCGGTGCTTTACCTGGATCAGAGCCCGGTGTTCCCGGGGGATCCGACCGCGAGGCAGGCGGTGAGCGAGGGGCTCGGGGCCTGGCACGAGGCGAACAGGCGCTACGAGGAGGCGAGCGATGCGCTGGGCCGCGGCGAGGGCGACCTGGACGCGCTGCTGCACCAGCAGGCGGAGGCGGCCGCCGACGTCGAGCGGCTCGGGGGCTGGGAGCGGGGGCACCAGGTGGAGGCGCTGCTGGGGCACCTGGGCATCGCGCGGCCGGACGATCCGGTGGCGACGATGAGCGGCGGCGAGCAGCGGCGGGTGGCGCTGGCGCGGATCCTGATCGCGCGGCCGGCGCTGGCGATCCTGGACGAGCCCACCAACCACCTGGACGTCGAGACCATCGACTGGCTCGAGCGCTACCTGCAGGACGAATTCCCCGGGGCGCTGCTGCTGATCACCCACGACCGGTACCTGCTCGACCGGGTGGCGACGCGCACCCTCGAGCTCGATCAGGGCAAGGTGTTCAGCTACGACGGGGGCTACGAGGATTACCTCGAAGCCAAGGCCGAGCGCCTCGCCATGGAGGCCCGCACCGAGGCGAACCGGCAGAACTTCCTGCGGCGCGAGATCGAGTGGCTGCGGCGGCAGCCCAAGGCGCGGACGACGAAGCAGAAGGCCCGCATCGAGCGGGCCGAGGCGGCCATCGCCATCCAGGGGCCGCGGGCCGAGCGGGCCGCGACCTTCCAGATCGAGGAGTCCCGCTCCGGCAAGACCATCCTCGAGCTGCACAATCTCTCGCTTCAGGTGGGGGAGCGGCCCCTGATCCGGGGCCTGACGCTGGCCCTGACCGCGGGGGAGCGGGTGGGCATCGTGGGCCGCAACGGCACCGGGAAGACCACGCTGCTGCGGGCCATCTCCGGCCAGCTGGCGCCCTCCGCGGGCGAGCTGGTGCTGGGCAAGAACACCCGCCTCGCCTACTTCGATCAGGCACGCAGCGGCCTCGAGGACGACAAGTCGATCTTCGACAACGTGGTGGCCGATCAGCCGCGGATCGAGATCGGCGGCGTCACGCTGACCCCCCACGCGTACCTCGAGCGCTTCCTGTTCGACAGCCACAAGCAGCGCCAGAAGGTGGGGGCGCTGTCCGGGGGGGAGCGGGCCCGGGTGGCGCTGGCCCGGATGCTGCGACAAGGGGCCAACCTGGTGCTCCTGGACGAGCCCACCAACGACCTCGACGTGGCCACCCTGGGCGCCCTCGAAGAGATGCTGGTCGAGTTCGGGGGGACCGCGCTGGTGGTCACCCACGACCGGTATTTCCTCGACCGGGTCGCCACTGCGATCCTGGCCTTCGAGGGCGACGGGGTGGTGATCCGGTACGCCGGCAACCACGAGAGCTACCGCCAGCAGCGGGCGGCAGCGGAGGCGCAGCGCTCGGCCCAGGCGGCGGAGGTGAAGGCGGCCCAGAAGAAGACCGAGCGGGTGGTGCAGCGCACGGTGCGGCTGACCCACTCGGAAGAGCGCGAGCTGGAGCAGATCATGGGGCGCATCGAGGAGGCCGAGGCCCGCGTGGCCCAGCTCGAGGCCAGCCTCTCCAGCCCGGATCTGTACGC
The DNA here is from genome assembly GCA_025453595.1 of Polyangiaceae bacterium. Taxonomy (GTDB): domain Bacteria; phylum Myxococcota_A; class Polyangia; order Polyangiales; family Polyangiaceae; genus JANWXX01. Next base: position 3,513 of record JALOQB010000116.1, read on the forward strand.
CGGCGGGGGCGACGTGAAGTCGCTCCTGGCAGACCTCGATCAGGCGCGCCAGCAGGCGGCCACGCTGATGGCGCGCTGGGAAGAGCTGGAGGCCCTGCGCGCCGGGTCGCCGCCGTGACCACGGCGCTCCCGACGCTGCTGCTGTCGGCGACCCTGCTGGCCCTGGAGGTCGCCCACGTCCGCCTGCTCTCGTACACCATCGACCCCCGCTTCGTGTACGGCGCCATCAGCATCGCCATGGCGGGGCTCGGGGGCGCCTCCCTGCGCGTCGCCCTGCGGCCTTCCCTCGCCGAGGGCGACGTGGGCCCCCGCGTCGCTCGCGCCTGCGTGGCGCTGGCCGGCGCGGTGCTGCTCTCCTCCCTCGGCCTCGCGCTGACCACCCCCTCCTTCGCCGCGGACGGCTTCCTCTCGCTGCTGCTGCGCGGCGTACCTATCCTGGCCCTGGCCGCCCTCCCCTACCTCCCGGGGGGGTACGCCCTCGCGTTGCTCCTCGCCAGCAGCGGCCCCGCGCTGCACCGCACCTACGCCGCCAACCTCGTCGGCTCGGCCCTGGGCTGCTTCGCCATCTACCCCCTGCTGCGCGTCGTCGGCCTCGAGGCCGAGCTGGTGGCCCTCGCCGCCCTGGCCCTGCTCACCGCGGCCCTGGTCGCGGGCCCCTCGCGCCTGCGCCAGGGGGCCCTGGTCCTTGCGGTGCTCTCCGTGCCGCTGGCCGCCACCGCGCCCCGCTGGCTGGTCTTCCGGCCGGACCCCAACGACCTGCTGGGCCTCGCCACCAGGACCTTCCTCAAGACCCACCCGGAGGCCCCCCGTACCTTCCAGCCTCGCCGCGAATTTGCAGGCTGGGATCCGGTATCCAGGGTCGAAGTCTACTCCTTTCCAGGGTCATTTGGCACCCTCAACCGGGAGGTGCCGATCAAGCTGCTGACGCAGGACGGGGGTGCCGGGAGCATTTTGATCGCGTTCGGGGAGAACGAGGACGCCCGGAGCGCCTGGGCGGAGCGTTCGGTCTACGGGGCCGGGTACCTGGTGTACCCGAGGCCGGAGCGAGCGCTGGTGGTGGGGGTGGGGGGAGGCGTGGACGTGGTGACGGCGCTGCACCACGGGGCCCGGCTGGTGACCGCGGTCGAGATCAACGGGACGATGATCGAGGCCTCGAAGAACCGGTTCGGGGGCTTCCAGGGCGACGTGCTTTCGAGGCCCGGGGTGCGGGTGGTGCATGCGGACGGGCGCAGCTTTCTGGAGGAGGCCGAGCGGCGCGGGGAGCGGTGGCCGTTCATCCAGATGAGCGGCGCGGACACGTACTCGGCGGGCGGCGGCGGCGCCTTCATGTTCAGCGAGAGCTACCTGTACACGGTAGATGCGTTCCGCCGGTACCTGCGGCTGCTGGAGGACGACGGGGTGCTGGCGCTGATCCGCTTCGGACCGGAGCCGCTACGGGCGGTGCTGAGCGAGGCGATGGCGCTGCGAGAGCTGGGGGTGACCGAGCTGTCGCGGCACTTCCTGGTGGTGCGCCAGGGCATCTGCTACGGCATCGTGGCGTCGCGTCGGCCCCTGGGGCCCGAGGACCTGGAGCGGCTGCGCGGGGCGATGAAGGCGACGCGAGAGGGCTCCCGGGTGGAGCTGCCGATGTGGGACGCGATGGGCTTCGGGATCAACGAGCCGCTGGCGCTGGAGTACGCGCCGGGGCTCACCCCGCAGAGCCCGTTCCAGGCGGTGCTGGGGCTGGTCGAGCGGGGGGATCAGGCGGGGCTGCGGCGGTGGCTGGACGCGCAGCCGCTGGACTACAGCCCGACGACGGACGACCGTCCCTTCTTCTTCCAGTTCCTCAAGGCGGGGGACTGGCCCCACGTCCTCGAGCTGGGGGATCGAAACTTCTTTGCGGCGGGGCTCCTGGGGCACCTGCGCCTGGTGCTGGTCTTCATGGGGATGACGGCGCTGCTGACGCTGGCCCCGCTGGCGCTGGCGCGGCGCCGTGGGGCGGCGTTGCCGGTGGGCGGGTGGCCGTTGCCTTACTTCGGCGCCCTGGGGGCGGCGTACATGCTGGTCGAGCTGACGCTGATCCAGCGGACGGTGCTGCTGCTGGGGCACCCGACCTACTCGGTCTCGGTGACGCTGTGCGCGCTGCTGCTCGGGTCCGGGCTGGGGGCGGCGCTCACGGGCCCGACGCGGCTGGGGGCCCGCCCGCAGCGCGCCGTGGGGCTGGCGGCGGGGTTCATCGGGGCATGGCTGCTGCTCCTGGAGCTGGTGCTCCCGGGGCTGGTGGGGGCGCTGCTGGTGCAGCCGCTGGCGGTCCGGGGGCTGGTGCTGGGGCTGGTGTTGCTGCCGCTGGGGGCCGCGATGGGGGTGCCGTTCCCGGTGGGGCTGGCGCAGGTGGAGCAGCGGCGAGGGCGCGGGGCGATGGCGTTCGGGCTGGGGCTCAACGGCTTCGCCTCGGTGCTCACCTCGCTGGTGGCGGTGATGGCCGCGATGCTCACCGGGTTCCGGGCGCTGCTGCTGGTGGCGGCGGCGCTGTACGGGGTTGCGGCGCTGCTGCTGTGGCGCGGGGCCGGGGACGAGGCCCGCGACGGGTAAGCGCTTGTCGCGGCGGGCCCGGGCCCCGGCGAGGCGGATGATGCGGCTGGTGGCCTCGGGGGCGTGGCGCGCGAGGGAGGCGGCGACCTTGCCGTGGAGGGTGATGACGGCCTCGCGGCGGCGCGCGGCGATGGCGTCGGCGATCTGACGGGCGGCGGTCTCGGCGGGCATCACCAGCCAGGACGGGATCGGATCCTGGCGCTCCTCGCGGAGCTTGCCGGCGTTGTCCACGAGCCGGATCTCGCTCTCGACAAAGCCCGGGGCGATGTGGGTGACCGAGACGCCGTGGGGGAGGAAATCGTGGACCAGGGACTCGCAGAGCCCGCGCACCGCGAACTTGCTGGCCACGTAGGGCGACGAGCCGGGCAGCCCCACGAAGCCGTTGACGCTGCCGATGGCTGCGAAGCCCCCCCGGGCCGCCGCGAGCGCCGGGAAGCAGGCCTGCGCGGTCCGGATCACGCCGAAGACGTTGATCTCGAAGACCTTGCGGTGATCCTCCAGCGAGAGCTCGGGGAAGGGGGCGGCGATGGAGATCCCCGCGTTGGCGATGGCCACGTCGATGCGCCCGAAGCGCTCCTGAGCCCGGGCGACGGCGCCCTCGAGATCGCCGTCGACCCCCACGTCCCCGGCCACCGCGAGGGACCTGCGCCCCAGCCGCTCGATCTCGAGGGAGAGCTGCTCGAGCCGGTCCAGGCGCCGCGCCAGGATGACCACATCGAAGCCACGCCGCGCGTACTCGAGGCCGAGCGCGTGGCCTATCCCGGACGAGGCCCCGGTGATGAACGCTACCGCCGTTGTCATCGGTTCACCCTAGCAAAACGACCCGCGTGGGGGGTGGCGAAGGTGGCAGGGTGTTGGTACCGTCTGTCGGCAGCGGGGGCCTTGGCCTCGACAGGAAGGGCAAAGTTTCGATGAAATTCGAGATGAAGCACGGGTTTGTGTGCGACGAAGACACCTTCTGGCAAAAGCTCTTCTTCGACGAGGAGTACAACCGAAGGCTGTTCCGCGAGGGCCTCGATTTCGCGGTCTACGAGCCCCTCGAGCTCAAGGAACTCCCCAGCGGCGACCGGACGCGCCGGGTGAAGACCCAGCCCAAGGCGCAGATGCCGGCCCCGGTGCAGAAGCTGCTGGGGGAGCCCACCTCCATCGAGGAGGGTCGCTTTGACGCCGCCGCACGCCGCTGGTCGTTCCGGCTGATCCCCCACAAGATGGCCGACAAGATCTCCATCTCCGGCGAGGTCCGGATGTCCCCTACACCCACCGGCATCGAGCGCCTGGCATCCATCGAGATCAAGGTCGATCTCTTCGGCATCGGCGGCCTCTTCGAGAGCTTCATCGAGAAGCAGATCCGCGAGAGCTACGACAAGGGGGCGATCTTCACCAACGCGTACCTGCGGGAAAAGGGGCTCGCAAAATCTTGAACCCCCGCGGGCAGATGCCGTGACACCCGTGCGTACAAGGGGCGGCTGGCCACCCGCGTGGCCAACGGTTCATCGGTTGCAAACCTTTTCGTGAGAGGGAACGAGCATGAAGCTTCATCCAGGGCGAACCGGGGTTCTCCGGCGCCTCCCTTCCCAGCTCCGGGGCCTCCTGGGGCTGCTGGTCCTCGGCAGCGCGGCGGCCTGCGTCCCGGTCGAGGAGAAAGAGACCGGCACCACGGGCGGCAGCGGGGGCACCTCGGCGGCTGGCTCCTCCGGGGCCGCAGGCTCCGACGCGGGGGCCGCGGGCTCGGCAGGGTCTGCCGGTGACGCGGGCGCAGGCGGCGACGCGGGCGCAGGCGGCGATGCAGGGACGGCCGGGGCCGCGGGCGATGCAGGCTCCGCGGGCTCGGCAGGTTCGGGAGACCCACCCCTGCCGGTCGGCGCCACCTGTGCCCAGAGCAACCAGTGCCCGGGCGGTGTCTGTCTTGACCCCACCATCTACCCGGACGGGTATTGCTCGAAGGCGTGCTCGGGGGACGTGCTGACAGAGGGAGATCCCTGCCCGCAGGGTGCGGTCTGCGTGCAGATCGTGGAGGCGGCGGCGATCTGCCTGGACTCCTGCGCCACGAAGGAAGACTGCCGTGCGGGCTACGCCTGCCGGGAGGTGCCAGGGACGAGCGACAAGGTGTGCTTCCCGGCGTGCAAGAGCGACGACGACTGCGGCTCGCTCGAGCGGTGCGACGCGAACGACGGGCTCTGCAAGGAGGACCCGACGAAGAAGGGCAAGCCGGGCGATGCTTGCGGCACCAACGATCAGTGCCAGGGCGACGGGAATTACTGCTTCGAGGCGCCGACGTACCCGGGGGGTATGTGCAGCTCGAACTGCAGCGAGGCGAGCGTGAAGGAGGAGTGCCCGGGGCTGAGCAACACCAACTGCTTCGCGGCCGATTTCGGGGCGGGGATCGAGTACGTGTGCTTCGGCAAGTGCAAGACGTCGGTGGACTGCCGGGACGGGTACGTCTGCTCGGCGGACGCGGGGGCAGATTTCCAGGCGAACGACAGCACCGGCGCCTGCGTGCCGAACTGCAAGAACTTCCCCTGCGGCGAGGGCTTTGTCTGCGACCCCACGGGCCTCTGCGTGGCGAGCAAGCCGAACGTGACGTTCCAGGTGTCGAAGCAGGATCTGGGCACGATCAGCGTCGACGACGTGAACTTCCAGACGGTGTCGTTCACGCTGCCGGAGAACACGCTCTCGTTCACGGTGGTGGCGACGCCGACGACGCCGGTGGACGTGGTGGTCCCGGTCTCGGTGTCGACCCCGGCGGGCGTCGTGTACGACTACTTCAACCCGCTGAAGACCCAGTACAAGACCGTCGGCCTGCCGAACGTTTCTTACTCGGGCCTCTACCCCAACTCGCCCCGCCTCACGATGCCAGGGGGCTCCTACAGCTTCGAGATGGGGGCCACGGGGCCGACCACCCTGAAGGTGGATGTGATCTACAAGCAGGGCTCCGGCATCCTCGACAAGGGGACGATGCCGATGGTGTTCTACTTCACCGAGGGCAACACCTTCAACGCGACGAGCGCCAAGAGCGACCCGGTGTTCCAGCAGGCGGTGACCAAGGTCAAGGATTCGTACGCGCAGATCGGCATCACCCTCACCGTCGATGACTCCTCGTACATCGACCTGCCGGGCTCGTCCTCCTACGCGGTCATCGACGACCGGAGCGAGCTGTCGGGGCTCTACGCGCTGGCCAACAACCCGCCGGTCTCGGGGCTGAACTTCTTCTTCATCGACCAGTACGCCTTCAAGGGGGGCGCCGGCGTCCTGGGCATCTCGGGCGGTATCCCGGGCTCTCCGGGCCTCCAGGGTGTGGCCAACGCGGGCGTCTCGGTGGCCTACGGGCTGCTCAAGGACGACGCCGAGAGCCTGGGCATCGTCATGGCCCACGAGGGGGGCCACTACCTGGGCCTGTTCCACCCGACCGAGGCCTCGGGCAAGGCTTTTGACCCCCTCGACGACACGCCCGAGTGCCCGGCGTCCCAGTTCGACAACAACTTCGACGGCCGCGTCGACCACGTCGAGTGCGCCAGCGCCGGGACCAGCAACATGATGTTCTGGCTCGTCGACGGCCCGCCCAACAAGACCTTCACCATCGATCAGCAGTTCGTGCTGATGCGTAACCCCCTGGTCTCCCACTGATGTCTCCCCGAGGTTCCTCCATGCGTACCACCCTCTTCGCCATCCTCGGGCTCGCGACGGCCTCCTCGCTCGCGGCCTGCGTGGACCCCCAGGTTCACCCTGCTCCCGAGCACGTCCAGACCCCGACCAAGCAGGTCCAGGCCAGCGACCCGGCCCCCGCCCAGGTCGGCCCCGCGGGCCCCGCGGGCCCGTCCACCGCGTCCCCGCAGGCCCCCCAGGCCTCCGCCGCCGACGTGAAGCAGAAGGTCATGGTGCTGCTCGGCGGCATCGAGCACATCCCCAGCCGCGAGGAGTTCCTCCGCGCTGGCACCGACGACCAGGTCGTCGCGGTCCTCGACGAGATCGCCCGGGACGGGGCCGCCAAGCTCCGCCACCGCGCCAACGCCGCCGCCGCGATGAGCCACTACCCGCGCCCCGACACCCGCAAGGCCCTCGAGGCGCTCATCAACCAGGACCCCCTCGATGAGGTGCTGAGGCGCCCCTCGATCAAGGCCTACGCCTTCGCCTTCGGGGCCGACGCCACCCCCCTGGTGTCGAAGATGCTCGAGCACAAGGATCGCAACACCCGCGAGGTTGCCCTCCGCTCCCTCGCGGACATCAAGACCCCCGCCGCGCGCCAGGCCATCGAGACGCGCCTCAAGGTCGAGACCGACGACGCGCTCAAGAAGCTCGGCCAGGAGACCCTCGCTCGCTGGAAGTGAGCCGCTCGCTCAGGGGGTCGCGCTGGCGGGGCGGCCCGTTAGCACCACGCCCCCCTCCCACAGCGCGTCCAGCACCGAGCGGGCCTGCTTCGGGGGGATCCCCTGCTCTTCGAGCCTGGGTGGTCGCGATGGTCTGGAGCGTGCCATCGCGGGATCGAAATCACACCGAGAGGTTGCTGGCCCGGTGCACCAGTTCAGGTGAGCTTCTCGAAGCTCACGAGCTGCCGCAGGTGCTCGAAGCAGGTCGCGCTGGTCTCCCGGCTGGCAGGGATCTTTTCCCGATGAAGATCCCTGAATCGATCCGGATCAAAAGGACGGAGTAGATCGGAAAGAGCCGTCATTCAGCCATGGTGCCGGCCCCCCCTCTGGCTGACAACCGCTCAGGGGGGTTGCCCGCTGCGAATGGGGTGCTGACAGGAGGCAAGGTACGCGCTAAGCCCCTTGCCACTATCATGTCCAAGAAAATGAAAATTTTGCTCCTGGAGAACATCCACCCCGCCGCCCATGACCTGCTCCGGGCCGGTGGTTTCGAGGTCGAGGGGATGAGCCAGGCGCTCAAGGGGGAGGAGCTGAAGAGCAAGCTCCAGGGGGTTGATATCCTCGGTATTCGCAGCAAGACCCAGGTCACCCGGGAGGTCATCGAGGCCGCCCCTCACCTGCTCAGCGTCGGCTGCTTCTGCATCGGCACCAACCAGGTGGCGCTCGCGGACGCCAACCTCCACGGGATCCCGGTCTTCAACGCCCCCTTCAGCAACACCCGCAGCGTGGCCGAGATGATCATCGCCGAGATCATCGTGCTGGCGCGCCAGATCGGGGACAGGAGCCGGGAGGTCCACTCGGGCCACTGGAAGAAGACCGCGGCCCAGTGCTACGAGATCCGCGGCAAGACGCTGGGGATCGTGGGCTATGGCCACATCGGCAGCCAGCTCGGCGTGCTCGCCGAGTCCATGGGGATGCGGGTTATTTTCTACGATATCCAGACCAAGCTGCCGATGGGCAACAACCGCTCCTGCCCGGCCCTCGACGCGCTGCTCTCCGAGTCTGACTTTGTCACCCTGCACGTCCCCGAGACCCCCCAGACCAGGAACATGATCGGCGCCGCCGAGCTGGCCCGCATGCGCCAGGGCAGCTACCTGCTGAACGCCAGCCGGGGCACCGTCGTGCAGATCCCTGACCTGGCGGAGGCGATCCGGAGCGGCCACCTCGCCGGGGCCGCCGTCGACGTGTACCCGGAAGAGCCCGAGTCCAACGGGGCGGGCTTCGAGTGCCCCCTGCGGGGCCTGCCCAACGTGCTGCTGACCCCCCACATCGGCGGGTCCACCGCCGAGGCCCAGGAGGCCATCGGCCGCGAGGTCGCCACCAGCATCCTGCGCTTCGCCACCCAGGGGACGACCACAAGCTCGGTGAACTTCCCCCAGGTCGAGCTGCCACGCTCCGGCAACACGCACCGGATCATGAACGTGCACCGGAACGTCCCTGGCGTGCTCCGGGACGTGAACAAGATCGTGTCCGATCGGGGCGCCAACATCCAGGGCCAGCTGCTGTCGACGGACGCGGATATCGGCTACCTCATCATGGATCTCAACAAGGACGTGGCCGACGCCGTCTGCTCCGACATGGACGCCCTGCCCACGTCCATCAAGACCCGCGTCGTGTACTGACCCCCCTCCCCCTCCCCGGCGTCAGAGATCGAAGATCTTGCCAGGGTTCAGGATGTTCTTCGGGTCGAGCGCCTGCTTCACGGCCCGCAGCACCGCCAGCTCTTCCGGCGCCCGCGAGTACCCCAGGTAGGGCTTCTTCAGCAGACCCACCCCGTGCTCCGCCGAGATGCTCCCGCGGTGCTGCCGCACCAGCTCGAACAGGTCCCGGTCAGCCTTCGAGGTCTGGGCCAGGAACTCGGCCTTCTCCATGCCCTCCGGCTTCATCACGTTGATGTGCAGATTGCCGTCGCCGATGTGGCCAAACAGGCAGATCTCCCAGCCCGGGTAGCGCTCCTCGAAGACCCGGCCAAACTCGGCGCAGAAGGCCGATAGCCCGGCGATGGGCAGCGAGACGTCGTTCTTGTGGGGAAGCCCCGTGGCCGACAGGCTCTCCGAGATCCCCTCTCGCAGGGCCCAGAGCTGGGCCCCCTGGGACGAGGTCTGGGCCATGGTGCCGTCCAGGATAAGCTCGCGCTCGAAGAGGGTGGAGAGCCACTGGTCCAGGTTATAATCGACCCCCTTCTCCAGCTCCAGCAGCACGTAGCAGGGGGCCCTGGTGGCCAGCGGCGGGGCGATCTTCCGGTGGCGCTCCACCCGGGCGGCGCACCGGTCGGTGAAGAACTCGTAGGCGGAGATCTGGAAGGGCTCGCGGCGAGCGGCCTCGAAGAGGCGCAGGACCGCGGGCACGTCCTCCACCGCCAGCAGCAGCACGTCCTGGCCCCCCGGTAGCCGGGCCAGCTTCAGGGTCGCCTCGGTGATGACGCCGAGGGTGCCCTCGCTGCCGATGAAGAGCTGCCGCAGGTCAAAGCCGGTGTTGTTCTTCTCGAGCGCGCCGTTGAGCTCCAGCACCTCGCCCGCGGCGGTCACCACCTGGAGCCCCAGGACCCACTGACGCGTCAGGCCGTACCGGATCACCTTCACGCCGCCGGCGTTGGTGGCGATGTTGCCGCCCACCTGGCTCGACCCCTTGGAGGCGAAGTCCACCGGCCAGGTGAGCCCGTGCTCGGAGCAATGGTGGTGCACCGCCTCGGTGACGGCGCCGGCCTGGACGCGCACGGTCTGGCCCAGGGTATCGACCGGATCCATCCGTCGCATGCGGCTCAGCGACAGCACCAGCTCGCGGCGCGCGGCCACGGCCCCCGCGGCAAGGCCCGTCCGCCCTCCGGAGGGGACCACCGGCACCCCGGCCTGGTGGCAAAGCCGCAGCAGGCGCGCCACCTCCTCGGTGCTACGAGGGAAGGCAATCGCCGAGGGATCGGGCGTGTACACCCGGGTCCAGTCCTTGCCGTATTCGAGGAGTTCGGAGGGGTCCTGGGTGAAAAAATCCGGAGGGAACTGGCCCCGGATGGACTCGACAAAGGTCAGAGGATCCATGCGAGCCCCAGCGTGCTTCGCCCACCCCCGGGCCGCAAGGGGCGCCCCTGCCGCCGCGCCGCGGCGCGCGAAAGCGGGGGGGCGTAGCGGGCACGGGGAGGCTGTTGTATGGGCTTGCCCATGTCTCGACGGCTGATGCCCCTTGCCCTGGCGATGGTCCTTGCGGGCGGGTGCAACTCGAAGTCCCTGGAAGAGCGCGCCAAGCAGATCAACGCCGCCACCCTCGGCCCCGGGAACCTGACCGCCGAGGACGCGGCGCGGGTCCTCGCCCGGGTCGGGGATCGCACCATCACCCTCGGGGACTACGCCGCCGCCCTGGAGCGCATGAACGAGTTCGATCGGATGCGGTACCAGGCCCCGGAGAAGCGTCGAGAGCTGCTCAACGAGATGATCGACTTCGAGCTGCTGGCCATCGAGGCCAGGCGCCGGGGGCTGGACAAATCCCCGGAGGTCGAGGAGGCCACCCGCCAGGTGCTGCGGGACGCGCTGCTGGCGGAGGCGCGCCAGAGCCTCCCTTCCCTGGCCGACCTCCCGGTCGCGGAGGTACGCGCCTTCTACGAGGCCCACCGGGCCGAGTACAGGGAGCCGGAGCGGCGCCGGGTGTCCGCCATCGTGCTCAAGAGCAAGGAGGAGGCCGAGAAGCTGCTGCCCGAGGCGAGGAAGGCGAACCCGACCGAGTGGGGCAAGCTCGCCCTCAAGTACCTCGAAGGGTCGAAACCGCCGCCCGCCTCCCCCGTCGAGACCGCCGGCGATCTGGGCATCGTCAGCGCGCCGGACGACCCCCGCGGCGGCAACCCCAGCGTGCCCCCGGAGGTGCGCGCCGCCCTCTTCGAGATCAAGGGCGAGATCGGCACCGTGCTCGACCGGGTCGTCCCCGCCGGAGACCGCTTTTACCTCATCAAGCTCGCCGGCCGGACCGCCGCCCACGAGCGCTCCTTTGCCGAGGCCGAGCGCCCCATCCGGGGCCGGCTGATCCAGCAGAAGATCGAGGCCCGGGAGCGGGAGCTGGAAGAAGAATTGAAGAAGAAATTCCCCCTGGTGATCGACGAGAACGCCCTGGGCCAGGTGCAGGTCCCCGGGTCCACCACCGAAGCCCCCCATGCAAGCGCAGCCCCGTCTTCCTCTGCTCCCCGTCGCTGAGGCCAACCCCTCCGACTGGAGGTGGCAGATCCGCCACGCCATCACCTCCGTCGAGGCCCTGGAGACCTCCCTCCGCCTCACCCCCGAGGAGCGCGAGGGCGCACGCCGGGCCCAGGAGCAGGGCCTCCCCATCTCCATCACCCCCTACTACCTCTCCCTCTGCGACCCCCACGACCCCGCCTGCCCGGTGCGCCTCCAGTGCGTCCCCAGGGCCGAGGAGGCCCAGGTCAGCCCCGGGGATATGGAAGATCCGCTGGGCGAGGTGGCCCACGAGGTCGCCCCCGAGCTGGTCCAGCGCTACCCCGATCGGGCCCTCCTCCTCGTCACCGATCGCTGCGCCGTCTACTGCCGCTTCTGCACCCGCTCCCGCATGGTCGGCGACGGCGGCGGCGCCCGCAGCCTCGACCGCCTCGAGCCGGCCTTCCAGTACCTCGAATCTCACCCCCAGATCCGCGACGTCATCGTCTCCGGCGGCGACCCCATGGCCATGGCCACCGAGCGCCTCGTCGCCGTCCTCCAGCGCCTCCGTCGTATGGAACATCTGGACACCATCCGGATCGCCACCCGGGTGCCGGTGACGCTGCCGCAGCGGGTGACCGGCGAGCTGATCGAGGCGCTGAGGCCGCTGCATCCGCTCTGGGTGATGACGCACTTCAACCACCCGAAAGAGCTGAGCCCGGAGGCGCTGGAGGCGTGCCGACGGCTGGCGGACGGGGGGTTCCCGGTGATGAACCAGACGGTGCTCCTGCGGGGGATCAACGACGACGCGGGTACGCTGGAGCGGCTGTTCCGGGGCCTGATCCGGGCGAGGGTGAGGCCCTATTATCTGCTGCAGGCCGACCCGGTGAAGGGCACAGGGCACCTGCGGACCTCGATCGACCGGGGGCTCGCGCTCATGGAAGCGCTGCAGGGGCGGCTGACCGGGATCGCGCTGCCGAAGTACATCGTCGACACGCCGGGGGGCATGGGGAAGGTGCCGGTGCTGCCGGGCTACGTGGTGGCGCGGCGCCCGGGCGAGACCGATCTGCGGACCTACCGCGGCGTGGTGGTCACGTACCGGGATCCGCCGGAGGGTTGACCGCGCGAGGCGGTGGAAGCGGGGGCGATCCGGGCTAGGATGGGGCCATGCCCGTGGACAAACGAACGCTGCTGGCGCTCTCCGGGGTGGCCCTGGGCGTCGGGTTGCTGGGGGGCGGCTACACGCTCTACCGGAAGACCCTGCGCCCGCCCCGAGCGTGGCCCACACCGCCAGCCTCGGCGAGCATCGCCCCTGCGCTGGAAGAGCTCGGGAGCAAGCACCCGCAGCTGAAGAAGCTGGCCGAGGATCCCAAGGTCGGCAGCGTCATCAAGGAGTTTGCAGAGGCCTACTCCTCGGGGGGGATCGAGAAGGCCAAGACCTTCGCCAGGGAGCGAGGGTTCATGAACGGGGCCGACGACATCACCCTCACGGTGCTCACCGAGAACGACGAGACCGCCGAGCTGGAGGCGTCGCTGCAGGAGCTCAAGGCCCAGATCGTCGGGCGCGGGGACAGCCAGATCGACGTGCAGGTGCCCTGGTCCGTGGTGGAGGAAGAGGCCCGCAGCGGCCGCCCTCCGGAGCAGCTCATCGAGAAGGTCGCCAACCTCAAGAACGTGCGCGGCGTGCTGCCGATGGAGCGACCGGAGAAGAACCAGAGCCCTTTTGGCTCGAACCGGCCGGCGGATGGCGTACGGGCCACGCGCGCTGACCGGTGGCATGCGGCAGGGTTCAAGGGCGCCGGTATCAAGGTCGGCGTCCTCGACCCGGAGATCTCGAAATCTTCTCGCTTCCTCGGGACCGTCCTCCCGAAGAATACCCCTGTCTTCCTGGGAGGGTGCGTCAACGCCCAGGGCAACAGCATCGATGACGAGGGCCTCCACGGCCCCGCGGCGGCCGAGATCGTCCACGCGATGGCCCCCGACGCCCAGCTCTACCTGGCCTGCTCCCTGGGCAACGATGACGCCGCCATCCAGTGGCTGGTCAACCAGGGGGTGAAGATCATCTCCTACTCGGCCGGCGGCATCTACGGCCGACGCAACGGCACCGGGCGCTCCCAGGATCGCATCAACCGGCTCGCCAGGCAGGGCATCCTCTGGGTCAACGCCGCCGGCAACGACGGGCGCACCTTCCACCGCGGTCAGCTCGCGGGGGTCCAGGGCTGGCACTCCTTCGCGTCGGGCAAGACCGCCATGGGGTTCCGCACCAAGACCGTCGACGGCTCGATCAAGGTGACCCTCATCTGGCACCAGTGGGACAACGCGCTCATCTCCGACTACGACCTCCACCTCTTCGACGCGTCGATGAAGGAGATCGGGCGTTCCACCAACCGCAACACCACCATCCGCCAGCCCATGGAGACCGTCTCCGCACGGCTGCGCCCAGGGCAGCAGTACTACGTGGGGATCCGCGGCAACAACGGCGTCAAGGCCACCAGCTTCATCCTCAACATCCACAACGCCGGGTCCATCGAGTTCCTCAACCCCTCCGGCAGCCTCGGGCAACCGGCCGACGCGGCGGGCGCCCTCGCGGTGGGCGCGGTCTCCTGGAACAGCAGCAAGGTCACCGCTTACAGCAGCCGGGGCCCCACGGAAGATGGGCGCCTCAAGCCCGAGATCTCGGCCCCCACCGAGGTCAGCAGCGTGGTCTACAAGGGCAACTTCGCGGGCACCTCCGCCGCGGCGCCCCATGTCTCCGGCGCCGCCGCCCTCGTCTGGAGCCGCTTCCCCCAGTACTCCCGGGATCAGGTCGTCCAGTTCCTCCTGTCGCGCTCCAGGGACCTGGGCTCCCCGGGCCCGGACAACGACTACGGCCACGGCTACCTCGACATGGGCGATCCAGGCCAGGCGGTCGCCGCGGTCCCGACCCCGCTCCCCACCCCCACCCTCGCTCCTCCCTCCACGCGCCCCACCTCCACGCCCACCTCCACGCCCACCTCCGCGCCTCCCTCCACGCCCGTTGCCCCCGACGAGGACGAGGACAGCGACGGCTCCTCGGCCTTCCGCACCGTCCTGGCGGTGCTGGCCCTGATGGCCATCGGCGGCCTGGTGCTCGTCGGTGGCCTCGTCTACCTGGCCATCTCCCTGCTCCGAGGGTCCCGCCGCGCTCCCCAGCGACCGGTGGGTTCTTATATACCCCCCACCCCGCCCCCGGGCCCCGTGGCTCCGTCGTTCCAGCCTCCCTACCAGCCGGCCCCGCCCTCTCCGCAGAGGCCGCCCGGCGGCTTTGTACCGGGGGGGACCGTGGTCCCCCAGGGCCAGGGCTGGACCGGTCTCCTGGTGGTGGTGTCGGGGCCTGCCGCCGGGACCCAGCTCCCGCTGCGCCCGGGCGTCATCTCCATCGGTCGCTCCCCGGGCAACCAGCTGATGCTCGCGGACCCGATGGTGTCCTCGCGCCACGCCACCCTCCGGACCGACGAACAAGGGTGCTGGCTCGAGGACGCCGGCGCTCGCAACGGTCTCTTCGTCAACGGCCAGCGCATCCAGCGCCACTTCCTCCGGCCTGGCGATGTGATCACCGTGGGGCCAGCCCAGATCCGCTTCGATGTGGTCGCCGGGTGATGGCCCCGCTCACAGCGGGGGGGTGGCCGCGCAGCGGAAGCCCACGGTGGGGCCTCGCTCGGCCGAGGACGCCCAGCTCCGGTGGGTGACCCGCAGGTGATTCCACGGCGAAGCCCAGCTCCCTCCGCGCAGCACCCAGCTCGCCGTGGGGCGCTCCGCCGGAGGCAGCCGATCGTCGTACCCGTCCGCGACCCATTCCTCGACGTTGCCTGCCAGGTCGAGCACCCCGAAGGGGCTCTTGCCGCGGGCTCGCTCCCCCACCGGAGCGGGGCCCTCGACGCAGCCATCCGAGGCTGAATTTCCCTTGCGGGAGATCGCTCGATCGCAGGAGGGTTTCTCTTGACCCCAGGGGAAGGGAGCAGAGGAAAAGCCGCGCGCAGCGAGCTCCCACTCGGCCTCGGAGGGGAGGCGCTTGCCGTGGGCGAGGCAGAACTGGAGGGCCTCCTGGTGGGAGACGCAGTTGATGGGGAGGTCGTTGTTGCCGAGGCCCCAGGTGCAGCGCCTGGAAGAAGGGGGAGCGGGCGGGGGGCAGCGGTGGTCGAGGACGCACTGGCGATAGACACCGACGGGGACCTCGGTGCGATCGATCCTGAAGGGCGGGAGGGTGAGGGAGAGGACGGGGCCCTCGTTGGGTTCGGCGGGCCTGGTGGAGCTACCCAGGGTGAAGGAGCCGCCTGGGATGAGGATCATGTCGGTGCTGGGCGGGGGAGCGACGGCCTGCGAGGGGGCGGAGGGAGGCGGGGGTGGAGCGGGAGGAGGAGGCT
>JALOQB010000117.1 GCA_025453595.1 Polyangiaceae bacterium
GACCTCCTGCATGGTGCCCGTGGGCTGCTTACACGAGGCAGCGGCCCGCCGGTTCCATCCAGCGGCGCCGGGGGCCAGGCTGCGCTATCGTTGGCCTCATGCGCGCTGCTTCCTGGATGCTGTTCCCCCTGGTGCTGGCGGCCTGTGGCCCTTCTCCGGCCCTCCAAGACCCGGAGACCCCCTCGGTCGAGATCGCCGAGGCCCCCCACCGCGCTCCCCTGGCCCGCAAGGCCGATCAGGGCTACCGCCCCCACGCCACCGGCCGCATCGCCGCCGGGAACGCCTTCCGTGGGCACTATTTCTGCCCCCAGGGCGACACCCAGATGACCCTCCACATCGAGGAGGTCCTGCGCAACGGCCAGGTCCGCGGCGTGTTCTCGTTCCACCACGAGGCCACCGAGGCCCAGGGGTCCTTCTCGGTCGAGGGCCGCATGGCCTCCGACGGCGAGGTCACCTTCGAGCCCGTCGAGTGGATCACCCGCCCCCCCCGCTACGTGGCGATCCCCTTCCGCCTCGTCTTCAGCGAGGACGGCAAGCAGGCTCGCGGCGGCGTCCTCCACCCCAGCTGCGGCGCCATGGAAGCCTCCCTCGTCTCCCCCTGAACCACCCCTCGCTCACCGCGGGCAGGCCGTCGCCTTCAGCTCCAGCACCGCCGCCGCAGCCACCGTATCATCCTCCTGGATGCTCACATCCCTCGTGGCCCACGCCTCCCCCGCCGAGCACTTCCCGTCCTTGTCCGTGTCCATCAGCGCAAACACACGGACCCGATCCCCCTCCAGCGACACCTTCTTCGAGAACGCCCCCGCCTTCTCCAGCGAGAGCGTGTCCACCTTCTTCTCCTCCGCGCCTTCGCCGGGCACGTCGTAAAACTCGATCAGCACCGCCTGCTCCGCGCTCCCGGTCGGCGCCTTCACCTCGCCCTTCACCTCCACCTCACGCCCCCCGCTACAGGCCACCAGCGAGGCAAGAGCACCGAGAAAAAACAGCTTCTGGATCTTCATCGTCCTTCTCCTTGTTGCCCGCTTCACGGGCCCTGCTCCCCTCTTCTGCGAGCCCCGTACCACGGGCATTTCCTCCCCTTTTTCCGGGGTTTTCTCCCCTCCGATGTGCGCCTGCGGCCCCCGCTGTGCCTCCGCTGCGCCGGGCGCTGTGCCCCGAGTTCACGCTTGTTGCCGCCAGGACGCGGCGCCATAGCAACGCCTCATGCGCTCCTCCCCCAGGCACCGGCACCGCCCCTCCGGCTCCTCGCGCCCCCTCGACCAGGAGGTCTACCAGCTCCTCCTCTCGCACCCCCTTCATGGCACCGAGGCCTGCCTCCACGTCCTCGCCTCCTCCTCGCTCGCCGAGCTACACCAGGTCATCCTCGCCGCCCTGGCCCAGCCCCCCTGCGACGTCTTTCAGTTCCTCCTGTTCACCCAGGACCCCCCCTTGCTCTTCAACCCCCCCGAGGCCCAGCGCGCCCTCCTCGGCGGCCTGGGCCTCTCTCAGGCCACCACCATCCAGTATGGATGTTCCCTACCATCAGGTGACTTCGATCTCCTCATCGAGGTGACCGAGATCACCGACGCAGACCCGGCCGTGACCTACCCGTACGAAGAGTTCTGGGAGATCTCGGCGGAGGACGGTGAGGACGACGACGAGGAGGAAGAGGCCATCATCCCCCTCGATGACGATCTGGAATCCATGGCGAGCCTGCTCCGGGACGGGCTGGATCGGCCCGAGGGGCTGGGGCCCTGGCCCTTCGAGGAGCAGCTCTCGGCAGCCATGCGCTTGCTGGAGCTGACAGCGCCTCGCCCCCTGCAGTTCGAGGCCCTGAGCCAGCAGATGGGGGAGCCCCTCGAAGACTGGGTCGATGAGCTCCTCGCCGAGCTCCTCGAGCAGAAGCGCCACCGGGAGGCCCTCGACCTCATCGACCGGATGGAGAAGCTCCCCGAGCTCTTCCCCGAGTACCGCCCCTTCCGTATGGAATCTCTGGTGCACCTGAACCGCCCGGAGGAAGCCCTCGCCCTCTTCGACGAGATGAGCGCCGACGAGGATGAGGAGCGGCGCGCCTCCAACCTCGCGACCTGCCTGGAGCCGCTGGTGCTGCTGGGTCGAGGGGCCCAGGCCGAGCAGCTCGCCCACCAGCTACGGCAAGAGCCCGATCTGGACGTCCAGTACCTGGCGCTCTCGTGCCTCATCGAGCGCTACAAGGCGACCGGCCGCCGGCGAGAGGCGCGAAACTTCGAGCGAAGCCTGGAGAAGATCGCTCGCGCCATCCACGAGGAAGAAGAAGAAGAACGCCGCGAGGACCTGCTCATGGTGTCCAGGCAGGAAGATCTCGGGGCCACGCCGGACAACCCCCCTCTGCCCCCCGCCCCTGTGCAGAGCGCCCATCTCAAGGTGGGACGCAACGACGCCTGCCCCTGCGGTAGCGGCAAGAAGTACAAGAAGTGCTGCGGAGCCTGAGGGCGCCCGGCCTTGCATCTCGCCCCGGAGCGACCTAGCTGCCTTGCTCTGGGAGAACATCCATGGTGGTGATTGTCTCGGATATCCCCCTCGGCTGCGCCGTGCTGGTCCTGTCCCCTCCGTGCGAGGAAGCAGGGTGGCGCGAGTACATCGCCGCCATCGATCAGCTCCAGGCGCAGGTGTCCCCCAAGGTCCGCCCGGTGCTGCTGCAGGTGCTTCGGCGCGGCATCACCACCCCTCCCCCGCTGGTACGGCGCGAGATGGCGGCGTTGCGAGGGCGAATCCGGGGGGATGCAATCAACGCCGTGGTCGCGGATGACCCTTCCGTACGCCTGATGCAGACCGCCCTCGACTGGCTCCGGAGGCCTCACTACGAATCAAGCACCCACGCCAGGGCAGAGCAGGCCTGCGCCTGGGTGGAGGGCGCGCTCGGTCGACCGCTGCCCAGGCTTGCACAGCTCTACCACGAGGCGACCCGGGGCTGACCCTCGCGCCCCGTGCGAGCGCAGATCAGCGCGGGTTGGCGTCGAGGGCGCGACGGAGCCCGGGGAGCGCCGAGAGCGCCGGGCGCGGCACCGGGGCGCGGCCAGGCTCGGGTGCAGGGGCGGCGGTCTGCGCCGGGGCGGTCTGCGCCGGGCGTGCCTCTGGCTTCTCTGGCTCGGCCTTCTTCGCCTCGGTGGGCTCGATGTTGAAGATCAGGAAGGCAACGCCACCGGAGACAAACAGGATGGCCCCCAGCAGCGGCAACCACCAGGGGGACTGGGGCTCTTCCGGGGGAGGGGGCTCATGATGCTCTTCGTGGGCATCGTGGGCATCGTGCTCTTCGTGGTGCGCGCCGTGGGCCATTCCACGCTTTCTCGCGGGAAGACTGCCCCCTGTCAAGCCTCGTTTACTTGGTGCAAGCCTTGAGCGGCGTGCTCCCGATCATGCTTGGATTGGTCGCGTTCAGGTTGCCGCAGGTGGGGTAAGGGGGGGCGCAATCGTCGTTGGTGATGCAGCCCCGCGAGCAGATGTTCTCCTGCGAGGGGTTGAGCACCAGCGAGTACCCGGAGTCACAGAAATGCTGCTGCGGATCGAAATCGGGATCACCGAACGTCCGGATCACGTTCGGCAGTTGCGCCTTCGTGAGACCCACCCACTGGCAGGCCCCCGTCACGTAATCGCCGATGATGTGGTTGGTCAGGAAGCAGATCGGTGACCCCTGGTTGACGCCGGGGTTCACCGGGCAATCCGCGTTCCGCTGGCAGGGCTTCAGGCAGGTGTTCGGCAGCCACTCGTCCTCCTGGGAGAGGTAGAGCGTCTCGCCGCAGATGTTCCCCGCCCCGCACTGGCTGTCGTCCGAGCAGAACACCGTGCACGCACGGTTGACGATGTCGCAGTAGCCGGACTGGCACGTGCCGTTGCTCGAGCACACCTCCGTCGGCCCCTTCGTGCCGTTCGCGGACGGGTTCGCGCACTGGGACGACTTCGTCGCCGCGACCGGCTTGTTGCACACCTGCGTGCAGTTGCAGTCGTCGCTCGACGTGCACGCCGCCCCGGGCTCCACGCTGCTGCAGGCCCCGGCCTGACCCCCGCTCCCACCGTCTCCGCCTGCGCCGGCCCCCGCCTGTCCGGAAGTTCCGGATGCTCCGCCATCTCCGCCTGTACCACCACCCCCGGCGCCCGCACCGCCAGCACCGCCAGCGCCCGCACCGCCGCTCCCACCGGCCCCCGCGCCGCCCGCCCCGGCACCGCCGGCCCCTGCGCCGCCAGCACCGCCGTTGCCCGCCCCTGCACCGCCGGTGCCGCCTGCTCCGGCTCCACCGGCTCCACCCGCCCCGGCGCCGGCCGCACCACCATCGCCGCCTGCCCCCGCGCCGCTGGCACCGCCATCCCCACCGGCTCCAGCGCCGCCGGCGCCGCTGCTACCGCCGACGGGGCCGCTGCAGTCCTCGCCACAGAGGGTCTTCGCCTGCACGACGCAGACGGTGCTCCACTCCTTGGTGGGGTTGCAGCAATCAGGCGTCTGGGCGCACACCGCGGCCGCGCAGGGCGAGCAGGAGGCAGCCAGCGGCGTCCCCTTCTCGCAGGCGCTGTGGCAGGTGTCCCCCCCGGCGCTCCCGCCGGCCCCGGCGCCCGCCACACCGGCGCTGCCGCCCTGTCCGGAAGTTCCGGAGGAACCACCGCTGTTGCCCGTACCGCCGCCGCCCTGACCGGCCCCGGAGGAGCCGCCCACGCTCGGGTTGAACTCGGCGTCGGGGATGAATTCGCGCTCGGGGAAGCTACAGGCGGCCCACACCAGGGAGCCAGCGAGCCACAGGACAGAGGAGCGAGGGGAAAGAAGGAAGGGACGCATGGCAGATCTCTCAGAAGGTTCCGATCAAGCTTGCACCGCCGCCGTGAGGGCCGGGATGAAGCACCACATCCATGGCCCGACCCCTGGCGCGAGCGGCGGCGCTCTGCTCCTTGGGTTTGGAGGTGAACAGCAGCACGGACCCGACCCCCACGCCCACGACCCCCAGGCCCAGGGTGATGTTCGCGAGCAGGGTGGCGGTCTTGCCGCTGTCGCTGGTGCTCTTCGAGGACGCAGGGCAGATGTTGCCGCGGCAGCTCTTGTCGAGGTCGCTGATGGCGCTGCTACGCAGGTAGAAGAACACGCCGGAGGCGACCAGGCTGGCGGCGCCAGCGCCCAGCACCGCGTAAGGGAGCACCGGGCTCTTGGCCGCCTTCTTCAGGTCGTCGTTGCCCAGCACCACCGGCTTCTTGTCGCCCGCCTCGGGCTCGGCCGAGGCGACGGGGCCGGGGCCCTCGGCAGGGGCATCCTTGAGGACAATTTCAAGGGTCTTGGTCTCGCCCTCGGCGACCTCGATGACCTCCTTGAAAGGGAGCTTGCCCCGGGCCGTGGCCTCGACGGAGTGGGCCCCCGGGTCGACCTGCTGGGGCTTGTCGAGGGAGCTCTTGCCCAGCTCGACGCCGTCGAGGGTCACCTTGGCCAGCTCGGCCCCCTTGCCCCGCTTGAACACCACCGAGGGGACCCGCTTCTCCAGGGCCGCCAGCTCTTCCTTGGAGGCCTGCACCACCTGGGCGTTGGCAGCCTCCTCGCCTCCCTCCAGGATCACCAGGCGGAAGCCCCCCACCGCGGCCACCAGCTGCCCCAGCTTGGCCTGGCAGAAGGCGATGTGGAACAGCACCTGGGGGGACCGCTTGATCTGGGCCACTTCCTGGAATTTGGCCAGCGCACCGGCGAAGTTCTCGCCCGTCTCCAGCTGCAGGGCCTCCTGGAAGATCTTGCGGGCGCGGGCGGTCTCGTCCGCGCGGGCCTCACGGGCCGGAAAGAACGGGGTGACACCGGAACCCAGCAGGGTCAGGGCCAGGGTCAGGGGAATCCATGAGCGACGGACCATAAAGCGCCTCTCCTCCCTGTCTAGCTTACCGGGGCCGCCATTGCAGCACTAACTTCCGTGGCGCCGCCCCGGTCTCCAGCTCCAGGTCCAGCCGCGGCGACGGCTGCCGATCGTCTCGCGGAGGGCAACAGAAGCGCACCTTGCCCTCCAGCAACGCAAACGATGCAGGCACGAACCGGAACCGCTCGTGCCCCGGCGCCTCCTCGAAGCGCCGCCGCGCCTCCGCCAGCAGCCTCTGCCCCGCCTCCCCCGGGAACGCCTCCTCTGGCGTCATCTTGCGCAGCTTCCTGGTGTCCACGGTGGCGCAGTGGGTGTGAAAAAAAGGCGTCCCGGCCCCGGTCTCACCCCGATCCTGGACCTCCAGCGCCACGTACCCCACCCCCTCCCCCACCACCCGCAACCGTCGCTCCTGGTACAGCGATTTCCCCGAGGATTTCGCGAACTGGTACAGCTCCTTCGTGTCGCTCACCAGATCGTGGGGGAAGAGCAGCCGCTCCCCGTCGTTGCGCAGCAACACGTCCCCCGAGTAGCGCACATGAACCCCCTTCTCCGGGCCAAACATCCCCTCCGTCCGGTCGATCCGGCAACACCGCGGCGCCACCGAACCCAGCGGCGCCGCCACCGCCGTGACCCCGCTCCCGGACCCTGACGCCGACGCTGCTGCTGGTGCCGCCGACAGCGCCACCGCCACCGCCGACAGCGCCGAGGATGCCCCCCCAACCTCCCCGCCTCGCGGCGCCTCCCGGCTGCACCCTGCCACCAGACCGAGCACCAGCAGCCTCCCCCTCATCCTCCCCTCCGCGGCGGCACCGACTTGCGGCGCGGGGGAGGCTCCGAGGCCGGCGGCACCGGCGTCGTGATCGGCAGCTGCGCGCTCGCCTTCAACACCCTCCCTTCCTGCGCGATCTCCACCCCCACGGACCGGCACCGCCGCACCAGTTTTTCCAGCTCCACGCCCGGTGTCACGAGCAACCCTCCCATGGGGGAAGGATCCACGAACAGCTCGGCAGTGGTGCGCCGCGACAGCAGCAGCTCGCGGGTGGGCTCGTCTTCCAGCCACAGGAACCCCGCGGCCGGCGCGAAGGAGGCCCGGGCGAGGACCGCGCTGGCCCGGGAGAAATGGTCGTTCAGGGCCGCCGGCAGCGGCGCGAGGGCGCCGAGGAGCGCCTGGAGCCGCTCGCTCTCCAGCCCCAGGGCGAGGGCGCGGCCGATGGCGCTGGAGGGGATGAGCAGCTCGAGCTCCTCGGTGATGCGGCCCACCTCGACCAGGGACGCGAGCTGGAGCAGCAGCGCGACGGGGGTGGAGGGGTGGACCAGCAGGGTCTCGTCATCCGAGAAGGAGCTCTCCTGGCGCTGGGGGGAGGGCGCTGGCTTCTGGAGCAGCGCCCGGCCCCGGGCCGTGAGCCGCACCGCAGGCTCGTTCTCCTCGCCCTCCTGGGCCTCCGGATCGCCCAGATCGACGAGGCCAAGGCCATGCAACGACTCGAAGACCATGCGGCGGGCGAGGGCCACCGGCTCCGGGGCCGCCACGCCCTGGCGCTCGGCCCAGCGGCGGAGCAGGCGCGCCACCGCCAGCGTGCGCCCGTCATCCCGGACGTAAACGGCCAGCGCGCGCCAGGGCATCCACCGCCCCTCCCCGAGGTCCTGCAGCGCATCGAGGAGCAGCTCCCGCAGCAACCCCGAGGGGCTAGGCTCCCGGGATTCGGGGGGGAGCCGGTAAATTTCAGGGAATTCCCTCGCTTCATCCCAGGCCCCGCCGCTGCGCCACACGCGAAACAGCGCCCCCCCCAGCTCGGCCACGGCCCAGCGCCCCGGCTCGACCGCCAGGTTCAGCGCCGACGGCCCCCAGAGCCCCGCCGCCCTCGACAGCGCCGAGAGCATGGATACCCGCTGCGCCTCCCGGCCAAAACGCTGCGCCAGGCGCCCCGTGAGGGAGCGCGGCGTCCCCATGTTCGCCCGCAGCTCGTTGCTCTCCCGCATCGACATCGCCAGGGCCGCGATCAGCGCCGACGGATCCTCCGCGAAGCGCGCGCGCCTCGGCAGGTAGTCCCCGTCCAGCACGCTCGCCTTCACCTGCGCCCGGTTGTTCTGCCGCTCATCCCGGGACGAACGCCCCACGATCTCCGCCACCTCCGAGGGGATCAGGTGCCGGTTCGGGTGCAGCGAGATCAGGAACCCTCGCCGCTCCAGCGAGAACCCGGTCCCTCGCCGCGACGGCGCCGCCCCGCTCGCCGTCCGCAGCCGCATCGGCTCTCGCTCCAGATCCAGCAGCTCCTCCGTCAGCACCTCCCCCCCTTCCCGCTCGATCGCCTCCAGCAGCCGCAGCTCCTGCGGCGGCAGCTGGCGCAGCTCCTCCTCCAGCCGCGCCGGGGACGAGAGCGCCTCCCAGGCCACCTCCAGCGCCAGCGGCAAGGGCGGGGTCGCCGGGCGCGTCAGGTAGTGAGATGCAATTGCGTTGCAGGTTTCAAAGGAAGCCTGGACCAGCAAGGCCCGGAGGCAGCGAGGGTCCTCGCGCTCGAAGACCCGGAGCTGGAGCTGGAAGGCGGAGGGCAGGATGAGCTCGACCTGGCGCCCCTCGGTCATCCGGGCGAAGACGATGCCGCGAGCGGCGAGGGGTTCGAGGCCCGGGGGCAGGCCCGGCAGGACGAGGGAGCCGCGGCGCTCGAGGAGGCGCTGGAGCAGCTCGACGCTGACCGGAGGCAGGCTACCGGGGTCGCGGACCTCTGGCTGGGAGACCAGCGCGCGGGCCACCTGGCTGGGCGGATCGAGGCGTTTTTGCGGGTCGATGACCAGCCCCAGGCGCCGGATGAGCCCCTGCAATTCGGTCTCGGGCAAGGCCCTCAGCACGTCGACAAGGCGCATGGGGGCAGGGGGGGGAGAGGGGGGTAGCACGGGTTTCTTCGATGCAGGGAGGACCGGGTCAGGTTAAGGTCAGGAGCGGTGATTCTGCGCGATCCTGTTCATGGGCTCCTGGCCTTCGAGAGCGAAGAGGCGGCCATTGTGCCGCGGCTGCTGGCGGCGCGAGAAGTCCAGCGGCTGCGGCGGATCAAGCAGCTCGGGGTCACCTCGCTGGCGTTCCCGGGGGCCGAGCATACCCGATTTGCCCACGCGCTGGGCACCGCGCATGTGATGATCCGGCTCCTGGGCCGGCTGCGCGAGGTCCACGAGGCGCTCCCCTTCTGGCAGCGCGTCTCCAGCGACCGGGCCCAGGACGCCCTCGCCGCGGCCCTGCTCCACGACGTGGGCCATGGCCCCCTGTCGCACCTGTTCGAGAGCGCCATCCCATCGGTGCCTTTCCACGAGGAGTGGTCATCCCGCATCCTGCTCGACCCGTCCACCGACGTCCACCAGACCCTCGCTCGCTCCGACCCGGGGCGCCCGGCCCGGGTCGCCGAGCTGATCCACGGGCGCCACGAGCTCCCCTACCTGGCCCGCGCCGTCAGCGGCGCTCTCGACGTCGACCGGTGCGATTACCTGCTCCGCGACGCCCACGCCACCGGGGTGCATTACGGCGACTTTGACCTGGGCTGGCTGCTCCGGAGCCTCCGCTTTGGCCTGGCCGAGGGCGAGGCGGCCCCGCCGCTCGGCATCGACGGCCACAAGGGCCTGGTCGCCATCGAGGAGTTCCTCCTCGCGCGCTTCTTCATGTTCCAGCAGGTCTATTTTCACAAGTCGACCCGCGCCGCCGAGTTCATGATCCGGGCCGCCCTGGCCCTGGCGGTGCGGTGCCTCGCCGACGGCGACGCGCTCCCCGGGGCCCCCCCGGCCCTTCGCGCCGCCGCCCGGGGCGCCCCCCTCTCCCTCGGCGAGTACCTCGACCTCGACGACGCCCTCCTCTGGAACGCCCTCCACTCCTGGGAAGACGCCCCCTCCCCTGCCCTCCGCGACCTCTGCCGCCGCATCCGCCAGCGCGAGCTCTTCAAGACCCTCGAACTCCCCCTGTCGCTCGCCGAACCTGGCCCCGGTGGCGCGGCCCTGCGCAAGGCCCGTGACATCGCTCAAGCCCACGGATTCATTGAAGAATTCATCGGCATCGACGTGGCCTCCGACACCCCCATCTGCGCCGACGACGACCCGCCCCGGGTGGTGCTCAACGGAGGGCACACCGCCCCGCTCCACGAGGTCTCCTTCCTGCTCGGGCGCCTCTACGGCGCGACCTTTTCCAAGGTGCGCCTGGTGTTCCCGGCCGAGCTCCGGGGCCCGATGCAAGAGGCCTTCGGGCCTTGATCCTGGCGCGCCGCACCGCCTCGATCGCCCTCGCCCTGGTGCTGACCAGCGCCACGGCCGCCGCCGACGGGGCCCACGGGCGCCTCGACGGCGACCTGGCCCCGGCGCTGGAGGCAGGGGCGGCCCTGGGCCCCGGCGGCCTGGCCCCGGCGGCCCGCGCCAGCCTGCTCTACCTGGCCACCGCCGGCGCCCAGGCCACCTGGTTTGCCCCGCGCCACGGGCACCGCAGCGCCCTCGCCCTCGGCGTCGAGCTGCGCCCCCTCTTCCTGCCCCGCTTCCTCAAGGACCGGGAGCGCGGCCCCGCGCGCCTCGATCTCCTGATCGACTCGGTCCACCTCGGCCTCGCCGCTCGCCTCGGCCCCCGCAGGCCAGGGCTCGACCTCTCCCTCGGCGCCGAGCTCCCCCTCTCCGCCTCCTTTGCCGGCTGGTTCCTCGGCCTCCGCCTGCTCCGGCACTGGCCTCATGAGGCCCTTGACCCGGGCCTCCAGGGCGCCCAGACCCAGGCCCTCTTTACCCTGGGCTACCGCGCCGTGCTACAGGCTCACCTCGTCGACGCTCGCGACCGGATTCTCCGCTGATGTCACCTCGCCCCTTCCTCCTCGCCCTCGCGCTCCTCCCGGCCTGCTGCCCGGCCCCCAAGGACGACGCCGAGCCCGCCTTCCCCGCCTCCTCGGCCTCGGCGCTCCCCTACGCCGCCGACCCCGTCGAGCCCCCCTCCGTCGAGCTGGCCCGCGACCGCGGCACCTACAAGGGCGAGGCCCAGCGCACCGCCAGCCGCCTCGACCAGAAGGTCCAGGACGCCTCCGCGCGCCTCCGCAACCAGCCCGACAAGGCGCGCGAGCTCAACGAGGCCCACTGGGCCTTTGTCCGCGCCTTCAAGGCCGTCGAGACCTCCGACGAGGAGACCTTCCCCGCCGCCCGCGACCGCTTCGAGGCCGCCACCCGCGACCTCGAAAAGAAGCTCGCCTCCCCATGAACCACCGCGGCGGGCCCCTCCTCGCGGGCGCCCTCCTCGCCGCCTGCGCGGTACCCCTCTCCCCAGCTTCCCCCCAGCCTGTGGAGAATCCGTCTAGGGAAGTTCCACCCCTCCCGGGACCCTCCGTCGACCTGCCCTCGCCTCCCCCCGCACCGCCCGCCTCTTCGGCCCCACCGCTGGCCTCCTCGCCCCCACCGGCGCCCGCCTCCGCCTCCGCCTCCGCCTCCGGGTTCGCCTGCGCCCCGCCAGACCAGGGCTGGGGTCGCCACCTGCCCTACCGCAAGATCCGGGGCGCACGGATCAGCCTCCCCGCCCTGGACACCCCGCCGGAGCGCTTCGACCTCTTCATCCATTTTCACGCCTCCGACGCCGCGCGCCGCGGCTTTGTCCAGGAGGGCTACCCGGCGGTGTTCGTCGGCTACGACCTGGGCGAAGGGAGCAACGCCTACCGCCGCGCCTTCGACGACCCGGGGGCCTTCTTGCGGCTCCTCGCCAGCGTGACCGAGGCCCTGCGGGAGCACACCGGACGCCCCGCTCGCCTGGGCCGCATCGTGCTCTCCTCCTGGAGCGCAGGCTTCGGCGCCACCCAGCGGATCCTCAAGCAACACCCCGACCGGATCCACGGCCTGGTGCTCCTCGATAGCCTCTACGCCCCGCAAGAAAAGGACCCCGAGGGTCAAGAGAAACCTGGAACCGTCTTCGCCCCCGCGCTGGCGCCGACGCTCGCCTTTGCGCGCAAGGCGTTGCGCGGAGAACGCGCCCTGTTCCTGAGCTACTCCCGGGTGCCCACACGGGGGTACGCCTCGACCGGCGAGGTGGCGCGGTACCTGACCTCCCAGCTGGGGCTGGAAGAACAGGCGCTCGACCCCGGTGACAACCCGCGAGGGGCCGTCGCTACCCTGGATCGGGCCAGGGTTCACCTGCGAGGCTTCCGGGGCAGCGACGCCCGGGCCCATTGCCAGCACCTGGCCCTGGCAGCCGAGGCAAGCGCGTTGCTGCTGAAGGCGTCGGAAAAAAAGAACGAACCCCCAGGGGCTCAGGAATAAGGCCAGAACCTCGCTGTTTAGGCTCGCCCGAAGCCTGGCTGGAGGAAGGCAGTCGCCCCGCAAGGGTCATTAGCCACCCACGCGAGGTGGCTGCCAAGCGGTTGATTGACACGGCAAACGCAGCCGCCTAAATCGCCGACCACCACGCCGGCGCAGGCCGAAGGTGTGAGTCCGCGACGCAGCGACATAAAGGTGGAGGTCGGATGTCAACCGACGTCATGATTCATGCGGATAGGTTGTCGAAGGTGTTCGGCTCCTACCGCGCTCTGGATAACGTCAGTTTCGAGGTAAATCAGGGAGAGGTGGTGGGGTTCCTGGGGCCCAACGGGGCCGGGAAGTCGACCACGATGCGCATCTTGACGTGCTTCATCTCGCCGAGCTCCGGCGGGGCGAGCGTGCACGGCCACGATGTGTTCGATGATCCGCTATCGGTGCGCCGCAGCCTGGGCTACCTGCCGCAGCGCGCGCCGATCTACCCGGACATGACGGTGTGGGAGTACCTCGAATTCGTGGCCAAGATGCGAGGCCTGGATGCGAGCACGTTCCGCAGCCGGATGAAGAAGATCGTGGAGGTGTGCGGCCTGGCCCAGTCGCTGGGCAAGGACATCGGCACGCTCTCCCACGGGTACCGGCAGCGCGTGGGGCTGGGGCAGGCGCTGGTCCACGACCCGCCGATCCTGATCCTGGATGAGCCGACGAGCGACCTGGATCCGAACGAGAAGGCCGAGCTGATCAAGTACATCCAGCAGATCGGCAAGGACCGGACGATCCTGCTGTCGACGCACAACCTGAACGAGGTCGAGCAGGCCTGTGCCCGCGCGATCATCGTGTCGAAGGGGCGCGTGGTGGCGGACGGGGCCCTGGAGGACATCCGGGCCAAGACGGGCCGGGTGCGCTACGTGGTGGTGGTCGACGAGAAGAACGCCCTCAAGGGCTCGGCGCCGAAGGACAAGGAGGTGCGCGAGCTCCTCGAGAAGATGAAGGGCGTCGAGCGGGTGAAGGAGATCCCGACGGACGACCGGGCCCACGCCTTCGAGCTGGCCGGGGAGCAGGACGGCGATCTGCGGGGCCAGCTCTTCCGGGCCTTCGTCGAGAAGGGCTGGGTGCTGCTCGAGCTGCGCCGGGACGCGCAGAAGCTCGAGGATGTGTTCCACGAGCTGACCCGGAGCGACGAGCGTCTGGCTCGCGGTTACACCGACGAGGACGACGACGACGACGACGACGGGGATGACGACGACGGCGACGACGAGGAAAAGAAAGGGTGAGGCGGGGAGATGCACACGCTTTACATCGCGCAACGCGAGCTGAAATCTTACTTCACCAGCCCCCTGGCCTACGTGGTCATCTGCCTGACGCAGCTGCTGCTCGGGGTGCTCTTCTTCATGTACCGCGGCGGCTTCTGGCAGGTCGACCGCGCCACCCTCGACCGGCTCTTCGAGTACGCCCCCTACGGCCTGTGCCTGCTGGTCATCCCGGTGGTCACCATGCGCCTCATCGCCGAGGAGAAGAGCACCGGCACCCTCGAGATGCTCATCACCCTGCCGGTCAACGACTGGGAGGTCGTCCTGGGCAAGTACCTGGGGGCCCTCGGCCTGGTGCTGATCCTGATCCTGACCACGGTGATCTACCCGATCGCCATGTTCGTCTGGCCCTGGAACCTCGGCACCATCGACTGGGGTCCGGTCAAATCCGGCTACCTCGGCCTGGGGCTCATGAGCGCCGCCGGCACCGCCATCGGCCTGCTCATCTCCAGCGTCACCCGCAGCCAGGTGATCGCGTTCTTCGTCACCTTCGCCACGCTCTTCGGGCTGGTGGTCCTCACCGGCTTCGCGGGCGACTTCGCCAACCGGGCCGGCGTCGGCACCGTGGTGAATTTCATCGGCTTCCAGAGCCACATGACCAACTTCGCGCGGGGCCTCATCGACACCCGCTCGGTCGTCTATTTCCTGTCGATCACCATCTTCTCGCTCATGATCGCCTTCCGGGCGCTCGAGAGCCGCAAGTGGAAGTGAGCTTAGAGGTACGCCATGGAGAAGAAGGCACGCGCCGTCACCGAGTCGAGCGTCTACCTGACGATCGTCGCCGGTATCCTCGTCGCCGCGAACGTCCTGTCGTTCTCGGTTCACAAGCGCATCGATACCACCAAGAGCCAGCGCTTCACCCTGTCCAACGGGTCCTCCAAGCTGGTCCGGGATCTCAAGCGCCCCATCACCATCAAGGCCTACGTCACCACCGGCCTCGCCAAGGTCGACGCATTCGTGCGCGACCTCGACGACCTGATGCGCGAGTACGAGCGCAACAGCGGCGGCAAGTTCGTCTACCAGAAGATCACCCCCAAGACCGAGGAAGAGAAGCAGCAGGCCAAGGACTACGGCCTCCGCGAGATCTCCGTCGGCGACGCCAACGAGACCGAGACCGACTCGATCAGCATCGCCCAGGGCTACATGGGCCTCGTCTTCCTCTACGGCGACGAGAAGGATGTCATCCCGGTCCTCTCCCCCGATAACGTCGTCGGCCTCGAGTTCTGGATCTCCAACAAGATCCGCGAGATCCGCGACAAGGCCGACGACAACTACCGCAAGATCGGCGTCGTCACCGGCCACGACGAGATCAAGATCACCGACACCAACCTCGTCGCCAGCGAGGGCCGCGGCGGCCCCTCCATGCGCTCCGTCCTGGAGCAGGCCTTCCCCTTCTACAAGTTCGAGGATGTCGACCTCAAGAACGGGGACACCGAGATCGATGAGTCCATCGACGCGCTGATCATCACCCAGCCCGGCAAGGACTACACCGACAAGGAGCTGCGTCGCATCGACCAGTTCCTCATGAAAGGCAACAAGGGCGCCGTCGTCTACGCCTCCGCCGTCAACATGAAGGCGAGCGACCCCAAGTTCGCCGCCACCCTCAGCACCCGGGGCCTCGAGAAGCTCACCGCCGGCTACGGCATCGAGATGAAGAAGGACGCGGTGTTCGACTGGTCCCGCAGCGTGCGCCTCCCGGTGCCCACGCAGACCGGCGGCCTCGTCTGGATCCGCGCCCCCGGCATCGTCCAGGCCCAGCCCGGCGGCGGCCTCGACGAGGAGCACCAGATGCTCGACCAGAGCTTCGCCGGCTTCTTCCGCATCGACGAGCTCTCCTTCCCCTTCCCCTCCTCCCTCGCTCTCCTCAAGGAGAAGCAGCCCTCCGCCACCCTCAAGGTCGTGGCGCGCACCACCCCCGCCGCCTGGGTCGATACCTCCGAGTCCCTCGACGTCGGCCTCAAGACCGACTGGAAGCCCAAGGCACCCTTCGACCAGCGCTCCATCGCCGCCTACGCCAGCGGCACCCTCAAGAGCGCCTTCGGCGGCGGCAACGCCGAGGGGGTCGAGATCCCCGCCGAATCCAAGGGCGAGAGCCGCATCCTCGTCGTCTCTTCCTCCCAGTTCCTTGCCAACCCCTTTGCCCGCCAGGGCAACGGCCAGCAAATGGAAGGCCAGATGGCGATGATGATGCCCGCCATCGGCGGCGACAAGACCCTCCAGCAGATCTCCCAGCCCTACGCCCAGAAGTACCTGACCGGCACCATCCTCGCCTTCAAGAACACCCTCGACTGGCTCACCGGCGACACCGAGCTGGTCGCCGCCTCCGCCAAGATCCTCGGCGAGCCGAACCTCGCCTACGCCGACATCAGCAAGCCCAAGATCGAGGCCACCGACGACGAGGCCGCCCTCAAGAAGAAGGACGAGGAGTACAAGCTCAAGCGCAAGGCCGTCCAGACCAACGTCCAGTGGTCGCTCATCCTCCTCCTCCCCAGCGCCTTCGCCCTCCTCGGCGTCGCCTTCTGGCGCCTCCGTGAGAGCGGTCGAAACGCCTTCAAGCTCTGAAAGAACCTCCAACCATGAGCAATCAGATCAAGATCGGCATCGCCGCCGCTATGCTGGTTGGCATGGCTGGCGCCGCCTATCAGGCCCAGCAGGCTGACAAGAAAGAGAACGCACGCCTCACCGCGGGCGCAGGCTCCAGCGCGCTCCCCGAGTTCAAGCTCGCCGCCGATGACGTCGACAAGATCACCAAGCTCCAGATCAAGAACGCCGACAAGGGCGAGGTGATCCTGGAAAAGCAGGGCGATCAGTGGCGCGTCAAGCAACCCGTCGATTACCCGGCCAACCAGCAGAACGTCAAATCGGTCCTCGATAACCTCAAGGAAATCAAGGCCAAGGACGTCATCGAGAAGAGCGCCTCCGCCTACGCCGATTACCAGGTCGACGACGCCAAGGCCGTCCGCGTCACCGCCTTCAAAGGCAACGACAAGGCCATCGACCTCTTCTTCGGCAAATCCGGCGGCCGCGGCCAGATGGCCCGCAAGGACGGCGTCGAGGGCGTCTTCGCCGTCTCCGGCTACTCGTCCTACATCTACGCCCGCGACACCAAGGGCTGGCGCGAGTCCTCCATCCTCAAGTTCGACGACGCCGCCGTCACCAAGGTCGAGATCAAGAACGAGACCGGCGAGTTCGTCTTCTCCAAGGAAGGCGAGAGCTGGTCCGGCAAGCTCAAGAACGACAAGATCGAGCGCCTTGACGAGAACAAGGTCAAGGACATGCTCCGCGCCTACAAGGGCCTCATGGCCGAGGACTTCGGGGACGGAAAATCCGACGCCGACGCGGGCCTCGACTCCCCCTCCTCCACCGTCACCTTCACCCTCAAGGAGGGGAACCCCATCAAGCTCCTCGTGGGGAAGCCCTCCTCCGGTGAAAATCGCTTCCTTCGCAAGGACGGCGACAAGCAGATCTACGTCATCGCCGCCTGGGCCTCTGGATGGGCCGTCGCCAAGACCGACAAGTTCCAGAAACCCGAGGAAAAGAAGGACGACAAGAAGGACGGCGACAAGGACGACGACAAGAAGAAGGACGACAAGAAGGACGACAAGAAGAAGGACGACAAGAAGAAGTGACCCGCGTCTCGCCGGGTATCCCCCCTGGCAACGCCGCACCCCTTCTCCCCTCTTCTGTCCCGTGAACCCCGCCCCCCGCGGGGTTTTCCTTTTTTCGCCCCCTCACCTCCCATGCGCTACACGAGGCCCGTGGTCACCTGGATCTTCGGCTACGGATCCCTCATCTGGCGCCCCTCCTTCCCCTTTGAAGAGCGCCGCACCGCCTTGCTCCGCGGGTTCTCTCGCCGCTTCTACCAGGGCTCCCACGACCACCGCGGAACCCCCGAGGCCCCAGGGCGCGTCGTCACCTTGCTCGAAGACCCCTCCGCCTCTTGCCTCGGTGTCGCCTACCGCATCTCCCCCCAGCACCTCCCCGCCGTGCTCGATCACCTCGATGTCCGCGAGCAAAATGGCTACGAACGCCTGGAACGTCCCCTCGCCCTCGACCCTCCGCGGGGCCCAACGATCACCGCCCTCGTGTACCTCGCAGGCCCCTCCAACCCCGCTTACCTCGGGCCTGCTCCCCTCGCCCAGATCGCAGACCAGGTTCGCTCTGCTCATGGCCCCAGTGGCCCCAACATCGAGTACCTGCTCCGTCTGGCCGATGCCCTGCGGGAGCTGGAGGCCCACGATGAACACGTGTTTCAGCTGGAGGCGCTGGTGCGCTCCTCCTGATGGGCAGCGCGGCCCGAGCGCAGGGGTTTCCGTGATACGGCTCTTACCAGGGCTCCCCGGGAGGCTGGACAAAGAGCGGGTGCACCGCTCGCAACCAGGGATCGAGCAGCACCGGAGGCATCAGGACCTGCACGCCGGTGGGCTCGATGGCCCGGGCGTGGGTGGCGATCGCGAGGGCCCGGAGCAGATCATCCCGGAGCTCCGGAGCGCCCTCCCCGGCGGACGGACAGAGGCGCGCCAGCGCCCGGAGCGCCAGGCAGGCCAGCGGTGCATCCTCCTCCACCGCGGACGCAAGCGCATCCGCGATCAGGCGCAGGTGCGTGGTGAGATCGAGGCGCCTCGCCCCCTCCAGCGCGGCGGCGGCCTCGCCGTAGACCGGCAGCAGGAACGCCAGCTCCCGGAGCAGCGGCCCCGGAGAGCGCGGTCGCTCTGGCGGCGCAGGGAGCGGAGGCAACCCCGGCATATCCCCCCAGTGCTCCCACGTCGGGTCCGCCAGCGAAGGGATGTCTCCGGGAGGGACCGGGCGCGCAAACACCAGGTAATCCGAGGAGCACCCCTGATCGTGAAGGAAGTGCAGCGGCAGCCAGGTGGCCTCCGGGTCCACGGCGCTCATCCTCACATCCCCCGAACCAAACCCGTCCCGGACCACGTCGACGCGCACGATTCGCCCTTCCCGGAGCGCCCCACGTTGCTCCTCCATCGAGAGCGTGGCAGCAAAAGTTGGAGTACCAACTTCGTTCAACCAGCACGACCAAGGCGAGGGGCGAGGGATGGATGGGGCCATGAACGAAAGGGACCGCAGGGGGTGATGCTACCCGGGGTGGGCCTCCCGTCGAGCCCTGAAATCAAAGCCAACCTCGTGCAACGGCCTCCCGTCGAACCCCGACAGCGGAGCCTGGCTCGTCCACGTCCACGGAACCCGTCCACGTCCACGAAATCCGTCCACGTCCACGAAATCCGTCCACGTGGCCGTGGCCGTGGACGTGGACGTGAACGGTGAACTGGGGAACTCCTCTCCTGTCGGGGTTCGACGAGAGGCCCGTGCAACCATCCCCGCCCCCGGTGCTCATCCACCTCCCCGGTTCTCGAAATGAATGGGGAAGGATCAAGAAAGAGATG
>JALOQB010000118.1 GCA_025453595.1 Polyangiaceae bacterium
TCGTTCATCCGCCGCCGCGCGTCCGCCACGCGCCCCGCGTCCCGCTCCAGCATCTCCTGCCAGGCAAGCAGGTGGTGCGCCAGCCTCACCGGCTGCGCACGCTGCAGGTGCGTGTAGCCCGGCAGCAGCGTGTCCACGTGCCGCTCCGCCTGCCCCAGGATAGCCTCCCGCAGCGCGTCCACCCGCGCGATCACGTCCCCGCAGCGCCGCCGCGTGTACAGCCTCAGATCCGTCGCCACCTGGTCGTTCCGCGAGCGACCTGTATGGAGCTTCCCTCCGGTCGGCCCGATCAGCTCGATGAGCCGGGCCTCGATGTTCATGTGCACGTCTTCCTTGACGCTGTCCCAGGTGAACCTGCCCTCCCCGATCTCGGCGGCGATCTGCCCCAGCCCGCCCTCGATGGCCCCCAGCTCCTCCGCCGAGAGCACCCCGGCCCGGTGCAGCCCCCGCGCGTGGGCCACGGACCCCTCGATGTCGTCCTGCCAGAGCGCGCGATCCACGTCGACGGAGGCCGAGAGCCGCAGCATGGCGTCCGCGGTCGAGGCCTCGAAGCGGCCTCCCCAGGTTCGTTGTGTCATGGCGCCGCCACTAGCAGCGTTCTTTTTCAGCGAAAAGACCGCCTCACTTGCAGGCGTTGTTCACGCACGATTGGCCCGCGGTGCAGTCGCAATCCGAGGCGCAGCTCACCGCCGGAACCTCCGGAGCCCCGCAGTACCCCTCCACGCACGCTTCCCCCTCGGCGCACTGGCACGACGCCTTGCACCGCGCCCGGCATTGCCCCTCCACGCAGTCCTCGCCGGTGCCGCAGTCGTGATTCACCGAGCACGCCCCCGCTGACCCCGCCGACCCCGCCGCGCCGGCCCCTGCCGCGCCCGCCGTCCCGCTCGTGCCTCCGGCCCCCGCGGTGCCGCCCTTGCCCGCGGTGCCGCCGGTGCCGCTGGTGCCGCTGGAGGACCCACCCGGGCCTCCCTGCGGGGGCGGGAGCGGAGCGCCAGGGCAGCGGTACTCGTCGACCGGACGACACTCGTCCTGGAGCACGCACATGCACCCTTGCTCGGTGGCGTTGGGTGCATCGTCCTCGTCGTCGTCATGATGACGCTTCTTGTCCCCTGCGCCGGCGCTGGCCTTGTAACTGCCGGTGCACTGGGAGGTGCAGGCGCCCACCCGCGACTCTTCCAGGGAGCCGCAGAGCACCAGGCGATCGCAGAAGGAGCTGCAGAGAGAGACCCCATCGCTGTCCCCTCCCTCGTTGTATTCGATGTCACAGCCCGAGAGCGCCGCGAAAAGAGCACAGGCAAGCAAGCCACGGATATGCATGGAATCCTCCTCGACCGCCGACCAGCGCGCCGCGCGCCTCATCGACCGGATGACAAGGGGTGCCCGGTCGCTCTCGCGCCGTTCAACGGCAGGGTGATTTTTTTCTCGCGCCCGGTCGTCCCCCCCTGCCCTGCGGCTCCGTCGAGCGCGTGCTAGCGTTCGCCCTCATGAGCGGAGACTCCCACGCGTCCCTCGCCCGCCGCCTCGTGCAGCAGGCCCGTTGCGGCAGCCTGGCCACCCTGGCCCTCGACCCCGCCGGGTTCCCCTTTGCGTCCCTGGTGGCGGTGGCTGACGACGGCCAGGGCTGCCCCTTGATGGTGATCTCGACCCTGGCGGAGCACACCCGGCACCTGCTCGCGGACCCTCGCGCCTCGCTCCTGCTCTGGGACGAGGACCCCGGCGCTGACCCCCTGGC
Source organism: Polyangiaceae bacterium (assembly GCA_025453595.1). Lineage (GTDB taxonomy): Bacteria > Myxococcota_A > Polyangia > Polyangiales > Polyangiaceae > JANWXX01. The sequence continues at coordinate 1,733 of JALOQB010000118.1, forward strand.
CGCCGGGCGCGTCACCCTGGTTGGCCCCTGCCAGCCCGTCGAGGATAGGGAAGTTCCACAGGCCCGCCAGCGCTTTCTGGAGGCGCACCCGGAGGCGAAGATTTACGTCGATTTCGCCGACTTTCGCCCCTACCGCCTCTCCCCCGAGGCGGTCCGGTTCGTGGGGGGTTTTGGCCGGATGTCCTGGGTCGACGGGGCCGCGTACCGGGCCGTCAGCGCCGGGTGATGGCGGAGCGGAGCTCGAGGCCCAGGAGGCACCCGTAGGCCTGGCGCCGGGCGGGGCCCTCCCAGGCGGCGGCGCCGATCACGGGGGCCATGGAGGGGTCGAGCTCGCGGCGGATCTTGGCCAGCGGGGCGCCGGTGCGGGCATCGAACAGGGCGAGGCGCACCGCGTGGGGGTAATTCTGGACAACCTCGCGGCGCGAGCCCCACATCTGCTCCGGTAGATCGGCCGGGATCTCGTCGAGCACCAGCAGCGCGTAGCGGGCCGAGGCCGCGATGCGCTGGGCCTCGGGGGTGGCGCGGGCGAGGCGATCCTTCAGGGTGCCGGCCAGGGCGCCGAGGCGCATCCCGGAGGCGGTCTGGAGGTCCCGGGTCCACTCCTCCGAGAGCACGTCCAGGCCCTGGTGGAGCTGGCGCAGGTTGGAGATACGCTCGGTGCGCTGCCCCATGCACGCGGTCCCGGGGAGGCAAGCGCCCGCCTCCTCGACGTCGGTGCCCTGGAGCAGGCAGAGCGGCACCGCATCCTTGACCGACAGGTTGGCGGCGGTGCGGGTGGCCTGGGGCGAACCGACCTCGGTCTGGACGGCCCGGAAGTAGACGCCCGGCTGGGCCAGCAGCTCGTCGCCGCGGAGCCCGGGGGCAACGAAATCACCCTGCCAGGGCTCGCGGGCGGTCTTCATGGCCAGGCCGTCGATCAGCGACGCCATGCTGCGCTCGGCCTCGCTGATCTGGGCCACCGCCGCCGCCTGCTGGGCCAGGACCTGGGCCCGGGCGCGCTCCTCGTGGAGGTGGCCCTGGATCACGAAGACCCCGAGGGCCCCCCCCACCAGGGCCAGGGAGGCGGCGACAAACCGGGCCGCGGCGCCGTCGAAGGTGCGTGAAACCAGCTGCTTCCACCGGGGTTGGTTGAGCTCTTCGAGGGTGTAGACGCGCTCGGACATCGGGCCTCCTTGGGGGGTGAACGGGGGGCAGACAGCGTTGTGACCCACGAGTTCCCGACCGGGTAGGGGGCGCGAACAAAAAAAAGCCCCGGCCAGCGAGGACCGGAGCTTCTCGACCTTTGCCCTGTGAATTACCTGTGAATCCCTGTGGAAAATTTACCCTGGAGGCGTCCTTCGGGGGGACCATTGGGGAGGAGCGCGCCGGGTGCAGGACTCCTCGGCGTCGGCCCCCCCGGGTTGCGTGATTTCTGTCGATTTCTGGCGGCCAGCCAAAGCTGACAGGATCTGTCAGGATGCCCCCTCCGGAGGGGTCAGCCCGGGGGCCCCGGGTCGTCTTTCCTTGTCCCGAAACAAGGAGAGCCCATGGCCGAGCTGGATAGCCGTTTTCAGGATCCGGACAGTTACCGATTTGCCATCGACGACGACCGCTGGCGGTGGTTCCTCGAAGAGCACGGCTTCGCGGTGGTGAAGTCGGTGCTGCGGGACAGCGGAGGGTACGTGAGCGAGCTCTGGTCCACGGTGGAGAAGCTCGCGGAGGGCAAGGTGCGCCGCGGGGATCGAAAGACGCTGATGCGAGGGGCCAACTGGCCCTTCATGCTGCACGGAGGGATGATCCAGTACCTGGGGCACACCGCGGCCCAGTGGGAGCTGCGGGAGCGCTGCGCCGAGGTGTTTGCCCGCTACTTCGGGTGCAGCATCTGGCAGCTCGCGTCGAGCTTCGACGGGCTGTGCCTGATGAGCGGAGCGAGGGGCTACCAGCCCCGGCACCCGCTGAGCTTTGTGCACACGGATCAGAGCCCGCGGCGCAATTATTTCTGGTCGATCCAGGGGCTGATCAACCTGGTCGACTGCGACGAGGCCTCGGGGGGTCTGGTCGTGGTGCCGGGGACCCACAGGCTGCACCACGATTACCTGCTGAGCCGGGGCAAATGTCCGAAGGGGGACTGGTACGCGTTCTCGGAAGAGGAGAAGAAGGACGCGCTCTTCCAGCGGTACGTGAAGGTCTGCGCGATGGCCGGAGACTTCGTGCTCTTCGACTCGCGTACCTTCCACTGCAACACGGTCCCCGAGAAGGAGGTGGACCGGATCTGCGCCTACATCTGCATGCTGCCGAAGGAGCGCGTGCCTCGCTTCATCGTGGATCGACGGCGCGAGGCGATGGAGGCACGTCGTTGCTCGTCGCACCACCCGGGCGACGGCTTCCGCATGTTCCCCGAGGTGCCTCGCTACGCCAGCACCGAGCAGCGCAAGGTGATCGTGGCCAAGCAGCGCGAGCTGCAGCACGGCCCCTCGACGCCGCTCCAGCGGAGCCTCGCGTACACGGCGGCGTGAGCTAGCGGAGGCGTGGCGGCCCCGGGCGCCGCGCGGGCCTCGGTCGTACGCCGAGGTAGCCGGCCACCAGCGCCTGGAGCTCGCGCTCGAACCGGGGGCTCTCCAGCAGCTCGGGGCGGAAGAGCAGGGCGTGATCGGTCAGCGCGTCCAGCGACGTCACCAGCACGTGAGCCGTGAGCGAAGGGTCGACCACGTCGAGCTCATCGCGGCGCTCCGCGATCCACTCGGCGAGGGCGTCGGCGAGGCGCCGGTTGATCCGCTCGAAGAGCTCGAAGGTCTCCAGCCTCGGCAGCTCGAGGAGCACCGCCCGGTAGAGCGGCCCGTCCTTGCGCGACGCATCCAGGGAGACGCGCACGATCTGGCGGATCCCCTCCTCCACCGAGGCGCTCCGCAGGGCCTCCCCCGCGGCCAGCACGTCGGCCGCCATCTCCTCGGCGATCTGCTCCACCAGCGCATGCAGCAGGGCCTCCTTGCCGGGGAAGTACTGGTACAGGCTCCCCACGCTCACCCCCGCCTCCCGGGCCACGCGGTTGGTCGTCAGGCCATGCCAGCCATCCTGGAGAAGAATGCGAGCAGTTGTTTGAATCAGCGAAGCCACGAGCCCCTTGCTGCGCTCTTGAGAGGGCCATTTTCTCGGTTTTATGCCGATATTTTTCCGTTTTTTCTTCGGTACCGAGGTGACCATGGTGCGAGCCTGAGGCGAGCTGAGAATGCGAGCATTCTTCCATAAAATCCATGGCATGAGCCATCGACCACGACAGCGATCGATCGATTTTCTGCGAGGTGTCTGCCTGCTGGGGATCCTGGTGATGAACATCCAGTCCTTCGCGATGCCCCACGCGGCGTACCTGAACCCGACGGTCTTCGGGTCGCTGGAGGGGCTGGAGGGGCTGGCGTGGGGGGTGGGCCGGGTGCTGTTTGATTTCAAGTTCCTGAACCTGTTTGCGATGCTGTTCGGGGCCTCGCTGCTGCTGGGAGGGGAGGAGACACGGCCCCGGGTGAGGCTGCTGTGGCTGATCGGCTTCGGGCTGCTCCATGCGTACGGGGTGTGGTACGGGGACGTGCTCTTCACGTACGGGGTTGTCGGGTTGCTGGCGCTGGGGGCGCGGGGCTGGTCCGCAGGGCGGCAGGCGGCGGTGGGGGCGGGGTTGCTGCTGGTGGGGCCGGCGCTGACGGCGCTCTACGGGCTGTGCTTCGACCGGCTCCCGGGGTGGCTGCTGCAGGCGGTGCTGGAGCACCTGGACGCGCGCAGCGTGCCGTCGGAGCTGGCGGCCTTCCGGGGGGGCTGGCTGGAGCAGCTCCCGGTGCGAGCCCGGCTGGCCTTCGAGGGGCAGACCACGGGGCTGCTGCTGGACACCGGGTGGCGGGCGGCAGGCTGCATGCTGCTGGGCATGGCGGCGCTCCAGCGGGGGGCCTTCGAGGGGTGGAGGCCGGGCAAGCTTGTCCTGGGGGCGGCGTGGGGGCTGGGCCTGGGGCTCACCGGGGCCGGGCTGTGGCTCCAGTGGTCCTCCGGGTTCGCCCCCCGGGCCTGGGTGTTCGCGCAGGCGATCCACGAGCTGGGGGCGGTGCCGCTGGCGGTGGCCATCGGGCTGTCGGTGCTGGCCATCGAGCGCCGAGGCGGGGCCAGCGCGGTGGTGGACGCGGTCGCGAACCTGGGGCGCATGGCCTTCTCCGCCTACCTGATGCACTCCCTCGTCGGGACGCTGGTGTTCGGCGGCCATGGCCTCGGGCTCTTTGGTACCTGGGGCCGGGGGGCGCTGCTGGTGGCGGCCTTCGTCTTCTGGTCCGGGCAGGTGCTGGTGGCGCGCTGGTGGTCCGCTCGCTTCCGGGTGGGGCCCCTGGAGGCGCTGTGGCGAGGGCTGGTCCGCGGCGACTTTTCCCTGGGCTCCCGGGCCCCGCAGGCCAGCCGCTGAGGCGCCCGGGACATCCCCCGCGCGGGCCGCTACCATCGCCAGGCCGGCCCCTCCGGCGACGGAGAAACCGCATGCCTGCCCCCCGACGCCCCCCGTGGCGCCCTCTGCTCGGCCTGACCCTCGCGGTGCTCGCGGCCTGCGATCGCAGGGCGAGCTCGACGCTCCCCCCGCCGGCGGCCTCGGGGGTCTTCCCGGCGGCGAGCGCGCCCGTCGCTGCGTCCAGCGCCCCCCCGGCGCCTCCCGCGCCGACGGCGCTCCGTGCGACGGGGATGCTCCTCGATCAACCGGGGCGAAAACCCCTGGTCCTGACCCTGCTCCGCACCGAACCCGACGCCGGGACCGCCCTGCTCAACGACGAGACCGGGGAGCTGCTGGTGTTCCGGGAGCAACCAGGGTCCACCCCCGTGGAGCTGAGCTCTCCCTGGATGAACCTCCGGCTCACGCTCCCCGAGGGGAAGAAGCCCGGGAAGCTCCGGATCGAGGGGGGCCCCGAGGTGCCTCTCCGGCCCGCCGAGGCGGCGCCGACAAGGCCCTCCCCTCCCCGCGAAGCGGCCCGCTTCGTGGCCCCCGATGGCTCCGAATTCCAGCCCTCCCCGGCGGAGAGCGCGCTGCTTGCGCCCATGATGTCAAGAACAACCCGTCCGGAAGTTCTCTACAAGGAACGATGGTTGTCCGCGGTGAGCCAGGGGCCTGCGCCGCAGAAGATGGTGCTGGGGCCCCGGGCGCTGGAGGGCGAGCGGATCGTGGCGGGGCGCTCGTCGGGGTGCGTGGTGCACGGGGTGGCGCCGGCGATGAGCGGGGCGCTGGAGGCGGCGGTCCGTCAGGCGTGGCAGGGCTGGGTGAAGGAGCGCTGCGAGGAGAGCGGGGAGGGGGCGGTGATCGAGCTGGGGTACAGCGCGGTGAGGCTGATGGGGGTGTCGGGAATTCCGTGCCGCAACGAGGTGGTCAACGGGGGCCCGATGGGGGAGATCTGTTCGGAGCCGCCGTCCGGGGTCCATGTGCCGATCAACCTGCAGGCGCGGGTGAGCAGCGCTGCGGGGATCGTGCGTGCAGAAGAGGCATTTTTGCTGGACACCAGGGCGGGGACGATGACGCGGCTGACGTCGCTGGCGACGGAGAAGGTGGGGGAGGTGGTGCGGTGGTGGGCCACGACCGAGCTGTCGGTGCCACCGTGGTTCCCGCGGAAGAGCCTGACGTGGCCGCTGGTGTCGCCGCCCGGTGGGCCCCCTGGCGCGACGCTGGCGGTGGGGCCATCGACGATCAACCTGGTGCTGCCGGTGGCCCCGTTCGGGCTGTTTCTCCCCTCGCGACACGTGGCGATGGGGCCCCGCTCGCTCTTCGTGACAGCCTTCGTGCCAGGCGAGGGGACCCGCCGCCTGACCGCGGCCCTGTTCGTGGTGTTCTAGGCAGGCCCGCGGGCTCAGGGGGTCTGCGCGGGCGAGGTCACGTTGATGTTGAAGGAGCGCTCGCCGGAGGAGACCGTGACCTGGATGGTGTCGCTGTCGATGCGCGAGAAGGCGAGGTTCATGGAGCGACCGGAGGGGGCGAGGAGGGTGTAGGAACCGGCCTGCGGGACCGGGTCGGCCCAGCGAACCTGGATGCCACGGATGGCCAGATCCCAGGTGCCCTTCTCGCCGGTCCAGGAGCGGACCCCCTCGATCTGGATGCCCTCGGCCACGCCCCCTTCGAGCGGGGTCTGGACCCGATCGCCGGAGCCCTTGCCGGTGCGGTTGTCGGAGAGGCGTGTCCAGGTGAGTTCGTGCTGGATGCGGCGGCTCTTGCTGGCGCTGCTCCAGGTGACCGTGGCGGTGCCGTCGACCTTGACCCGCTGGTTGGAGAGCGAGGCCCAGGTGTGCTGCACCTCGACCTCGCCGGGGGCGGTCTTCTTCAGCTCGATGGTGTGGGTGCCCTTGTAAGACTGGCCCCGGTAGAGGCAGAGGCCCGGCTTCTTGCCGTACTCGACGGAGAGGCGGGCCGCCTGGAGGGTGACCTCGGCGCAGGGGAGCTGGGTCTCGATGAAGGTCTTGACCTCGCTGGCCGCCGCCTCGACGGCGCTCCCGAGGGTGAAGCTGGTGGAGAGCTCGATGGTGCCGGAGGTGATCGAGGCGGCGTCGGCGTCGATGGCCGACTCTTCCACCGCCTGCGCCGCCTCGCCGAGCGTCAACTCGCCATCGGTGATGTACCTGTCTTTTGGCGGACAGGCCGTGAGCGTCAGGGAACAGAGCGCGAGAGCGGCAAGATTCGATCGCATGGGGACCTCGTGGCTCGAAGCAAGATAGCGCAGGCCCCGGACAGGCAGAGGGCATTCAGGGCGCCGGGGGGCCGCCGGAGAGCTTACGGACAAGCTGGCGAAGCGCTTCCCACAGGGTACCTCGCTTCTCCGGGGTACGGACCGTGGCGATGGCCTCGGCAAAGCGCCGATCGATCTGCAGGCGCCCCAGCGTCACCCCGAGCGATCGGGAGAGCCCCCGGGCCGCGTCCAGCCCCAGCGGGAGCGCCATCGTGGGGGGCATCGGCGTCAGGATCAGATCGCGGACCAGCGTGGCTCGCGCCCAGGAGCCAGGCCGCCCCTCGGCGATCAGACGGCGCAGCGTCTTCACCTCGGTGAACAAACCGACATGCACCGCCCCCACCTGCTGCTCGATCACCCGGAGCAGGTGCCAGTAATCGCGGCGAAAATCGCCGGAAAGGAGGCCCACCGAGCCCCGGAGCTGCTCCGGGCCCAGGATCCGATCGATCCCCCGCTCGTTGCGCGAGATCGTGAGCGTTGTCCACAGCTCACCCCGCTCGAACAGGCCCACGGTGAGCACCTTCCCCGGAGGGCACAGCGCGTCGATCCCGCGGCGCACCACCGCCAGCGACGGCATCGGGACCCCCTGGAGCCGCAGCGGCCAGGCGCCGATCGCCCCTTCTGCGGCCATCTCCCGGATCACCTCCAGCCCCTTCCACGCCTGATCCAGCAGATCGTCCTCGCGGCGCAGCCTCGCGCCGAGGCGATCCATCAGCTCTTCCAGGGCCCCCAGGTGAAAGGCCACGACCCAGTCGGCGCCGTGCTGCTGGGCGAGCGCATCCAGAGGTTTTCCCCAGGGCTCGCCACCGGGGTCAAGACGACCCACCCGGGCATGAAGGAGCTTCCGGATGGAGCTGCCATCGTGGAGGACAAAGAGCCCGGCGGAGGGGGTCGGGGAGCCCTCGAACAGGGAGAGGAGGCGCACCCAATCGAGCACATCCCAGCCTTCAAAACGAACCTCAGGAGCGAGCACGGGGGAGCACCATATCTGCCCCTCACGAGGGAGCCAACCCCAGCACAAAGCCGACGAGGGCGCGGTAGATCCCGGGGAGGCTGGCCTCGGCAGGGAGACCGGCGAGGGAGGCGAGGAACCAGGGGCCGAGGAGGAGCAAGAGGAGGGCGCGAGGAGCAGGGCCCGAGGGGAGGAGGCGCGCGAGGAGCAGGGCGAGGCTCATCAGGCCAAGGGCGGCGAGGGAGGCGACCGCGAGGAGGAGCGTGAGGAGGGCGAGGCGCAGGGCGAAGGCGGAGGGGGCTGCGCCGAGGGAGAGGACGAGGGGCCAGAGGGCGAGGGCGGCCGCGGCCGGGGCGAGGGCGCGGAGCAGGCGGGACCAGGGCGCCCGGTGGACCCGGGGGAGCAGCGTGGCAGCAGGGATACCGCGGGCCTCGGCGAGGGCGAGGAGGCCATCGTCGAGGGGACCGGTGCGGGCCATGGCCAGCGCCGCGGGCACGGCCTGGAGCCAGAGCACCACGGACCAACCGCGGGCCGCAGCCCCCTCCAGGAAGGCCTCGGGCCCGTCGCCCACGCGCACCGCGACCATCAGCACAGCCTGCAGAGCGAGGTACCCCCAGGTCAACCGGCGGAGCGTCTGCTCGCGAGGCAAGGGCGGGGCGCAGGCCTCGGCGAAGGCCGCGAGGGTAGCGGGGGAAGGCGCAGGCGCAGGGAGCACGCCCCTACCCTTGCAGCTAACGGCGCCAGGGACCAGCAACAACGCCTGGACCGGCCTGCTCGACGCGGCGTTTCCAGGCGGCGGCCTCCGGGGCGCCGCGGGCCTCCAGGAGCTGGGCCATGGCGTAGGTCGCCACCGGCTCGTGCTGGTCCAGCTCCAGCGCGCGGGTCGCCTGGCGCTGGGCCTCCGGGAGATCACCGCGGGCGAGCCACAGCAAGGCGAGCCAGCCATGAACGCTGGGCAGCAGGTCGTGGTGCTCCAGGGCCAGGCGCTCCAGGGCGCCCTGGCCCTCCGCGAGGCGCCCCTCTTCCAGGTGCTGCCGGGCGATCAGCAGGCGCAGCGCAGGGGCGTCGGGGCACCGCTGGCGACCGCGCTCCAGGGCCTCCCGGGCGTCGTCGCGGCGGCCGAGGCGCAGCAGCGTCTCGACCAGCCCGGCGTGGCCGCGACCGTCCCCGGGGGAGGCCTCGACGAGCCTTGAAAATTGCACCCGCGCCTCGTCCAGCGATCCCGCATCAAAGAGCAAGCGACCCAGGTTCGCCCGCGCCGGGAGGAACCCGGGGTCCACCTTGAGAGCGCGCCGGTAGTGCTCGTCCGCGTCGCGCAGGCGCAGCTGGCGGTGGGCCAGGGCGCCGAGGCCATGGTGCGGGTGCGGCAGGTGCTCGTTGAGGGAGCGCGCCCGGAGAAACAGGGCCCGCGCTCGCTCGTGGTTCCCCCGGGAGAGCTCGACCAGCCCCAGGTTGACCAGGGCCTCGACGAAGCGCGGGTGGAACTCCAGCGCCAGGGCCAGGCGCGCCTCCGCCGCGCCCAGATCGCCCTGCTCCAGGGCCTCGGCGCCCAGGCGATTGAGCTCGACAGCACGGGGCGGCAGCGGCACCGCCGAGGAGCAGGCGAGCAGGGGGTTGAGCAAGGGGCCGAGCAGCAGCGAGAGGAGCCAGCGGCGCATGGCGCGGCTCCTCGGCGCGAAGCGTCTCCGGTTGCGCCCGGACCCTCCAAGAATTTCACCCTCGCAGGCGACGTCGACCATGCTGCGGTCGTGAACCGGCCACCTCACTCCGGGCCCGACGCCCCCTGGACCGTGGGGCGCTACCAGCTCTTCGACGCCATCGCCTCCGGAGGCATGGGCGTCGTTCACCTGGGGCGCGCGCTCAGCGAGGGCGGGATGAACCGGCTGGTGGCGATCAAGCGGCTGCACCCGGAGCTGGCGCTGGACCAGGAATTCGTCCGCATGCTGGTCGAGGAGGCGCGGCTGGCGGCCCGCGTGCGGCACCCCAACGTGGCCTCGGTGCTCGATGTGGTGGAGGACCCGGCGGAGGTGCTCCTGGTCATGGAATACCTCGAAGGGGAGACCCTGTTCCGCCTGATCCGCGCCAGCCTGGAGCGGGAGCAGCGGGTGCCCCCCGCGATCGCGTCCGCCATCCTCACCGGGGCGCTCCTGGGGCTCGGCGCCGCCCACGAGGCCCGCAGCGAGCGCGGCGAACCGCTCCAGATCGTGCACCGGGATATCTCGCCGCAGAACATCCTGGTGGGCGCCGACGGCGTGGCCCGGGTCCTCGACTTCGGCGTCGCCAAGGCCGCCTCGCGGACGACCGTCACGGCCCGCGGCGCCCCCAAGGGCAAGCTCACCTACATGGCCCCGGAGCAGGCCCGCGGCCTGGCCCTCGACCGGCGAGCGGACCTCTTCGCGGCCGGCATCGTTTTGTGGGAAATGCTGGTCGGTGAGCGCCTCTTCGCCGCCGACGATCCGGCCACCACCCTCGCCCGCGTGCTGACCGAGCCGATCGTCCCCCCGAGCCGCAAGGTCCCCGGCCTCTCCCGGGACCTCGACGCGGTGGTCCTCCAGGCGCTCCAGCGCGAGCCGCACCAGCGCTTCTCCCGTGCCGAGGACATGGCCCTCGCCCTCGAAGACGCCTGCACGCCGGCCACCCAGCGGCAGGTCGCCGCCTGGGTCATGGCGCTCACCGGCCCGAGCCTCCACCGCTGGCGGCAGCGCTGCGCCGAGATCGAGGCCATGCCCTCCGTCTTCTCCTCCTACCCCGAGCTCTCCCCTCCCTCCGCGCTCCTCGAATTGCCCCCGGTCCGCGCCGCCTCCCCCTCCCCGGCCCCCCCGGAGGCCGAGCCCCCTCCCCCCTCCCCTCCCGCGGCGCCCCCTCCCCTCCCCTTGAAGCCATGGTGGCGCCCCTGGCGCGCCCCCCTCCTCGCCGCTGCCCTGGGCGCCGCTGCCTCCGCGGCCCTGCTGCACCGCCCCCCTCCCCCTCCCGCTCTCCCCTCCGCACCCCCGCTCCCCGCTCCGTCCGCACCCCCGGATCTATCCGGAAGCTCCCTACATACAGCGCCCCCTGCCCCCTCCGCCTCCCACGCGGCCTCGGCGCCCTCGGCGGGCCGCGCGTTGCCGGATCGAAGGGCAAAGAAGCCACCCCGACGCTGAACCCTGGGCCGCGCCAGGGTTCACCGGGACCAGGGGCCGGAGCCCGCGCCCGCGCCTCCGTGGGCCTTCTCGCCGGGCCAGGTTCTTGCCATCATCAGGCAGGTCGCACGACCGGAGAGCGAGCAGGGAGAGGCCATGGCGGCGTACTGGCCGGATCGTTCCGGCACCATCCTCGAGCACAAATACCGCCTGGAGCGGCGGCTGGGCGCCGGCGGGATGGGCGAGGTGTACCTGGCCTCTCACCTGCAGCTGGGCCATGTCGTGGCGATCAAGACGCTCCTGGCGCGGGGGCCCCAGCAGCAGGAGCTGCACGAGCGCTTCCGGCGCGAGGCGATGGCCGCAGCCACCCTGCGCAGCGATCACATCGCCCAGGTGTTTGACGTGGGGTGGACGCCGGACGGGGCGCCCTTCATGGTCATGGAGTACCTGGCCGGGGTCGACCTCGCGGTGTGGCTTCAGCAACGCGGTCCGGTGCCGGTCGCCGAGGTCATCGAGCTGCTGAGGCAGGCCTGCGCCGGGGTGGCCGTGGCCCACGCGGCAGGCATCGTGCATCGCGACCTCAAGCCCGCCAACCTGTTCCTCCTCCAGCGCCCCGCCGCCCCGCCGCTGCTCAAGATCCTCGACTTCGGCGTCGCCAAGATCCCCGTCGCCTCCGCACATCGCACCCAGATCGGCGGCCCTCCCAGCAGCCAGACGGGGGGGCTCACCACCATGGAGGGCACCCTCGGCTCCGTGCGTTACATGGCCCCCGAGCAGATGGAGTCAGCCCGCGACGTGAGCTTCAGCGCCGACCTCTGGTCCCTCGGCGTCATCGCCTACCGCATGCTCACCGGGCGCTTCCCCTTCGAGGCCGAGAGCTTCGAGGAGCAATTCCACGCCGCGGTCACCACCCGACCCGTTCCTGTCCAGAACTTCCGTACTGACGTCCCCCCGCGGCTCGCGGCGCTGGTCGAGGGCTGCCTCCAGGTGAACCCGCTGCACCGCTGGCCCTCCGCCTGGGCGATGCACCAGGAGCTCGCGGCGTTGCAGGCGCCCCCACCTGCTCCAAAACAGCGCCCCTGGTTCCTGCTCACCGGGCTCGCGGCGGGGCTGGTGCTGGGCCCCGCGCTCCTCGGAGCGCTGTGGTTCTGGATGGCCAGCCGTGCGGTGAGCGCAGGGCAACCTGGCCTCGGGCTCGCCAAGGCCGAGGCGCTCCCGACAAGGGACCTGCGCAACGCGGATCTGACGCGAGAGCTGTTGCCCGAGGCAGAGCGGCGCGCCAGGAAGCTCGACCCCCAGGCCGTCCTGCACTCCATCACCACGAGCATCAACAATGGCCGCCTCGACCTGAGCCGATCTGCTTCCTACGTGACCTTCAACTTTCTGAGCCAGAACCCGGACAGTGATATCTCGGTTGTCATGATGGGCAACCATGGGGTCATGGCGAGCCGAGGTGCCAAGCTCGAGAGCAGACCAGCAAAGCTCTCACCGCGCTGCGGGCTGCAAGAAGCCTGGCGCGTCGCCCAGGCCGCCGGAGCGCCCCTTCAGAAGGAGTACCTGGTCCAGCTGGGCATCATCGGTCCACAGGTATGGTACTTCCATAATGGCGGCAAGCACGGATACGCCGTGGACTCGACGACCTGCACGATCCTGAAGGATCTATCCCCGTCAAGCTACCGTTGATCTGCCGTGGCGAGCAGCGCCTGGTAGCGGTCGTGGAGGTCGATGCCGTCTTCGTGAGCGTCGCGATCGACAGGGTTGATGCCGCAGTAAGTGACACTGGTCAGGTGCCTCCAGCGGCCCGCGCGCTCGGGTTCATCGGGGAGCACGGGGGTGGTGCAGGGGAAGCAGCCGATGGTGGGGAAGCCCATGGCGTGGAGCGGGTTGAGGACGACGCCGTCGAGGGCCACCAGGGCGTCGAGCCCCGGCCGATCGACCGCGTGGAGCGGGTGGACACGGAGGGCGTTCTGCTCCTGGTCGATGCTGAAGGGCTGGACTCGCGCCCTCGCCCCCCCCTCGCCCCGCCGGAGCGCCGAGACCAGCGCGTCGTAGCGCCCCTTGACCCGGCGCAAGGGGGCAGATTTGCGGAGATCGCAGCAGCGCTCCTGCCCCTCCTTGCTCAGGTACAGGAGGCCCTCGCGGCGGGTCTGCTCGGCGAAGCTGTGCTCCGGGTGGAGGGTGATGACCCGCAGGTTCGGGTGGGTGCGCGCCAGCGCGTCGCGGGTCTGGAGGGTCTCGGCATGCAGCACACCGGTGTCGACGAAGAGCACGTCGAAGGGGAGGCCCGCCCGGTCGGCGAGGGCGCAGAGCGCGGCGCCGGCCTGCTGCATGCTGGAGAGGATAGCGGCGCGGTCGCCGAAGGTCTCGGCGACAAACCGGAGCAGGTCGAGGGGAGGCGCCCCCTCGAAGCGGCGATTGAGCGGGGCGAGGTCGTTCTCGGTGAGGCGCATGCGGCGGTCACCGTAGCAAAGCCTGGCCCGGAGGCGAGGCGACTTCAGCGACGGCGGCGGCGCGTGCCGAGGAGGCCCAGGGCGCCGAGGGCGGCGGCGAACCAGCCGAGGGAGGAGGCCGGGCCCTGGGCCACCGAGCAGCCGATCGCAGCCCCATCGGCGGAGGCCGACGCGGAAGCCGAGACCTTGACGTCGATCTTGAAGTTGGTCGCCAGGTACTCGAGGCAGGCCGGGATATCGCTGACGTTGAGGTACTGACCGTCGCAGAACAGGGCGCCATCCGGCTTGTCGCAGGCCACCTCGCAGCCCCCCTGCATGTCGACCGAGCACTCGGTGTACGTGCAGCTGAAGTTGGCCTGCGTCTCGCAGGATCCGCTGCAGGACCCCTGGCACTTCGCCTTGCAATCGGCCTGGGGCCCGACCACATCGCACTGGGACTGGCAGTCCGTGTCGCACATCGCGTCGCAGTAGGACTGGCACCCGGCCTTGTCCTCCTCGCTCTCGCAGCGGGCAGCGATCCGGGCCCGGCAGTCCGCGGTGCAGGTCGCCGTGCAGTTGAACGAGGGCGGGTCGACCTGACACTTGGACTCACAGTCCGCCTGGCATGACCCCGAGCAGGTCGCCTCCGCCGAGAGGTTGCACTGACCATCGCAGGAGGCCACCACCGAGATCGGCTGACACTTCGCCTTGCAACCGCCGGAGGTCTCGAAGCGGCAGCTGGAGATCGAGGTCAGCTCGATGTTGCCGCAGGGGTTGGTGGCGGCGAACGCCGCGGGGGAAGCGAGGAGCAACGAGAGGGCAAGGAAGGCAGAGGGGAGAGGTCGGTGCATGGGATCCTCGGAAAGATGGGGTGGAAGCGCGTTCTGCAGGGATCAGACCAGCCCTGGACGACCTTGAAATACAGGGGAAATCAGGCAGGACACGGGGCCACCGCGGGGGTCTCTGTCAACCGCAGGTCACAGCGACGCGCCAGGCGGGACACGGGAGGACGCCTCCCGGAGCCGGACCGACAGGGTGCGGCTCAGCACCCGGAGCACCCGCGAGGCGATGCGCTCGTGGGCCGCCAGCAAGGCCCGCAGCGCCGGCAGGGGCCAGCGGAAGGCCGTCACCTCCCCGAGGGCCTCGACCCGGGCGCTGGTGGGCCCCTCATCCAGCAACGCCATCTCGCCCAGGCAGGCCCCTCGCCGCAGCTCGGCCAGCACCACCTCGCCCCCCGGAGCGCGCCGGCTCACCCGCACCGCTCCGGTGAACAGCACGAAGAAATCGCTCGCCTCCAGGTCCTGCTCGATCAGCACCGCCCCCCCCGGGAACACCACCGGCGCCCCCACCCCGTGGAGCAGCCGCAGCTCTGGCAGCGCGAGCTCCTGGAACAGCGGCAGCTGCCGCAGCTGATCCAGCGCCGGGTGCACCGCCGTCAGCGTCTGTGGCGGGCTCGAAGAGAGCACCTGCGACGGCGCCCCCTGGCCCACCGGCCCCGGCGCCTCCGAGCGCATCGTCGCGTCGTTGCTCCCGCGGCCCAGCAGCGAGCCCAGCGCCCGCACCGCCGAGGGCCGCGACGGCTCGAACTTCAGCACCCGCGCGATCAGCTGCCTCGCCTCGCCGATCTGCTCGAACTTGATCAACAGGTTGATCAATCGATCATGCAGATCAATGGTGGAGGCATCGATCGGGTGGCGCTGCAGCACCTCGCGGTAGCGGGCCAGGGCGGCCTCCTGGTGGCCGGAGAATTCGAGGATGCGACCCAGGAGCAGGGTGGCCGCCAGGAACGAGGGGGAGCCGGGGGGCACCCGCTGGAGCGCCTCGATGGCGCGGTCCATGCGCCGCTGCCGGGTCCAGAGGCGCCCGGCCTCGAGGAGCTGACCCGCCTGCTCGAAGCTCACGGCGGCGCGCTCCAGGTCGCCTTGCTGGGCGAAGAGGGGGGCGGCGCGCTCCGGGGCCCCCCCCTGGAGGTAGAGGGCGGCAGCGCGGGCCCGCTGGCCGAGGCGCTCCCGCAGGGCGGCGGCCTGCAGCGGCTGCCCCCCGCGCTCCAGCAGCAGGGCGGCCCGCTCCGGGTCGGCGATGCGGCCCGCGGCCACCGCCGCCCGGTCGAAGTCGCGGGCCTGGAAGAAGGCCTCCGCGAGCGCGTCGAGGAGCCTCGGTGGCAGCCCGGGGAGCGCCAGCAAGGCGTCGCCCACCTCGGCCCCTGAAGAGGCGATCTGGGAAGCGGCCTCGCCGAGCTGCCCCTCGTTCAGGGCCCGGAGGATCTCGCCGCAGATCTGGTCCGCCGCGAGGAAGCGTTGCGGGGCCGGTGCGCTCAGGTCCAGGTCAGCGTCAGCAGCAGGAGGGAGAGAATCCATCGGGCCCGCCGCCAAGGGTAGGCGCGAGCCCCCTTGCGGGACAAGCGATGTGGCGTTCCCCTGGAGTCGTGGCAAGCTAGGATGCTTCGAGGGTGAGCGAACGATGAAGGCACCTCCTCCCAACGCCCAGGCCCTGAACCTCCTTGAACAGGCCCTCCAGGATGCGACCTGGCGGGTCCACTGGGACGCGCACGCGCAGCGCTTTTCCACCAGCTTCACCGAGGCGCTCCGGGGGCCGCTCCGCTCCCTCGGGGTCGGCACCTCGGTCGCCGTGGCCTACACCGCGGCTCGCTCGGCAGTGTCGCTGGCGCCGGCGGCCTACCATGAGACCTGGGCCCGGGTCACCCTCGCGGTCCTGGTCCGCGAGGCGCTCCGGCGAGGCCAGGGCGTCGACGAGCCGGTGGCCGACGAGCTGGGGCGCATCGCCCTCGAGCTCACCAGCGCGGCCGATCGCATCGGCGCCCGCTCCAGCGACGAGCCTCGCCACAAGCTCGACGCGCTGCTGCCCTCGGCCCACGAGGCCCTCGCCCGGGCCCGCGAGGCGCTCCTCGCCGACGGCGCCCCCAGGGCCTTTGTCGAGCCCTACTTCGAGCACATCAAGCTGAGCCTCCCTCGCCTCGCCGCCCGCGACGCCGGCGCCCACGGCCTGCTCCGGGCCGCCATCCTCGAGGCCAACACCGCGGCCCGGCAGCACGAGGGTGCCTGGGCGGGCATGCCGGTCGGCGCCAAGCGCGCCCTGATCCGGCGTTGCCTGGCCGAGACCGCGGCGGCCCTCGTCGAGGGGGCCCCCAACGCCCTGGCCCAGAGCGCCCAGGGCGGCAACCGCGAGGGGAAAGAGGCCAGCATGGCCCTGGCCCGCGCCTCTTGCCAGCTCCTCTCCAGCCTCACCAGCGTCGAGGGCTGGGTGTGGGAGGCCGACCACGAGGTCGCCCCGCCCCCTCCGATGCCCTCTCGCCCCGTCGAAGAGATCTCGAACACCACCACGGCGAACCCACCACCCAAGGTACAGCCCACCATGACGACGACGCCCAAGCCGCCCATCATGAAGACGCTCCAGAACGACGCCGTCGACGCCGCGTGGCGCACCGCGGCCTCTCAGTTTGTCAAGCTCACCCGCGAACCCCTGGTGGCGGTCCTCTCGCGGCACCTGGGCCCCGACGACGAGTCCATGCGCAAGAAGATCGCCGATTTCCTCTCCACCGAGGTCGGCACCGCGCTCCTCACCTCGGTCCTCTCCGTGGGCCTCTCGGCCATGCCCGCCACCGGCAACGAGGCCCCCCAGCGCCTCGCCCGCGAGCTTCGCGTCAAGGCCATGACCGACATGGGAGACGTCGTCGCCGATGTGCTCATGGGCCCTCTGCGCCAGGTCATGTCCCTCTACCTCCAGGGGGTCCCCGCCAACCTCCCCGCCGAGCACGCGCCCCCGAGCTCCCTCCCGCGTCCCCCTCCAACCTCCCCACCACCAGCGGTGA
>JALOQB010000119.1 GCA_025453595.1 Polyangiaceae bacterium
GCCCTTGGCGGTGGCTGCAGCGTCGTCGGCGGCGTCGCGGCGTCCGACATCAAAGCGTCCAATGCAGTCGCAACCCGTACGGTTCTTGCAGGCCTGTCAGCCTTGTTCCCTCCCTCCGTAGAACTAAACCAATCGCACCGACGAGGATGGTATCTCCCTCGATCGCCACACTTGTACCAAAAGCCAGGTTTGGTTGGGCTATCGTGAGCTTTTGTTTTTGCACCCAGCTTCCTTGTTCTCGCTCGAAAACGTAGGCGGCCCCTGCAAGTGATCCGTACTCGTCGTCCCCTGGTGCACCTACCAGCAAGGTTGCGCCATCGATAGCCAAGCTACTCCCGAAGAGGTCTTCTCCCTGGTCTGGTGGGTTCAGCTTCGCTTTCTGGGTCCAGCAGGAGCCGGTCCGCTCGAACACGTAGACCGTGGCTTGAGACGGGACCCCGACCAACGAATGGCGACTGGAAATCGCTGCGATGTTCTCCCCGAGGGCGACCTTCAAACCGAAGCTGGCGCCCTCGGTGCCATCGCTGGCCACAAGCCTGGCTTGCTGGACCCAAGAACTGCCGCTTCGCACGAATATGTAGGCCGCCCCCGAAGCTGGCGACATCTCCTGCGAAGAATATTGTGAATGACCTATCAGTGCGGTGTTGCCAAACAATGCAACGGATTCACCGAAAGTATGGTCCTCAGGGGACCAGTTCGCTTCGGATGGCTTCAGAATGGCCTGTTGTTGCCAGAGCAATGGATCGATGACCACGGGGAATTTCGCCGTGCTGGTATCGATGTGGAGGGCGATCCTGGCGTCCTCCACCGTCATCCAGGAGCGCAACGTCTTGCCCGCAGCGTCCTCGGCGTGAAGTTCGTCGTATCGCAGCCCCGTGGGAGCACCCTCCCGTTCGAACAGCACGCCCTTGGTGGCGCCATCCAATTTGGGCACCAAACCGCCGCTGGCGCGCAGTTCCAGCACCACCCCAGATTCCCCTGCGCAGGGGTTGCCTTCGAGGGTAAATCCCTGCTCTACCCCCATCGGTCCGTGGATAAACCACTCTTCCATCCCCAGTTCAGGCCTCGCGTAGCGGACTCGATTACGGGAGATCTCCCGCCGTCCGGGGGGTATTTTTTGGATCTTCCCCCCGCAGTTCAATGCCTCCAGCTGAAGCCGCAGCGGGTAAGTACCTGTGCCTTCAGGGATGACCTCGACCCCGATCTCGTCAAAATGGGCCTGAAATTGTTGGTGTTCATTGAATGCGACCCCGCCTTGCAGATCATACGAACGCGGAGCTGCGACCTGCTGTGCTGCGATGAAAGCCGCCCGCAACGCACCATCCAGGGGCGGGGAGCCATGCAATGCAGCAGAAGAGAGCGCCCGGACCGGAGCATGACTCCCTGTTTGAACAGGCGTCCAGGTTGGTCTTGAACTCAACAAGCAGAGCAGCCCCAGCCCGACTGCTCCAACCGCAAACCATCTTCTTTGTGCACTCATCTTGCTTTCCTCATGATCTCAGGTGAGAGACGATACTTTGAATGGTCGGCAGCCCCACCGCGTTGTCCTGCTCGCTGAGAGGTGAGCAAGAGGGGCGGGGGTGCCGGCAATCCTTCAGAAGGTGTAGCCCACCCCGAGCTGGGGCAACCAGAGCTGGAAGGGCCCGTAGGCACGCTCTCGCGAGACCGCTGCGTCCGATGCAATGCATGCCAGCCGCGCCCCGTCGCCGCCGCAGCGCGCAGGCCCGTCCACGACCTGCAGATCGCCGTGGGCGCTCGCCGGACCGTCGAGGAGAAACAGCGCCAGCCCCAGCCCCAGCGACGCGTGGAACCGGCCCAGCAACAGCGAGGCGCCCACCTCCGGCATCGCAAAAAAATTCACCGCACGCTCTGCCTGACCGCTGCGCTCCAGGGTGATCTCGGCGCGCTCGGCGCCCCGCGCCGCGGCGCCCCCCACCTCCTGCCGGCTGCTGGCGAAGTGAGCCCCCACCGTCACCCGCGCGTCCAGGCGCACCGAGGGCGTGAGCCGCCGGCGGTAGCCCAGCCCCAGGGACGCGTAGGGACCCGTCACCGCCAGCGTGTCCTTCAGATCGTACGCATGGAGGTTCTGCCCTGGCGCCGGCGCCGACCCGGGCACGGACCGGCGGAGCTCGGCGCTCGCGTGGAGGTAGCCGCCGCCGACCTCGAAGGCGAGCCCCACCGGCAGCAGGTAGGCCCCCCGGATCCCGGCCAGGATGGCCCCGGGGCCCGCGGTCCGCTCGCAGGAGCCCCCGCAGCTGCGCTCCGCGTCGGAGCCCAGCGAGGAGGCGAAGCCATAGCCGCCGTGGGCCTCCAGCAGCAGCTTGGAGCTCTCGATCTTGCGCCAGCGCGGGTGCCCCTCCTCGATGGCCAGCTCCACCCGGATGGTGCCGCGGGCGCCCCCGTCCACCGCCAGGCTCCGGGGCTGGTACCCCTCCTCGACGGCCCGCACCTGGTGTGTCCCGAGGGGCAACCGGCCCTGCCATGGCCCCGGCCCCAGCACCACGTCGTCGAGGGCCACGACCGCCGTCGGCGGACTTGGATCCAGCCGCAACGGCGCCCCGATCGGCACGGAGCGCAGCAGGATCTGCACCGTCTGCCCCGCCACCACCGCCGCGCTCACCGGGGCGGTCCCGGTCTCCTTCCCTTGCAACAGCACCAGGTGCTTGCCCACGCCCAGGGTCCCTTCCCAGGGGGCCTTGCCCACCGGGGCTCCGTCCACGATCACCTCGAGCTCGGCCCCCTGCGCCTCGTCCACCACCCGCAGTCGACCCGTCGAGGTCAGCGGCTCCAGGCGCAGATCGATCGCCTTCTCCTCGCCCACCTTCACCTCGACCAGCGCCTCCGCCGGCGCGTAGCCGTCCTTCAGCACGCGGATCGTGTGGGAGCCGGGCATCAGCCGCAGCGGCGCCTGCAGCGGCAGCTCCCCTCGCTTGCGCCCGTCGATGACCAGCGTCCCGTCCACGTTCGCCGCCACGTCCACCAGCCCCACCTTGCGCCGGAGCGCCGTGAGCGCGGTGCCGATCGACCGTCGGTCGTCGTCAGTGAGCCGATCGGAGAATTCCTTGAGGGCCAGCTCGTAGTACCCCACCGCCTCGTCCAGTCGCCCCAGCCGGTCCAGGCAGATGGCCGCGTTCGTCGTGTTGCCGACCCCCGGCACCAGCGCCCTCGACTGCAGGAAGAGCTCCAGCGCCAGCTCGTGCTGGTTGCTCTGCAGCAGCGCGTTGCCCTTGCGAAAGAGCTCCTTGGCCTGGGTCAATGAAGACTCACTCGGAGCCTGCGCCGAGGACGAGGCGGCGGGGGTCGGGGCGCCGGAGGCGGCAGGGGGGGAGGGCTGGGCGAGGGCGACGGGGGCGAGGGCGGAGGCGAGCAGGAAGAGGGAGAGACGCTTCATGGGCGGGGGAGGCGGCGGAGGCGGCGAGAGCCAAGGAGGAGCAGCGAGGCGAGGGAGGCGAGGAGGAGGCCGCGGGGTGGGGCGACGGGGGCGAGGGAGCAGCCGCAACCGGCGGAGGAGCCGGCGGAGCGCGGGGGGAGCTCGCAGGTCTGGCGGCTGGTGCAGACGGCGCCGCCGACGCACTCGGCGGTGGAGCGGCAGGTGATGAGGCAGGAGCCGTCGAGGGTGGAGCAGCTGTAGAGCCCGCACTCCTTGGCGAGGGCGCCGGTGGAGTCGCGGAGGAGGCCGCGGGCCGGGTCGCAGGCGAGGAGCGCGGCGCAGGAGCCATCGACGCAGCGGTTGCCCGGGGCGCAGTCCGCGTCGGCCCCGCAGTCGGAGCGGCAGGCGCCCTCGCCGCAGGCGTAGGGCAGGCAGGCGCGCTCGACGGGGGCGCCGCAGGTACCGCGGCCGTCGCAGCGGGCGACGGAGCGCTCGCGCCCCTCGCTGCAGCCGCCTGCGACGCAGACCGTGGTGGTGCCGACGAAGCCCTCGCAGGCGTTGACCGCGAGGCCGTCGCAGCGGCGCTGCTGGCAAGGGTCCCCTTGCGGGGCCTGGGGGCAGGGGGGGCGCTCGGGGGAAGGGGTCGCCGTGGGGATGCAGCGCCCGGGTTGATCGGCCGCGTTGCACTGGCCGCAGGGCCCCTCGCAGGCGGAGTTGCAGCAGACGCCGTCGACGCAGAACCCGGAGGCGCACTGGTCGGCGCTGGCGCAAGGTTCGCCGAGGGGGCGCCCCGGGAGGCACTGCTGCTGGGGGCCGCAGTAGGCGCGGGCGGCGCAGTCCTCCGGCTGGTCGCAGGAGGTCTCGCAGGCGCCCTCGTTGCAGGCGAAGAGGCCGCAGTCCTCGAGGCCCGCGGCGGGCTTGCAGAGCCCCTGCTGGCAGGCAAACCGGGCGACCCGGAAGCCGAGGACGCCGTCGCCCACGCACTTGGGGGAGGAGCAGGCATCGCCCTCGATGTACCCCTGGCACTTGCCCGCGCCGTCGCAGGTGGTCCGGGACACGCAGGGGAGGTCCTCGCAGGCGCCGCGGGGATCGGGGGCGCCGAGCCTGGCGGGCAAGCAGGTGCCGCTCTTGGGGCTGGCAGAGGGGTCCTGGAGGTCGGCGCGGCAGGCGTTGCAGGCGCCGGAGCAGGGGGTCTCGCAGCAGACCCCGTCGACGCACTGACCGGACTGGCAGGCGGCCCCGCTGTCGCAGGGTTCCCCGGCGCCACGGCGCGGCGCGCAGGTGCCGGTGGAGAGGTCGCAAAAAGCCGAGGAAGCGCACTGCCCGTTGACGGCGCACGAGGTGCGGCAGACCCCCGCGTCCTTGTCGCACAGGAAGAGCCCGCAGGGGGCGCTGCTGAGGGTGCACTGGGCGTTGCCGCAGACGCCGAGGGTGGCGAGGTCCGACTCGCAGGAGCTGGCGCAGACGGTGCCGTCAGGGGTGAGGGCGCAGGCGCCCTGGCCATCGCAGACCCCGGTGCGCCCGCAGGAGCCGGCGGGGTCCTGGGGGCACTCGCTCTCCGGGTCAAGCCCCGCGGCGATCAGCTTGCACGTGCCGTCCGTGCCCCCGGTCTTCTTCGCAGAGCAGGCGCGGCACAGGCCGTTGCAGGGCGAATCGCAGCACACGCCGTCGACGCAGTAGCGGCTCCCGGGGTTCAGCGGGTCCACCTGGGGGCACTGGCCCGAGCTCTGGCAGGGTTGACCGATCTGCAGCGTCGAGAACAGCTCGGCGCCGGTCGACGGGAACCCGAGCTGACCGAGCGCCGCCTTGCCGCCCCCGGCCACCAGCACGACCCCGTTGTTGAGCAGGTTGATCGTGTGACCCCCTCGCTCCTGGGCCATGTCGCCCGCCGAGAGCGCCGGGACCCCGGTGAGCGCCACCAGCTCGGTGCTCTTCTGGGTGCCGACGGCATCGGCGCCGCCGGTGACCAGCACCCGCTCCTCCTGCGGGAGCCATACCGCAGCCCCCACGGTGCGCGCCCTGCTCATCGGCGTCAGCTCCACGAACTGCTCGTCCGTGAAGCGAAAGAGCTCGGTCGAGTTCTGCACCGGAGGGAAACCGACCCCGATCCCTCCCGCAAAGAAGATCCCCTGCGGCGTCACCGCCATCGCCGGGAACTGCCTCGGTCGCTTCATCGTGGGCCCCGCGCTCCACACCCCGGCCACCGGGTCGTAGATCTCGGTCTTGTCCGTCACCACCTCGTTGCTCGCGGTCGTGTTGATCTTGCCGCTCGCCACCAGCACTCGCCCCCCGGGCAGCGGGAACGAGTACCCGTAGCGCCGCCGATCCACCATCGTCCCGGGGAGCTTGGTCCACTGCCCTGTCCCCGCGTCGTAGGCAAACGCGTCGTTGTAAAACGTGTCCGGGTTGGGCCGGTAGCCCCCCGCCACGAAGGGCCGCCCGTCCGGCAGCACCCCGTTGGTCTGCGAGTACCGGTACGTCGAGAGCTCCCCTGTCAGCGTCCACTGCCCCGTCGCCGGATCGTAGATCTCCGTCGTGCGGCGCGTCTCGTCGGTGAGGGTCAACCCTGACCCCACCAGGACCCGACCATCGTTGAGCAGCCAGGCGCCGTGGCCGGAGCGTCCGGCGTTCATGGCGCCGGTCTTGGCCCAGGTGCCCGTGGTCGGATCGTAGACCTCGGCGGAGGAGATCTGCCCGTCGTCGAAGTTGTTGCCACCCCCCGCGACCAGGACCCGCCCATCCTTGAGCTTGATCGCGGTGTGGAGCGCCCGGGGGTCGCTCATGTTGCCGGTGCTCTGCCAGGCCGGGTCGATGAGCTCGGGGCCGCCGGAGGGGGACCACCCCAGGCGAAGGGTGCAGCTGCGGGCCCCGGGGTCGCTGGGAGGGCGCCCCCAGGGGGGGGCTGGATCCGCGTCGCAAGCGCAGCCCTCGATCGTCATGTCGATCGGCGCTGGCCTGGCCCCCGGACGCTCCAGCGTCGGGGCCGCCACGCGGAGGCGAGGAGCCCCCTGCGGATCCAGGAACTCGACGACGCGATCGACGCACCGCAGCCCCGCCACCTCGGCGCCCAGGTCGACGCGGTACCGCAGCTCGGAGCGCCCACCTCGCTCGAGGAACACGAGGTCTTCCACCCCGTCGGCGGTGGGGCGCAGCAGCAGCGCCGAGCCGGGCCCCAGCGCGCCCTCGTACGCCCGGATCCCGCGCTCCTCCCGCGGGGGGGCCGCCGCCGCGCCTTCGAGCCGAAACGCGATCTGCATCCCGGAGCGCGGCTCGCGCAGCTCGACGGCGCCATCCGCCCCCGGGGGGAGCCGCAGCCATCCAGGTGCCTCTTCCCCTCGCCGCTGCAGCAGCGCGGGCGTCGCCTGGAACGCATGTTCGATGCGCTCCAGGGCGGCGCCGGCCCCGGGGGGCGTGTCGGTCGCGGGCTCCTCCGCGGGGGAGCAGCCGACGAGCCCGAGGGCCAGCGCCGCCAGCCGCCGTCGGCGCCGCAGGGCCCCCAGCACCGCGGCCCCCAGCGCCCACGCCCATGCTCCCCCCGCGTGGCGCCGGGTCGGGCTGGTCGAGCAGCCAACCTCCGCGCTCGCGGAGGCCAGCGGCGGCGCGCATCGCCCCTCGCTGGTGCAGCTGTTCCCCGCCGAGCAGTCGGCGGTCGAGAAGCAACGGCCCAGGCAGCTCCGGGCCTGATCGTCGCAGCGGAACGGCGCGCAGGACACCCGGCTCCCGTCCACCTGCAGCAGCGTCGAGGCGTCCTCGCAGCGCGCCGATGTCACGCACTGCTGCCCCTCGCAGCGTGCGTTCGGGGCGCAGTCCTCGTCCCCGGAGCAGCTCGTCCGGCATGCACCCTCTGCGCACCCGTAGGGCCTGCAGGGGGCCTCTTCCTGCGTCTGGCAGAGGCCGTTGCCCGCGCAGCTCGCCGCCAGCAACAGCACCGGCTCCCCGACCTTGCACACCGCCGCCGCGCAGGGCTGCTCCGGGCCCACGAAGCCCGCGCAGCTCTCCCGCTCCACGCCGTCGCACCGGCGTGCCCCGCACACGTTCCCCGCGGGCCCCCCCTCGCAGCTCCCCCGGGATTCCGCCGGGAGCCCGGAGATGGCCACGCAGGTCCCCTGGGACCCGGGCTGGCTGCAGCTCTCGCAGATCCCGTCGCAGGCGACGTTGCAACAGATGCCCTCGGCGCAGACCCCGGAGCCGCACTCGGCGGCCTCGGAGCAGGGCTGGCCATCGGTCTTGCGCCCGACGCAGAGCCCGGCGGAGCAGAACGCCTCCGGGGCGCAGTCGGCGTCGGCCCCGCAGTCGGAGCGGCACGACGTGCCCCCGCATGCGTAGGGGCCGCACCCCTGCTCCAGCCTGGGCACGCAGGTACCGGCGGAGCACCGGAACGAGAACACCGCGGAGGAACCATCCGGCTGCTGCCCGCAGACGCTCCCGGCCCCGCAGGAGGCCTCGATGCCATGGAGAGCGCAGGCGCCCTGTCCGTCGCAGGCCCCGGTGCGCCCGCAGGTCTCGGGGGACTCCTCGACGCAATCCCCCGAGGAGGGGAGGCCCGCGGCGACCGGGGCGCACACGCCATCCGGCCCCGCCCCCTTGGCGGCCGCCGAACAGGCCCGGCAGGGCCCCTCGCAAGGGGAGTCGCAACAGACACCATCGACGCAGGAGCCGCTCTTGCACGCGCTGTCAGCGCTGCAGGAGGCCCCCTGGGCGAGGCGCTCGACGCAGGCCCCGGCGCTGGTGCAGAAGAAGCCCTCGATGCAGTCGGAGGACAGCAGGCAGGAGGTGGCGCAGGCGTCCTCGCTGGCGCAGCGGGCGTAGGGGGCGCACGGGTTGAGGACGCAGGCGCCCTGGCCGTCGCAGACGTTGAGGACGAAGGAGGGGGCCTGGCAGAGCTGGTCGGTGCAGCGAACGCCGGCCACCTGGAGCTGGCAGGCCGCAGCGCCGGAGCGAGCGAGCCCGTTGCAGCGGCCGTTGGCGCCGCAGGGGTTGATAGCGGTGGCGTCGGCGCAGGAAGGATCGTCCACGGCTCGCGCGTCCACGCCGGCGCTCCGGGCGGCGCAGACGCCATCGGGGGGGCCCCCGCCGCGGGCGAGCTGGCTGCAGGCCTCGCACTCCTGGTCGCAGGCCTCCTGGCAGCAGACTCCATCGACGCAGTGGCGCGAGGCGCACTCTTCTTCCTCGGAGCAGGGGGCTCCGGGGGGGCGAAGCTGGAAGAGCTCGGCGGAGCTGACAACGCTGAAGTTGCTGTCACCGCCGGCCACCAGGGCCCGCGTCCCGCCGAGCCACACCAGGGCGTGGTTGCGCCGGGGGATGGTCTCGAAGCTCTGGGTGGCGCCTGCAGGCGCTGGCGGCGTGGGGGGGGCCAGCGGGTCATAGAGCTCGGCGCTGGGGAGCCACTCGACAAAGCCCGAGCCAGAGGAGAGCAACACCCGGCCGTCCGCCAGGACCACGGCGCGGTGTGCGCCCCGGAAGGTGGCCAGGTCCGCCAGCTTGTCGATCGTCTTCTTGACCGGATCGATCGCCACCACAGCCTTCAGGCTCACGCTGTCGGCGAAGATCCCCCCGGTGACCAGCACCCGCCCGTCCGGCAGGGCCGAGGCCGCAGGGGATTGCCGCGGGAGGTCCAGGGAAGGCCCCGGGCTCCACTGATCGGTCGCGATATCGTAGATCCAGGTGCTGTCCAGCGGCCCGTTGTTCTCGCCCCCCGCCACCACGACCTTGCCGTCCTTCGTGGCGGCCACCGCATGCCGCTGGCGCTTCTCGGGCAGGTTGCTCCGGAGGCTCCATGCCCCCAGCGGACCGGCCTTCGGGTCGTAGATCGCCGTCCTCCCGGTCTTCCCCACGTCGCTCTCGCCCCCCGCCACCAGCCAGCGCCCGTCGGGCAGCGGCACCAGCTGGTGCTCCGCCATGTTCGGCGAGAAGGTGGGCGCCGCCGTCCAGGCCCCGGTGGCCGCGTCGTACAGCCAGCTCGACTCCTTGAAGAAGCCATCCATCGCCACACCGCCGTGCAGCAGCGCGCGCCCCTGGGCCAGCGGCGCCATCGCCGCATGCTTCAGGTCTCCCCCGGGGATCCCTCCGGTCGCCGCGAAGGCCCCCGGATCGTCGTAATCCCCCTCCGCCGGCACCTTGAACAGCTCCGTCGTCGGCGTCCCGTTGCCCCCCGCCACCAGCACGTCCCCCGTGCTCAGCAGCCCCATCGCCAGTGACTCCCTCGGGAACAGCATGTCCTGCGTCGGCTTCCACGCCGGATCCACCGCCGCCGGGTACCGCACCCCGGACCACGTCAGCACCAGCTCGCAGCGCTCGCTCCCGGGCTCCACCAGCGGCCTGCGCCACGGCGCCGCCGCCGATCGATCCACCTGGCACCCCTCCACCCGCACCTCCACCGGACGCTTCCCCCCGTCGGCCCCGAGAACATAGGGAGGCTCCATACGAATGCGGGGCACGCCGTCCCGGTCCAGGACCTCCAGGATCCGGTCGACGAGGCGCAGGGCCCGGGCCTCCGGCCCCAGGGTGAGCTCGTAGGTGAGCTGCTCCCCGGCGCGGGGTTGCTCCGGGAAGAGGACGAAATCCTCGACCCCCCGCTCGTCCAGCCGGAGCGCCACGGTCGGCGCGCCTTCGCGGGCGAAGATGCGGAGGCCGTCGAGATCGGCGTCGGGGGCGTCGGGGGCCTGGAGAGGGCGCACCGACAGCGAGACCCCGCCGGTGGGGGCGCGCAGGGTCATCGGCCCCCGCGAGGACCCGGGCAGGGACACGCGGAGGGCGCGAGGGGCGCGGCGCTCCGGCGCGGCCTGGACCCCCAGGAGCCTGAGCTGCTGGAGCGCCTGGAGCGCGGGCGAGGCCAGGGGGGCAGGGGGAGGGGAGCCGTGCGCCAGGGGGGCCCCGAGCAGGGCAAACCAGGGGAGCACCAGGGAAGCGAGGCGAGGCGAGGCCATGGCGAAGCGAGCCCATGAAACCACGGATGCCACGCCCCCGGGCCGGATCTTTCACCTCGCCGCGTCCGCGGGCCCTCCGGTGCGGTTGCTGTTGCGAACGGCAGCGCACCTGGCACCATCCCGGGCCCGGGAATGACCCCCTCCGCTGTCGGTTGCAGGGGCGCGCTCTTCCCCTCTCTGCCATGCCTCCCACCCCTCCTGAAGCCCCTCCGAGCGTCCCGGCGCCTTCCCCCGATGCCCCCGCGATCCTGCTGGTCGACGACGAGCCCTCCAACATCGCCTCCCTCGAGAAGATCTTCCAGCGCGAGGGCATGCGGGTCCACTCCGCCGACGGCGCTCGCGCCGCCATCGACCTGCTGCGCCGCCACCGGATCCAGGCGGTCCTCACCGACCTGATGATGCCCGGCACCTCGGGCCTCGAGCTCCTCCGCGCCATCAAAGAGGTTTCCCCCGACACCGAGGTGGTCCTCATGACCGCCTACGCCACCGTCGAGGTGGCGGTCCAGGCCATGCGCGAGGGCGCCTACGACTTCATCGAAAAACCCCTCAAGCGGATGCAGGTGGTCAAGAGCATGCGCAAGGCCATCGAGCGCAACGCCTTGCTCCTGGAGAATCGCTCCCTCAAGAACGAGATCAAGCTGCTCTCCCGCCGCGAGATCGTCGGCCAGAGCCCCACCCTGCGCCGCGTGCTGGGCACCGCCACCCAGGCCGCCCCCTCCAGCGCCACGGTGCTGATCCTCGGCGAGACCGGCACCGGAAAGGAGCTCCTCGCCCGCTTCATCCACGAGCACAGCACCCGCGCCCGCGGCCCCTTCGTCGCCGTCAACTGCTCCGCTCTCCCCGAAAGCATCCTCGAGGCCGAGCTCTTTGGCCACGCTCGCGGCGCCTTCACCGACGCCAAGACCGCCCGCGAAGGCCGCTTCACCAAGGCCGCCGGCGGCACCCTCTTCCTCGATGAAATCGGCGAGATCCCGCCCCAGGTCCAGGTAAAACTCCTCCGGGTGCTCCAGGAGGGTGAGTTTGAACCCCTGGGCGGGGACACGGTCCGTGCGGACGTGCGGATCGTCGCCGCCACCAACCGGGACCTGCGCGCCGAGATCGAGCGGGGCCGCTTCCGGGAAGACCTGTTCTACCGCCTCAACGTCATCGCCCTCACCGCGCCCCCGCTCCGGGCCCGCCGCGAAGATATCCCCCTGCTCTGCGACCATTTCCTCGGCGTCTACTGCGCCCGCAACAACCGGCCGCGGCTGCGCCTTGCCCCCCCGGTGCAGCGCAAGCTCCACGATTACCACTGGCCGGGCAACGTCCGCGAGCTGGAGAACACCATCGAGCGCTCCGTCGTCCTCTGCAGCGGCGACACCATCACGGAGGACCTGCTCCCGGAGGCCATCGCCTCCGCCGATAGCCCCGCCTCCGAGTCCCTCGCCTTCCCTGTGGGCACCCCCCTGGAAGAGGTCGAGATGAAGATGATCCGCGAGACCCTGCGCCACACCAAGGGCGACAAATCCCTTGCTGCCCAGCTCCTCGGCATCTCGACCCGCACCATCTACCGCAAGCTGGGTGACAGCCCGGACGAGGCCTGAGCTCGCTCAGTCGCAGGTGGTGCCGGGGGCCGCGGCGCAGTCGAACCAGTCGCAGCTCGCCTGGCTGCAGAACTGCCACTTCCCGGCCCCGCAGCACTGGAAATTGCTGCCGTTCTTCCACTCGCACTTGCTGGTGGGCTTGAGCTTGCAGGCCCCCCAGGTGCACTGCTCGGTGCACTCCTGCTGCGAGCACCCGTCGCACCCGCCGGGCTGCGTCTGCCCGGGCGCGCAGACCCCCTGGCCGCTGCAGCTCCCGCTGTTCTCCCAGGCGCAGGCGTTGTTGCAGACCCGCGCCTGCTGGCCGCAATTGCCGCAGGGAAGGCTGTCCTGCTCCCCGACCTCGCACTCCTTCTGCCCCTCGCAGGAAGGCGCCCCCCAGGTCCCGTCTGCGCCGCAGGTCCGCACCTGTTGCCCGCACCGCTCGCAGCCCCCGACGATCTCCTGCTCCCCGGGGGTGCACTCGGTGGCGTTGCTCCCGCTGCTGCCTGCGCTCCCCGCCGGATCGCTCCCGCCGGCCCCGGCCGGATCGCTCCCGCCCGCCCCGGCCGGAGCCGCACCGCCGCTGCTCCCGCCGGTGCCCCCCCCGGAGGCCCCTGCCGACGAGGGAAACCCACCCCCCCCCGCGGGACCGGAGCCACCCCCCCCCGCGTCGCCGCCTTCCCCCCCCGCACCGCCCTGGGGGCGCACGATCTCCACGTCCGGATCTTCCTCGGGAGACGCAGAAGCACAGGCCACCAGGGCCACCAGCAGCAAGGGGAAGCCACGCATCGCAGGGATGAGGATATACCAGGCGCCCATGAACGTCGCCGTCGTCGTGCTCTACCGCAAGACCGCGCGTACCTCCTTCAACGCCCTCGTCGGCGCCCAGGAGACGGTCCCCGAGCTGGCCCCCATCCCGGTGCACTTCGCCCCCGATGCGGCCGCGATCCAGGCCGCCATCGCCGCGGAGCGGGCCGCCGGGCGCCGCGTCCTCGTGGGCTGGTCCTTTTACTCCCCGGAGGTCTTCGAGATCGACGAGATGCTGCGCTCCACCCTCGACGCCTGCGGGCGCGAGGGGGTGATCCACATCGCGGGCGGTGTCCACGCCTCCGCCGAGCCCCTGGCCACCCTCCGCATGGGCTTCGACCTGGTGGCCGTGGGCGAGGGCGAGACCACCTGGATCCGCCTGCTTCAGGCCTTTCTCCACGACCAGGACCTCCGCTCCGTCCCGGGCCTCGCCTGGGAAGAGCGCGGCCTCCTCCGCGACCGGGGCCGCGCCGAGGCCCGCGACCTCGACGCCTTCCCCTCCTTCGCCTGGAGCCACGGCCGCTGGGGCCCCATCGAGATCACCCGGGGCTGCATCTACGCCTGCCGCTTCTGCCAGACCCCCTACTTCTTCAAGGCCCGGTTCCGGCACCGCTCCGTCGAGAGCATCCAGGACCACGCTCGCTTCCTCCGACGCCACGGCCAGCGCGACGTGCGCTTCCTCACGCCCACCTCCCTCTCCTACGGCGCCGACGGCGAGGAGCCCCGCCTCGATCAGGTCGAGGCCCTCCTGCGCGGTGTCCGCGACGCCATCGGCCCCGACGGGCGCATCTTCTTCGGCTCCTTCCCCTCCGAGGTGCGCCCCGAACACGTCACCCCCGAGGCCATCCGCCTCCTCCGGCCCCTGGTCGCCAACGACGCCCTCCTCATCGGCGGCCAGTCCGGCTCCCAGCGCGTCCTCGACGCCACCCGCCGCGGTCACTCCGTCGACGCCATCCTGGAGGCCGCCCGCCTCGCCCGCGCCGGAGGCTTTGTCCCCCACGTCGACTTCCTGTTCGGCATGCCCGGCGAGGAACCCCAGGACGCCGCCGCCTCCCGCCACCTGATGCGCGAGCTCGTCGCCCTGGGCGCCAGGGTCCATGCCCACACCTTCCTCCCGCTCCCCGGTACCCCCCTCCGCGACGCCGAGGCTGGTTCCCTCGACCCCGCCACCTCCCTCGACCTGGAGCGCCTCGCCTCCCAGGGCCTCGCCTACGGCCAGTGGCGCCGCCAGGAGCAGGTCGCCGCTCGCCTCGTCCAGCTCCGCCGCTCTCGCTGACCCCGCCCCCTCGTGCCCTCCGCGCTCCCTTCGGCGCCGTGGGCCCCGTGGTCGTATCCACACTTACACTCACCGCCTTTGCAGGTGGGTCGATCCGGATACCAGGTCGCCAGGTTTCCTTGCCGGGGGTCTCATGCGCGCGTGCGCCAGCCCGCTTGCGCGCGTGTGCACTCGCTCGCGCACGCGCGTACGCGTGTGCATGCGCGAGGGGGACCGGCGCCCCGGGAGCGGTGGTCTTCCTGCATGGATCTATACATCATGCATTTGCATGATGCATTGTTGATTCAGTTTTTGATCATGAATCATTCTATCCATGATGGATGGATCGCACGGAACGGTCCGTACGTGCACGACGCGAGAGGCGTGGGCGCGACGAGAGGCGTGGGCGCGACGAGAGGCGTGGGCGCGACGAGGCGCGGGGCGCGACGGCGAGCGCGCTGTGGGGCCGGGCCTGCGGCGCGCCGACGTGCGGTGCGGGGGCTCCTGCCGGTTGTGTGGTGTCACGAGCCAGGACCTGCCGCGCCCCCCGGCGCGGGGGTCAGCTCAGGCCGCGTGGGCCTTCTGGAGCGCGAGGTGGACGCGCTCGGCGGTGGCGCGGCCCTCGGCGATGGCCCAGACGACGAGGGAGGCGCCGCGGACGGCGTCGCCGGCGGCGAAGACGCGCTCGGAGGCCTGGGCAGGGAGGGTGCCGCGGGGGGAGAGGGCGAGGCGGAACTGCTGGAGGAGGGGGGAGTCCTCGACGCCGGTGAAGCCCATGGCGAGGAGCACGAGGTCGCAGGGGATCTCGAAGGTGGAGCCGGGGATCTCGTGGAGGGCGCCGTCGACGAGCTGGACGCGGACAGCCTCGAGGGCGCGGACGCGGCCCTGCTCGTCGCCGAGGAGACGGAGGGTCTTCACGGAGAAATCGCGCTCTCCGCCCTCTTCCTGGGAGGAGGAGGTGCGCAGGACCAGGGGCCACTCGGGCCAGGGGTTGGAGGGGAGGCGCTGCTCGGGGGGGCGAGGCATCAGCTCGAGCTGGGCCACGGAGGCCGCTCCCTGGCGCAAGGACGTGCCGAGGCAGTCGGAGCCGGTGTCCCCCCCGCCGAGGATGAGGACGCGCTTGCCAGAGGCGTCCAGGGGCTGCTGGATGGCATCCCCGGCGACCCGGCGGTTCTGCTGTTCCAAAAACTCCATGGCGAGGTGGACCCCCTGGAGCTCGGCCCCGGGGACCTGGAGGGCCCGGGGCTGGGCGGCGCCCACGCAGAGGATCACCGCGTCGTAGCGGAGCAGGAGGCCCTCGGCGGTGACGTCGCGGCCGACCTCGACGCCGGTCTGGAAGACGACGCCCTCGGCGGTCATCTGGGCGACGCGGCGATCGATGACCTCTTTCTCGAGCTTGAAGTCCGGGATGCCGTAGCGGAGCAGGCCACCGATGCGGTCGGAGCGCTCGAAGACGGTGACGCCGTAGCCGAGGCGAGCGAGCTGCTGGGCGGCGGCGAGGCCGGCGGGGCCCGAGCCGACGACGGCGACGGACTGGGGGCGGCGCTGGGGGGCGGGGCGAGGGGGGAGGGGGCCAGCGAAGGCGTGGTCCGCCAGGGAGCGCTCGACGTCCTTGATGGTGACCGGGGCGCCGTCGAGGTTGAGCACGCAGGAGGCCTCGCAGGGGGCGGGGCAGACGCGGCCGGTGATCTCGGGGAAATTGTTGGTCCGATCGAGGGCCTCGAGGGCCTCGTCGAGGCGGCCCTGGTGCACGAGGTCATTCCATTCGGGGATGAGGTTGCCGAGGGGGCAGCCCTTGTGACAGAACGGGATGCCGCAGTCCATGCAGCGGGAGGCCTGGTCGCGCAGGGCCTCGGGGGCCGGAGGGGCCTCGAACTCGCGCCAGTCCTGGAGGCGCTCGTGGACCGGGCGGGCGGGGGCTTTGCCCCGGCGAATTTGAAGAAATCCTCGTGGATTACCCATGAGCAACCTCGGTGGTGTCGGGGCGTGGGGTCTTGGGGAGCGGGGGCAGGGGGGTGCGGTCCGAGAGGGCGAGGCGAACCGCGAGGGTCTGGGGGCGAGCGTCCTGGTTCTGGGCCTCCAGCGCCCCGCGGAACTCGCGCGGCACCAGCTTGACCATCTGGTACGCCGCGCGGGGCCAGGAGGCCACCAGGCGCCGCGCGAGTTCGCTGCGGGTGCGGCGGGCATGCTCCTTGAGCACCTCCAGCACCAGCTCCGCGTCCCGGGCGGTGAGGGGCTCGATGGCGCCGCGGACCTCCGGGTGGCAGCGGCTCTCGAACTGCCCCTGCTCGTCCAGCACGACGGCCACGCCGCCGCTCATGCCGGCGCCGAAATTCCGGCCCGTGGGGCCCAGCACCAGGACGACGCCGCCGGTCATGTACTCGCAGCCGTGGTCCCCGACGCCCTCGACGACGGTGAGCGCGCCGCTGTTGCGCACCGCGAAGCGCTCGCCGGCGCGGCCGTTGAAGTAGGCCTCGCCGCCGGTGGCCCCGTAGAGCACCGTGTTGCCCACGATGACCTGCTCCTCGGCCCAGAAGGGGCTGTCGGTCGGGGGCCGTACCGCCAGGACGCCCCCGCAGAGGCCCTTGCCGGTGTAGTCGTTGGCGTCCCCTTCGAGGGTCATCGAGATGCCGGAGCAGACCCAGGCGCCAAAGCTCTGCCCGGCGCTGCCGCGGAGGGCGACGTCGATGGTGTCACGGGGCAAGCCCTGGTCGCCGAAGCGGCGGGCCACCTGGCCGCTCAGCATGGCGCCTATGGCCCGATCGCTGTTGCGGACCGGCAGCTCGACGCGGACCGGCTGGCGGCGCTCCAGGGCGGGCCTGGACTGCTGGAGCAGGGTGTGGTCCAGGACCGAGCGGAGGTTGTGCTCCTGGGCCTCGGTGCAGCGGAGCGAGGCGGCGGGGGCCGAGGCCTCCGGGGGCAGGTAGAGGACCTCGGAGAAGTCGAGGCGCCGGGCCCGGGGCGAGAGGCCCTCCTGCCGCGGGGCGATGCAGTCGACGCGGCCGATCAGCTCATCGAGGGAGCGGAACCCGAGGCCCGCCATGAGCTGACGGACCTCCTCGGCCACGAAGAACAGGTAGTTGATCACGTGCTCCGGCTTGCCCTGGAAGCGCTTGCGCAGCTCTGGATCCTGGGTGGCCACGCCGACGGGGCAGGTGTTGAGGTGGCACTTGCGCATCATGATGCAGCCAGACGCCACGAGAGGCGCGGTGGCAAAGCCGAACTCCTCGGCCCCGAGCAGGGCCCCGAAGAGCACGTCGCGGCCTGTCTTCATGTGGCCGTCGACCTGCAGCCGGACCCGCCCCCGGAGCCCGTTCATCACCAGCACCTGCTGCGCCTCGGCGAGGCCCAGCTCCCAGGGGAGGCCCGCGTGGTGGATCGACGTCAGCGGCGACGCGCCGGTGCCGCCGTCGTGGCCGCTGATCAGGATCACGTCCGCGTGGGCCTTGGCGACCCCGGCGGCGATGGTGCCCACGCCGGCCTCGGCCACCAGCTTGACGCTGATGCGGGCCTGGGGGTTCACGTTCTTCAGGTCAAAGATGAGCTGCGCCAGGTCCTCGATGGAGTAGATGTCGTGGTGGGGCGGCGGCGAGATCAGCGTGACGCCCGCGATCGAGTGCCGCACCCGGGCGATGACGCCATCGACCTTGTGCCCGGGGAGCTGCCCCCCCTCGCCGGGCTTGGCGCCCTGGGCGATCTTGATCTGGATCTCCTCCGCGTTCACCAGGTAATGGGCCGTCACACCGAAGCGCCCCGAGGCCACCTGCTTGATGGCGCTCTTGCGGCTGTCGCCGTGCTCGTCCAGCACGAAGCGCGCCCCGTCTTCCCCACCTTCGCCGGTGTTCGAGCGGCCCCCGATGCGGTTCATGGCGATCGCCAGGTTCTCGTGGGCCTCCTTCGAGATGCTGCCGAAGGACATGGCCCCGGTGGCGAAGCGCTTGACCAACTCCTTCGCGGGCTCCACCTGCTCCAGCGGCACCGGCGGGCCCGACGGCCGGAGGTTCCAGAGCCCCCGGAGCGTGCTCGGGTGCTCGCCGGGCTCGTTCACCAGCCGGGCAAACTCCTCGTAGCTCCTCGCGTCGTTGAGCCGCACGGACTTCTGCAGCGAGGCGACGGTGTCGGGGTTCCACTGGTGCTGCTCCCCCTCGACCCGGAAGTGATAATGCCCGCCCAGCGCCAGCCCCCGGCCCTCGGCTTCCATCGCCTCGCGGTGGATCTCCGCGGCGTCCCGGGCGATCTCCCGCAGGCCCACGCCCCGCAGCCGCGAGGCGGTCCCGGTGAAGAACTCGTCGATGACCACCTGATCGATGCCCACCGCCTCGAAGATCTGCGCCCCCTGGTAGCTCGCCAGGGTCGAGATGCCCATCTTCGACATGACCTTGAGCAGCCCCTTCTTGAAGGCCTTGATCATGTGCTCCGAGGCCTTCGAGGGGGCCACCGGGATGACCTTCTGCTCCGCCAGCTCCCGCGCGGTCTGCAGCGCCAGGTAGGGGTTCACCGCCCCGGCGCCGTAGCCCACCAGCAGCGCGATGTGGGCCACCTCCCGGGGCTCGCCGGACTCGACGATCAGCCCCGTCCTGGCCCGGAGCCCCGCCCGCATCAGGTCGTGGTGCACGGCCCCCAGCGCAAGCAGGCTCGGCATCGGGATCCGCCCTGGCCCCGCGTCCCGGTCGCTCAGCACCAGGATGCAGCTCGCCTCCGACCGCACCGCCTGCCGCGCCGCCGCCCGGAGCCCGTCCAGCGCCCTGCGCAGCGAGGCCCCCGGGTCCGGACCCGGCTCGAAGCAGGTGGACAGCGTGATCGCCCGGAAATCGGCCATCGGGCTCTGCTTCAGCCGC
>JALOQB010000120.1 GCA_025453595.1 Polyangiaceae bacterium
TTCCCCGCGGTGGACGGGGAGAAGCCTTACCGGATCGTCGGTCCGGTGCCGGTGGGTCAAGAGAAGACCAACCTGGCCTCGCTGGTCGAGGGGCTGGAGGATGAGTTTGCGCGGCTGGCGAGGACGAGGGAGGTTCGCGCCAAGGATGGGCGAGCGATCCTGGTGCACGTGGCCGAGAAGACGAGGCCCGGAGCGGCAGGTAGGGCGGAGGAGAGCATGCGAGAGCTGCGCGAGCTGGCGCAGACCGCGGGGGTCGAGGTGACGGACGCGATCATCCAGCTGCGTGAGGGGCTGGATCCGCGCTTTGTCATGGGCAAGGGGAAGCTGGATGACATCCTGATCCGCGCGGCCGAGGTTGACGCGGAGACGCTGATCTTTGACCGGAACCTGTCGCCTTCGCAGGCGAACGCCATCGCCCAGGTGACGGATCTGAAGGTGATCGACCGGACCCAGCTGATCCTCGACATCTTCGCCCAGCGAGCCGAGAGCCGGGACGGCAAGCTGCAGGTCGAGCTGGCGCAGCTCAAGTATTCGTTGCCCCGGCTGGCGCTCAAGGACAACTCGCTCTCCCGGCTCACCGGCGGGATCGGGGGGCGAGGGCCCGGAGAGACCAAGCTCGAGATCGGGAAGCGGCGGGCCAAGGAGCGGGTATCGGCGCTGGAGGCGCAGCTGCGGCAGCTGGGCAAGCAGCGGGAGCAGCGGCGGCGCAAGCGGGGGCGGCTCGGGGTGCCGGTGGTGGCGATCGTGGGGTACACCAACGCGGGCAAGAGCACCTTGCTCAACACGCTCACCGACTCGGAGGTGCTCGCGGAGGACAAGCTCTTCGCGACCCTCGACACGCGCTCGCGGCGGATCCGCTTCCCCGAGGAGCGCGAGGTGGTGATGACCGACACGGTGGGCTTCATCCGTGACCTGCCGAAGGATCTCTTCGCGGCGTTCCGGGCCACCTTCGAGGAGGCGGCGGACAGCGATCTGTTGCTGCACGTCGTCGACGCCTCGGACCGGGCCTGGGAGGATCACGTCGAGACCACGGAAGAGCTGCTGGAGCAGCTCCACCTCCAGGAGATCCCCCGCTTGCTGGTCTACAACAAGATCGACCAGCTCCCCCCGGACGAGCTGGCCCGGCTCCGGCGCTCGTTCCCGCGGGCCCTCTTCGTGGCGGCCACCGATCGAGAGACCACCCGGGGGCTCCTTGCTCGCATCGCCTCCAGCCTGCAAGCGCGCTGGAAGCAGGCGGAGCTGGCCCCCCCGCGGGAAGAATTCCAGGAGGCTCCGGCGGAAGAGGTCAGCCCGGAGGAGCCCCCCTCCCTCACCCTGGAAGAGCTGCTGATGCGCCGCCCTCGCCACCGCGCTCGCCTCGGGGAGCGTCATCTCTGAAGCGCTGGTGGGAAAGACCTTGCGGGCAGGGGGGGGATGTGGCAGTGGTCTCGCCCCCTTGCTCGCCCTGAGGAGGCGGGCTGCACCCACAAGGTACCTCATGACGATCCAGGATGAGCGCGAAGATCAAGTTGCCGACCCCAACGCCCGCAGCGCCCGCAAGGGAAAGCGCCTCGCCGGCCGCCTCGGCATTGGCCCCGACTACACCTTTGACTACAAGGACCCGCAGACGCTCCGGTACTTCGTGACCGAGCGCGGCCGCATCGCTCCCCAGCGTATCACCGGCCTCTCCTCGCGCCAGCAGCGCCAGCTGGCCCAGGCCATCAAGCGCGCCCGCCAGATCGCTCTGCTGCCCTTCACCGGCAGCGAGCTCTGACACCGCGCTCCGCGCCACCGCGCGGAAAAGTTGGCCCGGCCAGGGGGTGACAGGTACGCACTCCCTCCTTGCACAATGGCCGCATCGCGTACCCCGGACGAGCTGAATCACATCTGCAAGGCCGCCGAATCCCTTGCGGTTCGCCGCAAGGAGCGGCTCTCCACAGCCCACCTGCTCCTCGCGCTCACAGGCCAGGAGGGCGCCGCTTCCGGCGTCCTGGATGTGCACCGTATCTCTCCGGAGAAACTCGAGCGCGCGGCGCTCGCTGCCTTGCCTGACGAGCCCGCCGACCTGGCGCGTCGGGCCATCCAGCAAGCCCGCGAGATCGCCACCCGCACCCGGGCCGAGCGCCCTGGCTCCCAGCATGTGCTCCTCGCGCTGCTGAGCGAGCGCACCTGCGCCGCCTTCGCCTTGCTGCAACGCTGCGGCGTGGACCCGGGGCGCCTGCGCACCGCGACCATGCAGATCGCCGTGGGAGCCACGGCTCCGCGCCGGGTGGCCGCGCAGCCCGCCGAGCCCCCTGCTCCCAGCCGTCCTCGCGCCTCGCAGCGTGCTCCGGGGGCGATCGCGGTCAGCGTGGTGCCTCCGCTGCGCACGGCGCTCCCGGTGCCCCCGGCGCCGGTGCCTATCCCGATGGCGCTCCCTCCGTCCGCGCTCGCCCCCTCCTCCCCGCTCCCTCCGCCCTCGTCGCCGGCGCCTCCGCGGCCTGCGATGGCGCCGGAGCCGACCCCGCCTTGCGCCCCGGAGCCTCCGCGCCCGGAGCCCGGCGCCACGGAACCCCCCCGCTCCCAGCGCAGCGCGGCGCCCTTGCCGGAGGGGCGGTTCCAGCTGGATGTCCAGAAGTTCCCTATGCTTGCCTCCATGGGGAGGAACCTCTCGCTCGCCGCCCTGCGCCAGGAGCTGGCGCCGGCCCTCTCGCGGGGGGCGGAGGTCGAGCGGTGCCTGGATGTGCTGGCGAAGCGCCACGCGAACAACCCGGTGTTGATCGGGGCGCCGGGGGTGGGCAAGACGACGACGCTGCGGGGGGTTGCGGCGGCGGCGGCGGCGTCCGCCGAGGGGAGCCTGGATGGCCGAATTTTCCTCGAGATTTCCCCCGGGGAGCTGCTGGCCGGGACCGGGCTCCGGGGGGCCCTCGCGGAGCGCTTCTCCCAGCTGCGCAAGGAGGTCGCGTCGAGCGAAGGGCGCGTCGTCCTGGTGCTGGACGATCTGCACCAGCTCTTCGGCGGCGAGATGGATCCGGAGGTCGCGTCGGAGCTCCGAGGGGCCCTGGCCAGGGGTGAATTTCCCTGCATCGGCGCCTCCACGCCCGAGGATTTTCGGCGCATGATCGAGCAAGATCCGGCCCTGGCGCGCCGGTTGACGCCCATCGCGGTCGAGGAGCCCGGGCGGGAGCAAGCGTTGCAGATCCTCCGGCATGCGTGCGGGGAGCTGGGGTCTCACCACGGGGTTGAATTCCCGGACGAGGTGCTGGCCGCCGCCACCGACTGGACCGTCCGGTACCTGCCAGGGCGCGCGCTGCCCGACAAGGCCCTCGGGGTGCTGGATCTGACCGGGGCCCGTGCGAGACGCCGGGGCCTCCCGGTGGCCACCCTGGAGCAGCTCGCCCACGTGGTCGCCGATGCCGCCGCCATCCCCGCGGAGCGCCTGCTGGCCACGGATGCGGAGCGCATGCTGGCCATGGAGTCGATCCTGGCCGAGTCCGTCGTGGGGCACGGGGCGCAGCTCGCCAGGATCAGCCGTCTTCTCCGCAGGAATGCCGCGGGGTTTCGCGGGCGCCGGCCCATCGGAACCTTCCTGCTTCTCGGCCCCACCGGCGTGGGCAAGACCGAGACGGCGAAGGCCGTGGCTCGCGCCCTCTTCCACAGCTCCGACGCCATGACGCGGCTGGACATGGCCGAATTTTCCGAACCTCACGCGGTCGCCCGGCTGGTCGGGGCACCCCCCGGGTACCTGGGTCATGAGGCCGGCGGCCAGCTCACGGAAGCTGCCAGGCGCAGGCCCTACCAGGTGATCTTGCTTGATGAGATCGAGAAGGCTCACCGGGACGTGCTCGAGGCCTTCCTCGGTGTCTTCGATGAAGGACGCTTGACCGACGGGCGAGGCCGTACGGTCGACTTCTGCAACACCGTGCTGCTCCTGACCTCGAACCTGGGGGCGCAGGCGATCGGCGCGGCTCCTGCCAAGACGATCGGCTTTGGCCGGGAGGGCGGGGCGCAGCCGCAGGGGGAGGAGGATGCGGTGATCCAGTCCGCTCGCGAGGCGCTGCCTCCTGAGCTCTACAACCGCATCGACGAGGTCCTGGTTTTTCACCCGCTCTCGCCGGCGGATGTCCGCGAGATCGCGCGCCGTCAGCTGCTCTCGCTCGGGCGCGCCCTGGAGGAAGAGCGTCAGGTGACGCTCTCCTTCGACGAATTGGTGCTGGAGCTCTTGCTGACGCTGGGGGGTTACCAGCCAGAACTGGGGGCTCGCCCCATGCGCAGGGCCATCGCGAGGCATGTGGAAGGCCCGCTGGCAGAGCTCTTGCTGCGTGGGACCCTCAAGTCAGGGGGGGTTGCGCAACTCAAGGCAACGTCGAAGGGGACGCTGGAAGTTGTTGCGTGCTAGCGGAGAGGGAGGGATTCGAACCCTCGGTACCCTTGCAGGTACACATGATTTCCAATCATGCACCTTCGACCACTCGGTCACCTCTCCCAGGGGTTCATCAGGCAACCCCTGAGTAAGCCTCACTTGAGAAGGGAGGCTTGCGGAGAGAGTGGGATTCGAACCCACGGTACCCTTCCGGGCACACCTGATTTCGAATCAGGCACCTTCGGCCACTCGGTCATCTCTCCGTCGCGCAAGGTCTCAGAGAACCACCCCGGTCGTCAAGCGAATTTTCCACCCCTCGTTTTTCGTTCGGGCCGGGTGCATGATTGCGGTAAGCGGAGCGTCTCTCTAGAGTCATGAGCTGGCCCCCTGTGGCCCAGAAAGTAGGAAATATGCGGAATTCCTTGAAAGTCATGGGCATCCTCGCCCTGGTTGCGTCGTCGATGGTGGTCGGTTGCGGAGACGATGAGGAGACAAACGCAGGGGGAGGGGGGGCTGGAGGCTCCGGGGTTGGTGGTATCGCAGGCTCCGCAGGGGTTGCCGGTACGGCGGGCACCGCGGGCACCGCGGGCACCGCAGGTACGGCGGGCACCGCGGGCACCGCAGGTACGGGCGGTACCGCAGGGGCGGGTGGTACTGCCGGGACCGGCGGCACCGCGGGCACGGCGGGTACCGCCGGGACGGGCGGCACCGCAGGGGCGGGCGCTGGCGGCGCGAACAGCTGCGACAACTTCTTCCCCAACCCCAACGCCTGCACCACCTGCCTCCAGGACAAGTGCTGCGACGCCCTCCAGGCCTGCGACCAGGATGAGGTCTGCGCTGCTTGTATCAGCGGCACCCAGGATCCGGAGTGCAACTCCAACGCGCAGCTGATCGCCCTGGATGCTTGCCTCCAGGATTCTTGCGGTACCGAGTGCCAGCCCCCTGCCCAGTGCAACCCGGTGACCAACGACGGATGCAACTCGGCTGGCGGTGAGGCCTGCGACTTCGGTGAGGAGGGCTTCCAGTGCTATCCTCCACCCAACGATAGAAAGCTCTGCGAAACCTGCGGCCAGCAGGATGGTTTCTGCGAGGGTGGACTGACCTGCACCGGTGGTGGATGCGCCAAATTCTGCTGCGATGATGCTGATTGCGGCACTGGTAAGTGCGACACCTCCCTCTCCACAGGGGGGACTGGCGTCTGTGTCCTTGAACTGGGTCAGGGCGAGAATGCCAAGCCGGCCTGCGATGCTCCAGCGGTGTCCCCCTCCAACGGCGCCTGCTTCGGTTCTGGCGGCTCCGGCGGCTCCGGCGGCTCTGCTCCGGAACCGGACTGCTCCGCGCCCGCGGCTGCACCGTCGGGAGGCACCTGCTTCAAGGGTACCGGCTGCAACCCCATCACCAACGACACCTGCAACACGGCTGCTGGTGAGGCCTGCGATCTGTCCAACTCCGGTTCGTACCAGTGTTTCCCACCGGATAACGACGTGGCGCTCTGTGGTGCATGCGACAACGGGAGCGGTCCTTTCTGCCAGGCTGGGTCCGCCTGTCTTGGCGGCAAGTGCGCCAAGTTCTGCTGCGATGATGGGGACTGCAGCGCAGGTGCCTCCTGCGGCGAGAAGAACGCCGATGGCGTAGGCTTTTGCATCGAAGGCGGTGCGGGGGGTGCTGGCGGTGCGGCTGGCGCCGCTGGTGCCGGTGGTGGCGCTGGTGAAGCAGGTGCCGCGGGCGAGGCCGGTGCCGCGGGTGAGGCCGGCGCCGCGGGCCAGGCCGGCGCGGGTGGCGCAGCCGCAGGCGCGGCCGGTGAAGCCGGTGCGGCTGGTGAAGCTGGCGCGGGTGGCGCGGCCGCTGGCGCGGGCGGCGCGGCCGCTGGCTCCGGCGGCGCGGCCGCTGGTTCCGGTGGTGCAGCGGCGGGCTCCGGCGGCGCGGCCGCTGGTTCCGGCGGCGCGGCGGCGGGCCAGGCTGGCCAGGCCGGCGGTAACTGAGGGGAAGCGGGGGGGGGATGGAGGGGCGGTGCCAGCCGTGAGGCAAGGCCCCGGATGGTCAGGGGGGCACACCCCTCGACCTTGTTGCTGACGAGAACCAGCAGCTCTCGACCCTCTCGCTGGCAGCGAGCGGCGAGCCGCTGTACCCCCCGTCGCATCGGCTCATCCACACGATGCAGCCGATCGAAGGGGGCGTACGCGGACTCGAGGGCTTCGTAGTCGCCACCGGGAGGGAGCAGCAGGCGGCAGAGCACGAAGGGGGCGGTCAGGATCCCGGGGATGTCGTCCAGCTCGAAGAGCGTGGGCATGCGTCCCCAGTAGTTCAACGTGTGGCTCACCCCCCGCTCCTGGAGCACACGGAGGTACCGGGGGGTCAGCAGGCGGCGCTCGCGCAGCTCGACGGCGTAGCGAGGGCCCGCGGGCAGCGCTGTCAGGAATTCCCCGAGCCGCTCGGCGAAGTCGCGCGCAGGGATCTGGTGCCGCTCCGGCAGCGGGGAGAACTCGAGGACAAACGTGACCCGGGGCAGCATCCGTTCAAAGGGACGGATCATGGTGGCCGCGAAGAAATCGGGGTCAAGAAAGGTCGAGCACGGGGTCTCCTTGCCGTGCAGTACCGGCGACGTGATCTCGTTCCATACCTTGACCACGCAGGGAAAATCCGCCGGGAGCTGCTGCTCCATGGCGTCCACCTCCTCGCGCCTCGGGGCGTCGTAGAAGTAGCGGTCGATGCCGACGGTCCGGAGCAAGGGGTTCTGCGCGTAGAGGGCGAGACCCTGCTCGACCAGCTCGGCGGCCTTGAAGCGGGCCGGGTAGACGATCCCGGCCCAGCCAGGGTACGTCCAGGAGGAGGTCCCCATGCGGAGGCCCGGGGGGAGCCGCGCCGCGAGGGAAGCTTCTTCCTCGAACGGGAGCGGTGGGAGGATCTCTTCGCTCGCAAAGAGCCCGAGCTGCGGTCGAGGTGCCATGGGGTTACTTTAATTCAGCCTCGTGCATCCCGGGGGCGAGGTCTCGTTCGAGAGCGCCGGGCGGGGTACGATGGAGTCATGGAACATGGCGCATGGGTTGGTGGTCGGTGGGTCGATGTGCAGACCCCGGACGGAGTGTTGTGCCCGGTTTCTCCTTCCGATCAAGAGGATGCGCTCGGGGAAGTCCCGTTCTCCCGGGGGGTCGTCGGCGAGGCGATCGCAGCGGCCAGGGCGGCCCAGCCAGCGTGGGATGAGCTGGGGCTGGGGGCCCGCATCGCCCTGCTACATCGCTGGAAGGAGCGGCTCGCCGCCCGCGAGGAGGAGATCGGGGCGCTCATCTCGCGGGAGATGGGGAAACCCCTGCGGGAAGGCAGGCTGGAGGCCCGGGCGCTCGTGGGCAAGATCGACATCGCCCTTGGGGAA
Source organism: Polyangiaceae bacterium (assembly GCA_025453595.1). GTDB lineage: Bacteria > Myxococcota_A > Polyangia > Polyangiales > Polyangiaceae > JANWXX01. Next base: position 7,692 of record JALOQB010000120.1, read on the forward strand.
GGGCTGGCGCTGGTGCAAGACGTCGAGCTGGAGGGCGGGAAGCTGGCGTGGCGTTACCGACCCCACGGGGTGCTGGTGGTGCTGGGTCCCTTCAACTTCCCGCTGCATCTGGCCCATGGCCACGTGGTGCCGGCGCTGCTGGCGGGGAACACCGTCGTCTTCAAGCCAAGCGAGATCACCCCGCACTGCGGCGCGCTGTACGCGAGGATCGCCGCGGAGGTGGGGCTCCCGGCGGGGGTCCTGAACCTGGTCCAGGGGGACGGCTCGGTGGGGGCGCTGCTGGCGGAGGCCGAGGGCGTGGATGGGGTCCTGTTCACCGGCTCCTACGAGGTCGGCGTGCGGCTGCTCCAGGCGAGCGCCGCGCGCCCCGGTCGGCTGCTGGCGCTGGAGCTTGGCGGCAAGAACGTGGCGGTGGTGCTGGCGGATGCGCCCCGCGACAAGGCGCTGCTGGACGTGCTCCTGAGCGCGTTCTCGACCGCCGGGCAGCGATGCACCTGCGTCAGCCGCCTGATCGTGGAGCGATCGATCGCCGACTCCTTTGTCGAGGAGCTCGCGGAGCGGGCCCGGCGGCTGGTCGTGGGTCATGCGATGGATCCAGGGGCCTTCCTGGGGCCCCTGGCGACCCGCCGGGGGTTCGAGAAATTTCAGGCCATGCAGGCCGCGGCGGAGCAGGAGGGCGCTCGCTGCGTGGTGCCCCCGGAAGAGCCTGCGGTCCGGTGGCAAGGGCGTGCGGTGGAGGGCTTCTACGCGACGCCGAGGGTGCGCTGGATCCGGTCGGTGGACCCGGCCAGCGCCTACCAGCGCCAGGAGATCTTCGGCCCGGATCTGGCGGTCTATATCGCCGAGGACGAGGGGCATGCGCTGGCCCTGGCCAACGACACCGAGTTCGGCCTGACCGCCGGCGTCTGGACCCGCTCCGAGGGGGCGTTCGAGCGCCTCGCCTCCAGGCTCCGCGTGGGGTGCGTCACCTGGAACGCACCCACCGTCGGCTCGTCCAGCAGGCTCCCCTTCGGCGGCCTGGGGCGCAGCGGGAATCACCGGCCCGCCGGGGTCTTTTCTTCGCGCTACTGCGCCTACCCCCTGGCGGTGTCGCGCGGTGAGAACGAGGTCAACGAGAGCGCGATCCCTCCCGGGGTGCGGTGGCGCGAGAAAAATGCGAGCCAGGCAGGGGGGTTGGGGTAAGCTCGTGGCTGGTCCCTCTTTTGAGGGCGTGACAGACGAAGACCATGGAGATCAAGCTCGCTCAGCGGCTCAGCCTCGGGCTCAACATCGTGATGACTCCGCAGCTGCAGCAGGCGATCCGCCTGCTCCAGCTCTCGCGGATCGAGCTGATCGATGAGGTCCGGCGTGAACTCGAGGCCAACCCTGTCCTTGCCGACGATGACTCCGACCCGCGGGAACGGAACGACGTGGGGGGCCCCGGCGACTACGTGAACCGCTCCAGCGACCAGGCCATGAGCGACCTGGACAACCACGCCGCGGATCGCGACATGAGCGCCCGCCGCGAGGAGAAAAAGGCCCAGGAGGTCGACTGGGAGCAGTTCCTCGAGAACCGCACGCTCCAGCAGCCCACCTACGCCACCCGCAGCGGCTTCGAAGAGCTCCCCCCCATCGAGCAGTCGCTGACCCGCGCCACCAGCCTCGCCGATCATCTTCGGTGGCAGCTCCAGATGTCCGACTTCTCCGAGGCCGAGCGGGCCTTTGCCGAGCTGGTCATCTCCAACCTCGACGACAACGGTCTCCTCGATCTCAAGGGCTCGTACCACGACGAGGCCGAGGAGCTATGCCGCGAGGTCGAGCGCTCGCCCGCCTCCAAATTCGCGGTCTTCAACCTGGGCGTGCTCCAGGAGAAGATGGGCAACCACGAGGCCGCGCGGCAGCACTTCATCCGCTTTCTCGGCGATGACTGCGGCGCCGACGAGCGCACCGCCGTCGATCTGGTGCTGCGCATGGTGCGGCGCTGCGACGACGGCGGAGAAGAGCTGATCCGCGACCTGCTCGCGCTCCCCGATAGCCAGCCCTGGGCCCGCGAGCTCCTCCCCCGGCTCAAGGCGAAGGACGCCAAGCTGAGCGACCTCCGCGAGGTCGCCGGCTACGCCCAGCGCCAGGCACCTCGCCTGGGCGACGGCGGCAAGCGCCTCCAGTCCCTCATCGACGCGATGGATGGCCTGCTGCACCTGCAGCCCTTCCCCATGGCCGAGCCCCTCGGCACGCTGTTTCGCAAGGCCATGTTCATGGCCCACCACGCCGAGTTCGGCGACGCCGCCGCCACGCTCCAGCGCATCACCGGCCAGGACGTGGAGCCCCGGGAGCGGGAGCGGGTCAAAGAATACCTGCGCCGGCTCCAGGATGTCCCCGAGGAGGTGCGGGCCCAGGCGGTGCGCTCCGCCGAGGACGAGGAGGACGACCCCGAAGACCTGCAGCCGCCGGGGGCCAGGCTGACGATCGAGCAGATGGCCGAGCGCGCCGGGCTCGACCCCGAGGACGCCATCGAGGTGCTGCGCATGGTGCAGAACTTCGATCCGATCGGCGTCGCCTCCCGGGATCTCAAGGAGTGCCTGCGGGTGCAGGCCGAGGCTTACAGCTACGACGAGCTGGAGCTGGCGATCATCGACAAGCACCTGCCCAACCTGGAGAAGCACAACTACGGGGCGATCGCCCGGGATCTGAAGGTCCCCCTGGAAGAGGTGTACGAGGCCTGCAAGTGGATCCAGAAGCTGGAGAGCCGGCCTGCCCGTAACTTCACCGACACGGACGAGCGCAGCATCGCCATCACCCCGGACGTGTACATCGTCAAGGATGGCGAGCGCCTCGTGGTGCTCGACAACGACCGGGGCCTCCAGCGACTCTACGTGAACGAGGCGCTGACCAAGAAGCTGCTCCATGACCCGAACGCCAAGGAGTGGGTGGGGGAGAAGCTCAAGAACGCTCACTGGTTGATCCGGGCCATCGAGCAGCGGCGCAAGACGATCATCCGGGTCACCGAGGCGATCGTCGAGCGACAGCGCGAGTTCTTCGAGAAGGGGGTCGCCTACCTCAAGCCGATGATCCTGCGCGACATCGCCGAGCAGGTCGAGATGCACGAGAGCACCATCTCGCGGGTCACCACCAACAAGTACGCTCACACCCCCCAGGGGCTCTTCGAGCTCAAGTACTTCTTCAACTCGGCCATCAAGCGCTCCGACGAGGACGACATCGCCTCCGAGAGCGTCAAGCAGGCCATCCGGCGCCTGATCGAGACCGAAGACAAGCAGAACCCCCTCTCCGACCAGGCCATCGTCGAGCGCCTTGAGAAGAACGACGGCATCAAGATCGCCCGGCGCACCGTCGCCAAGTACCGGGAGATGATGGGGATTCTGGCTTCCAGCAGGCGCAAGAAGATGTTTTGATGAAGAGACCCCCCCTGGCCATCCGGGCCCGGGGCAAGGACGGCCCTGTGGCCGTCGAGGAGGATCAGGATGAACATCGCGATCACGTTCCGGCATCTTGAGGCAAGCGAGCCGGTGAAGACGTACGCCAACGACAAGGTGGGCAAGCTGCAGAAGTTCCTCCGGCAGCCCATGCGCGCCAAGGTCACCCTCTCTGTAGAGAACAAGCAGCAGCGCTGCGAGGCCGAGATCAGCGCGGGGTCTTCTCACTTCGTCGCCAGCGAGGCCGGTGACGACCTCTATGCCTCCATCGACCGGGTGATCGACAAGCTCGAGCGCCAGATCAACCACGAGCACGGCGCCAGCATCGCCCGCAAGCGGGGTGCCGAGAGCGCCGGCGCCTTCGCCGCCGCCAACGCCGAAGAGGGCGACCTGCCCGCCGACGACTCCGGCTCCTTAACCCTGGCACTCCGGCACCGTGAAGCTGACCGATATCGTCTCACCTGATCGGGTCGGGGTGCTCCCGTCAGGGGCATCTCTCTCCAAAAAAGAGACCCTCGCCCGCATCGCCGAGCTGCTGGCCCGCGGGCTCCCGGTTCCCCCTGAACAGATCCTCGCCACCCTCGAGGAGCGGGAGTCCCTCCAGTCGACCGGCATCGGTGACGGGGTCGCCATGCCTCACGGCACCATCGAGGGGGCCCAGGGGCAGATCGGCGCCCTCCTCCTCTGCCCGGGCGGCGTCGACTTCGAGGCCATCGACGAGAAACCCTCCCGGATCCTCTTCGGCCTCATCGGCCCCAAGAACGCCCTCGAACACCTGAAGATCCTCGCCAGGATGTCCCGGGTGCTTCGCAGCAGCGGCTTCCGCAGCAAGCTGCTCAACGAGCAGGACGCCTCCTCGGCGTACTTGCTCCTCCGGGCAGAGGACGACACCCTTGGCTGAGGGCAGGGGGGGGGCCACGCTCTCGGTCAAGGCCTTGCTCGAGGACCGGGCCCTCGGGGTCCAGCTCCGGCTCCTGGCCGGGCAAGAAGGCCTCGACCGGCTCATCACGCACCCACGCATCCAGAAGCCTGGCCTGGCCCTCGTCGGTCATTTCCACGGCATCGTGCCGACCCGGGTGCAGATCCTGGGGGAGACCGAGCTGTCGTTCCTCGAGTCCCTCTCCGCCGAGGCCCGCCAGGCGGCCCTCGCCTCGTTTTTTTCCCTCCATTTTTCCCTGATCATCGTGACCGTCGAGGGGTCCGGGTTGCTGGGGTTGCTGGCGCAGCAGGCGGGGCGTTGCCGGGTGCCGCTGGCGGTGTCCCCGGTGCGTTCAAGCCACACCATCGCGGCCCTGCACGTGCTGCTGGACGAGCGGCTCGCGCCGCGCACCGTGGTGCACGGGGTGCTGATCGACGTGTTCGGTCAGGGGCTGTTGCTGGTGGGCAAGAGCGGGATAGGCAAGAGCGAGTGCGCCATGGAGCTGGTCCTGCGGGGGCACCGGCTGGTGGCGGACGACGCGGTGCACTGCGACTGGCAGCCGCCCGGGGTGATCTTCGGGGCGCCGGCCCAGCTGCTGGCGCACCACATCGAGGTGCGGGGCCTGGGGGTGCTGGACGTGAGGGGGCTCTTCGGGGTGACGGCGACGCGGGAGCGAAAGCGCATTCACCTGGTGATCCACCTGCAAGAGTGGTCGGAAGATTCCGAGTACGACCGCATGGGGATCGAGGATCGCTTCCGGGAGATCCTGGGGGTCCCGGTGCGGGAGGTGATCCTGCCGATCCGGCCCGGGCGCAGCGTCGCGAGCATCATCGAGGTGGCGGCGCGCAACGAGCTGATGCGCCGCTCCGGGGTCAACTCGGCGCGAGAGTTCTTTCACCGGCTCAACCGCACGCTGCTAAACCTGTCGCCAGAGGAGGCGGACCTGCTGGTGCCTCCCACGGCACCCCCGCCCTCCACCAAGGGAAGTTGATGCAGACCCCCTCGCCTCGCACCGTCGTCGTCGTCGTCACAGGGATGTCCGGAGCCGGGAAGTCGACCGCGCTCCGGGCCCTGGAGGACATGCGGTTTTACTGCGTCGATAACCTGCCGACCCCGCTGATCCGGGAGACCCTCGACGTGTGCGCCGCGGGCCACCTCGAGCGCGTCGCCATCGGCCTCGACGTCCGGGTCCGCGGCTTCTTCGAGCAGTCCGGCGCCTTGCTCGACGAGATCCGCAAGCGCGACAACCTCGAGCTCCACGTGCTCTTCCTGGACGCCAACGACGAGGCCCTGCTGCGCCGCTACAGCGAGACGCGCCGCCCTCACCCGCTGTCCGTGGCCGAGGGCAACGACGGCACCGCCGCCGCGGTCCTCGACGGGGTGCGCAGCGAGCGCGAGCGCCTGGGGCCGCTCCGGGGCCGCGCCACCCACATCATCGACACCACCAACCTGTCGGTGCACGACCTGCGGCGCAGCATCGTCAGCATGCTGGGGCCCGCCGGCCAGCTCCCCCGGATGTCCACGCGCCTGCTCTCTTTTGGCTTCAAATACGGGATGCCGGTCGACGCCGACGTGGTGTTCGACGTGCGCTTCCTCGACAATCCCCACCACATCCCCGCGCTCCGTGACCTCCCCGGGACGCACCCGACCGTCGCCAGCCACGTCCTGGGCCACCCGGATACCACCGAGTTCCTCGACCACGCCCGGGGCCTGCTGGGCTTCGCGCTGCCCCGCTACGAGCGGGAGGGCAAGGCGTACCTGACGGTCGCCATCGGCTGCACCGGCGGCCGCCACCGCAGCGTGGTCATCGCCGAGCGCCTGGCCGACGAGCTGCGCTTCTCCACGGGCTTCCCGATCCGGGTGGTGCACCGCGACCTCCCCCGGGATCCCAAGCTGCGGGAGGACGGAAAACGAGGGGAACCATGAGCAAGAGCGCCTCGACCTTCGAGATCATCAACGACCGGGGGCTCCACGCCCGGGCCGCGGCCGCCCTCACGCGGCTGGCCCAGCGCTTCCCCTGCGAGATCACCCTCTCCAAGGACGACCAGCAGGCCAACGGCAAGAGCATCATGGGCCTGCTGCTGCTCTGCGGCGCGAAGGGCACCCGGGTGCACGTCGAGGCCAGCGGCCCCCAGGCAGAAGAAGCCGTCCAGGCCATCGGGGATCTGATCGCCCGTCGCTTCGGGGAAGAGCAATGAGCGACCACGGATCCAGCGGTCGGCTCCAGGTCGCCACCGCGGTCCTCCCCGGGATCGCCGCGGCCCCGGGGGTCGCGGTCGGGCCCGCGCTGGTCCTCGCCCCCCAGCAGATCTCCTACGTACGCAGCTCGCTCCGCTCCTCCGAGACCGAGGGCGAGGTGGCCCGCTTCCGCCGCGCGGTGCTCCTGGCCCAGGAAGAGCTGCGATCCCTCGGCGAGCGCAGCTCCGCCAGCCGCAGCGAGCAGAGCATCATCGAGGCCTACCTGCTGATGCTCGGCGACGAGACCCTCGCGTCCGAGGTCGAGCGCCGTATCCACCGCGAACGTCAGTGCGCCGAGTGGGCCGTGTCCCTCGCCGTCGAGGGCTTCGTCTCGACGCTCTCGGCCCAGAGCGACCCCTACCTCCGGGAGCGTTGCCACGATTTCGAGTTCATCGGGGAGCGCCTGCTGATGGCCCTCACCGGGGCCAGCTCCCGCCGCGCCATGCCGAAGCTCTCCGGGAGCGTCGTGCTGGTGGCCCACGAGATCTCCCCCGCCGACCTCCTCGCCCTGGGCCGCGAGCACCTGCTGGCCATCGCCACCGAGAGCGGCACCCGCACCTGCCACACCGCCATCGTCGCCCGTGCCCTCGAGATCCCCTCGGTCCTCGGCGTCTCCGGCCTCCTCTCCCGCGTGACCTCCGGCGACCGGCTCGTGGTCGACGGCCTCCGGGGCTCGGTGACCGTGCGCCCCACCGAAGAGATGGTCTCCTCCGGCCATCGCCGGGGTCAGCGCCACGAGGCCCTCACCCGCCACCTCCTCCACGATATCCACCGCCGCACCACCCTCGCCGACGGCGAGCCCATCAGCCTCCTCGCCAACATCGAGTTCTCCCACGAGGCCAGCTTCGCCGTCTCCCACGGGGCCGAGGGCGTCGGCCTCTATCGTACAGAGTTTCTCTACACCGACCGGAACGTCCTCCCCTCCGAGGACGAGCAGTTCGAGCACTTCCGCGCCGTCCTCGCCGCCCTCGACGGCCGCCCCCTCGTCTTCCGTACCTTCGACATGGGGGGCGACAAGCCCATCGGCAACCTCTCGCTCCCCCCCCAGCCCAACCCCGCCCTCGGCCTCCGCGCCGTTCGCCTCGCCCTCGAACACCCCGAGCTCCTCCTCACCCAGCTCCGCGCCATGCTCCGCGCCTCCGCCGAGGGCGACGTCCGCATCATGGTGCCCATGGTCGCCTCCCTCCGCGAGTGGCGCGAGGTCCAGCGCCTCTTCGAGCAGGCCAAGGAGCAGATCGACGCCCGGCGCCAGGCCCGCGCTCGCCACGTCCCCTTCGGCATCATGGTCGAGGTCCCCTCCGTCGCCCTCCTCATCGATCACTTCGCCCCCCACACCGAGTTCCTTAGCCTGGGTACAAACGACCTCACCCAGTACACCCTGGCTGTCGACCGCACCAGCCCCCAGCTCTCCCGCCTCGCCTCCCATTTTGACCCCGCCGTCCTACGCCTGGTCCGGGGGGTCATCCAGGGCGCCCAGGCGGCCCACCGCCCCCTCACCCTCTGCGGCGCCATGGCCGGGGATCCCCTCGCGATCCTGCTGCTCATCGGCCTCGGTCTCCGCAGCTTCTCGATGGAGCCCGCGGTCCTCCCCGAGATCAAGGAGGCCCTGCACCGCGTCACCCTCGCCGAGGCCCAGGAGGTCGCCGCCGAGGCCATGCAGCAGTCCTTCGCCGAGGACGTCGAGCACCTGCTCGCCTCCCAGTTCGCTCACCGCCTCATCGACCTGCTGAGCGGCGGCGCCGCCGACTGATCCCTGTCCGGGTTTCTGTCCGGCAAGATCGCCCCGCCCGGTCCGTCCCTTCAGGCATGGAACAAGAAGCGTATTTCCTCGTCGTGGACCTCGAAGCCACCTGCGACGAAGACCACCGTATCCCTCACCACGAGATGGAGACCATCGAGGTCGGAGCCGTCCTTGTCGACGGCGAATCCCTCGAACCTGTGGCGGAATTCCAGTCGTTCGTGCGCCCCCGCCGCCACCCCATCCTTCGCCCCTTCTGCACCCGCCTCACCTCGATCTCCCAGACCCAGGTCGCCTCTGCCCCTCTGTTCCCCGAGGTCATGGAGCAGCTTGGCTCCTTCCTCCAGGGGTACCCGGCGCTGCTCTGCTCCTGGGGCGACTACGATCGCAAGCAGCTCCTCCAGGATGCCTCGTTCCACCGCGCCCGGTTGCCCTTCGATGGCCGCCACTTCAACGTCAAGCAAGCCTTCGCCGACCGCCTCAACCAGCGCCCCTCCGGCATGGCCCAGGCCCTGCGCACCGTCGGGCTGCGCATCCAGGGGACTCACCACCGCGGGATCGACGACGCCCGCAACATCGCCCGCCTCCTGCCCTGGGCCCTGGGCCGCGCCGCTCCGTCCCCGCCACGCCGATCGCCGCGCTCCAGGTAGGCGCACCCGCAGGCACGGCGCACGGACCGGCTCCAAAGGTCGCCGCGCCCCTGCTACGCTCGACCACGCACGATGACCCCGCCGCTCCGTCTGCTCCTCCGGACCGCCTGGTTCCAGGTGGAGCGCGCCGAGACCCCCAGGGTCGTCCTGGTGCGACGCTCCGCCGAGCGCTTCGACACCCTCGCCGCCTGCGAGCACGCCCACCTCGCATTGCTGGACGCGGTGCTGCGGCTGCCCGAGCCCCGGGGGGCCCTCCTGATGGATATCCGCGAGGCTGTCGGCCGCAATGACCCTGAATTCGAGCGCATCATCGAGCGCGTAGGCGCGCGCCTCTTCGCCGCCTGCTCCCCCGTCGTGATGCTGGTCCGCACGGAGATAGGGAGGCTCCATATCCAGAGGTTCCATCGTCAGCGCGGGACGTCGCCCCCGGAGATCTTCGTGTCGGAGTGGGAGGCCTGGGCGCACCTCCGGGGCGTCCGCTAGGCGCGTGCTGCGGGAGGGGTTGCGTCGAGGTCATCGAGGGGGGTCGCTCAGGGCGCGGGCGGCGCTCGGTCCCCTTGCGTTCTGCCTGAAGAGGGCCGCCGGCAGCACCAGCACGGCGGCCAGCACGCAGGTCAGCTCACCGACGGCGGCGGCAAGGCCGAAGCTGCGGATGCCCTGGTTGATCGAGAGGGTGAGGGCGAGGTAGCCGATGGTGGTGGTGAGCGAGCAGAGGATGACGGCGCCCCCGGTCTCGACGGTGGCGTGGTAGAGGCGCTCGGGGGGCTCGGAGCGACAGCGCTGCATCATGTTGTGGGCGTACTCGGCGCCGATGCCGATGGTGATCGGCAGGGCCACGAAGTTGAGAAAATTGAGCTTGATGCTCGACAGCTGCAGGAAGGCGATCAGGCCGCTGATGCCCATCAACCAGGGCAAGAAGACGCCCCAGGCCGCGCGCTCGAAGCGGAAGGCCAGCAAGATGACCAGCACCGAGCCCAGGGCCGAGAAGGCGATGGCCCTGGGGGTATCCTCGCCGATGGTCCTGATCATGTCGGCATAGATGACCGCGGAGCCCGAGCCCAGGATGGTTTCGCCGCCGGGCAGCGTGGTCGAGCGGAAGCTATCGGCCCACCGCATCAGGTACCTGGCATCCCAGACGCTGCTGCCTGTGGCGGGGACGATGTAGACGATACGGCCGCGGGTCCCGTCTTTCTCCGTGAAGGGGCGTGCGGCCTCCTCGGGGAGGTCGTTGATACCGAGCGGGGTCAGCGGCCCCGGGGGGAAGTGGGAGGTGAGCTTCTGCCAGCTCGCTTCCTCCAGAAATCCTCGCTTGCGGGCGCGCTCGAGGCGATCGCGGATCTCGCTCAGCAGGGCCAGCTTTCGCTCCTGATCACGGGGCAGCAGCGCGTGGATGGTCACCACCTTCTCGAAGGGCTTCTCGCCCCCTGGCGCGGCGTCGCGGCGCCGGTTCAGCTCGGCCTCCAGGGCGGGCACCTGATCGAGGCGGTCGACCATGATGGCCATGCCGTCCTGGCCCATACGGCCCACGAGGTTGTCGACCTCGGAGTTGAGCAGCGAGGCCGCCGAGCGCCCCCTGCGCTCGTTGCGGATGTTTCGCATGTTGTACTCCATGGGGTCGCCGCCAAGGTAACGAGCCGCGGCCCATGCGCCCACCACGCAGCCCAGGGCGCCGGCCAGGGCGATCCCCCGGGGATACCTGCGAGCCAGCCACGCGAAGGGCAGGCCATAGCGCAGCCGGGGGCCGGCGCTCCGGGCGCCCTCGCCGAACGAAGGCAGGACGCGCTCGCTGGCGGCCAGCGCCGCAGGCATCAGGGTGTAGGTGGCCAGCCAGCAGAGGATCATGCCGTAGCCGCTGATGACGCCAAAGTGCTTGAAGCCCCGGAAGTCGGTGAGGATCAGCGAGCCATAAGCCAGCATCGCGGTGGTCGATCCGGCGAGCGTGGGCACCCACGAGTCGCGGTGAGCAGCCAGGATGGCGCGCTCGACATCGAGCCCCTCGTCGCGCCGCGCCTCCAGGTAGCGCGCCATGTACATGATGCCGTAGTTGATCCCGTTGCCCGCGATGATGCTCACCAGGAAGCCCGTCGAGCTGTTCAGGTAG
>JALOQB010000422.1 GCA_025453595.1 Polyangiaceae bacterium
GCGAAGATGAACGCGATGCTGGGCGAGTACCTGACGCCCCTGGTGGTGCTGGCGAACACGCCAGAGGACGCGCGGCGCTCCGGCGAGGCGCTGCGGGCGATGGCGTCCAGGCCAGAGCACGGGGCCCTGGTGGCGCGGGTTCGGACGCTCGACGACGTGCTGCCGGGCCAGCAGGAGCAGAAGCTCGAGGAGATCGCGGCGCTGGACGAGGCGTTGACGCCCAGGCTGCGCTCGAAGCTCACGGAGGAGCAACGGAGCAAGCTGGAGCGCATGCTGACGGCGTCGAAGCGAGGGAAGCTCAAGCCGGAGGACCTGCCTCGCACCTTCACGGTGGGGCTACGCGAGCTGGACGGTAGCTACGGGAAGTCGGTCGTGGTGTTCCCGAGGCCCACGCGCGAGCTGTGGCAAGGGCCGAGGCTGGCGGCCTTCGTGGGCGCCCTGCGGGAGGCGGCAGGGGCCGGGCTGGAGGGGGAGCGCCGGCCGCGGCTGGCGGGCACGCTGCCGGTGTCGGCGGACATCATCGCCTCGATGCGCGCGGACGGCCCCCGGGTGACGCTGGCGGCCTTCGCGGGGGCGGTGCTGGTGGTGCTGGCGCTGTTCCGGCTGCGGGCCTCGACGGCGCTGGTGATCGGCTCCCTGGTGGCGGGCATCCTGTGGATGGCGGGGGCGATGCTGGGCCTCCGTATCAAGCTCAATTTCAGCAACTTCATCGCGTTCCCCATCACCTTCGGGATAGGCGTCGAGTACGCTGTCAACGTGATGAATCGCCACGAGACCGACGGGCAACGAGACATCCTCGAGGCGGTGCGTACCACCGGCGCCGCGGTCGCGCTTTGCTCTGCCACCACCATCATCGGCTACTCGTCGCTGCTGGTGGCCTCCAACCAGGCGCTCTTCCTGTTCGGGCTCCTGGCGGTGCTCGGCGAGGGGACCTGCCTTCTCGCGGCCCTCGTCGCCCTGCCGGCCCTTGTCTCGTGGCGCCAGCGAGGCGCACCGACGCGGGCATGAAGGGCCTGAAGATCGGTCTTCTCCTGCTGGCGCTGGCAGGGGGCTGGCTGCTGCTCGCGACCCAGGCAGGCCCCGCGGCGGCGCCGCTGGCGTGGGCTGCGCTCTCCTTCGGCCTGGCGGCGGTCGGGTATCTCGGGCTCGGGGCCCGGGTCTTCGGCAAGCGCCAGGACGGGACCTTGCCGTGGTGGGCGGCGCTGCTCAACGCCCCCTACCTGGCCTTCGGCTGGGTCTCCTGGCAGGCCGTGAGGCTGGGCCCGGAAGAGACCTGGAACCGGATCCGCCCCTGGCTCTACCTGGGTCGTCGCCCCGCCCCCGGGGAGCTGCCCGAGGACAGCACCCTCGTGATCGATCTGACCGCCGAGTTCCCGAGGGATGACCGGGTGCTCGCCGGGCGCTCCTACCTCTGTCTGCCCACCCTCGACGCACACGTCCCCTCGCTCCAGGCGCTCCGGTCGCTGGTCGAACAGGCGTCGCAGGGCGAGCGTGTGCTGTATGTGCACTGCGCCTACGGCCACGGTCGCTCCGCCCTCGTCGCGGCGGCGCTGCTGTTGCACCGTGGCGAGGCAGCCTCCGCCGACGATGCCCTCGCGCAGCTCAAGGAACGGCGACCGAGGGTCAAGCTGTCCGCGCCCCAGCAGGCGCTGCTGCGGCGCTACGCCGCGGAGAGCAAGGGCAGCCTGGGCCCCTGATCTGCTAAGAACAAGGGTTCATGGCAGATCCCAACGATCGGGCCCTCCTCGACGGGGGGCCCGCCTGGAAGCGCCTGGAGCACCAGGCCACGCGCCTGCTCGCGATGTCCTTTGACGGCGCGGCGTCCCCCTCCATCACCCTCAAGGGCGCCAGCCACGATGACCCCCGGGATGCCCCCTACGGCTGGGGTATGGCCTGGTACCCGGGGCAAGGGGCCTCTGCCCTGGTCGTCAAGGATCCGACCTCCATCGGCGACAACGCGATGACCAAGCTCCTGAGCGACTGGGAGCGCTTCGCCTCGACGATCTTCATCTGCCACCTGCGGGGCGCGGCCCGCACCCTGCAGGAGCAGGACACGCACCCGTTCTCGCTGAGCTATGCGCGGCGCGACTGGGTCCTCGCCCACAACGGCGATCTGTTCGTCGACCTGCAGCGCGCCCTCTCCCTGGGCGAAGACCCCGCCTTCGAGCCCATCGGGAGCACGGACAGCGAACATGCCTTCTGCTGGCTGATCTCCCACCTGCGCTCCAAGAAGGTGCGCTCGATGGCCGAGCTGGGCTGGGGTGAACTGGCCGGGCTGTTCCGGCATCTGGATGGGCTGGGGACGGCCAATTTTCTCCTCACCGACGGGATCGATGTCGCCGCCTACTCGGACGAGGAAGGGTACAACCCGCTGCACTGGGCTCGCTTTGTCCCCCCGCACAGGCAGCTCGCGCTGGAGAGCGAGGACATCCTGGTTGACCTCGACGACGCGATCGACCGCAACCGCACCGTGGCCCTGGTGGCCACGCGCCCCATGTCCGCCGCAGGCTGGAAGCCCATGGAGCCCGGGCAGCTCCTGGTGCTACGACGCGGCGCCATCGTCCACGACAGCCACGCGGACGAGCAGGCCCGCAGGACCATCGTGACCCCTCGCGCCCCGGCCTCGGGCCCCGCCTCGGGCCGCGTCCCTGCCCTGCTCGCGCCCCCGCGCTCCAGCGCCCCGGTGCTCGCCTCTGCACCCCTGCTCCGCCCCGATCCCTCCCGGCGTGACCCTTCCGGTCGCACCCTCTCGGTGCTCCACGAGACCCTCTACCGCTACCCGGAGAGCCCCGTCGAACGCTCCTCCCATATCTTCCGGCTTCGCCCCGTCCACGACGAGCAGCAAGAGCTCCTTGACTACCAGCTCACGGTCTCTGCCGGCGGCCTCCAGCGCCACTACGAAGACGTCTTCGGTAACCAGGCCACCAGCGTCGAGATCGGCCGCTCTTACCAGGAACTCCGCATCACCGCTCGCTCCCTCGTCCGCATCCGCACCGAACCCACCGCGGCCCTCCTCTCCCCTGCCCGCCGCGTCTCCCTCCCGCTCGTCTGGATGCCCTGGCAGCGCCAGATGATGCTCCCCTACCTCCTGCCCCCCGAGCTGCCCGAGACCCAGCTCAACGAGCTCTACGAGTACGCCCTCTCCTTCGCCCAGCGGCAGGACAGCGATCTGATGCAGACCCTCCTCGATATGAACATGACCATCTATCGAGACTTCCGCTACGTCTCCGGCTCCACCACCCTCGCCACCACCCCCTTCGATGTCTACTGCCAGCGCCGCGGCGTCTGCCAGGACTTCGCCAACCTCATGATCTGCCTCGCGCGCATCCTCAACATCCCCGCGCGCTACCGTGTAGGGTACATCCATACAGGCGTGGACTACGAGAACAAGGTGCAGTCCGAGGCGTCCCACGCATGGGTCGAGATGTACCTACCACGGATGGGCTGGCAGGGGTTTGACCCGACGAACGGGTGCCTCGCCGGCCAGGACCACGTGCGCGTGGCCAGCGGGCGCAACTACGTGGACGCGGCGCCGACCACCGGGACGATCTACAAGGGCGGGGGCAAGGAGACGCTGGCGGTGGCGGTGCGGGTCGAGGAGGCGGCGGCCGCGGACATGCGGTGGTGAGGTTCAGCCGAGGGGGCGAGGCCGGAAGTCAAAGGCCTCCGGGGGGACGGCGACGCCGTAGCTGCGGAGCTGCTGGGCCCGGGTGATCACCGCGGCGCCCTCCATGAGGTTGCGAGCGATCTGCTCGACGGTGCGGCTGGCGAGAGGTTCGAGGAAGGAGCCCTTGACCCACTGGTTGAAGGCGCCCATCGCGGGGCCGCACCAGACCTGGTAGTCGGGCCTCCGGGGGGTGTCGCCGTCGATGGCCCAGCGGCTCGATTTGCCCAGGTACCAGCGGCACACCAGGGCCATCTTGTGCTTGGGATCGGTCTCGGCGCGCTCGACCTCGTGGGGGTCGCGCTCCTCGAAGAAGCGGCGGGTCTGCTGCCAGATCTCGTCGAGGGGGGCGCGGAAGATGGTGCGCTCCAGGTTGGCGCGCTCCTCCGCGGGGATGGCGTCGAGGGAAGGGTACGCGCTGTAGAGATCGTAGAGCTTCTGGGCGCGCACGGCGAACATGGTGCCGCGGCGCAGCACCTGGAGCTTCACGCCCAGCTCGAACATGTCGGCGGCGGGGGCCATGATGACGTCGGCGATGTCGGCCTGGGTGAGCATCTCCTTGGCCTGGGTCGAGATCCCGGCCTCGACGGACGCCTGGTTGACCGAGCCGGTGAGCACGTAGGCGGCCCCGAGGCTGAAGGCGGCGGCGACGGAGCCCGGGGCCCCCAGGCCGCCCGCGGCGCCCACCCGGATCGGGCGGGTGTAGCCCTGCTGCGCGGCGATCTCGGCGGCCAGCTTCTGGATGGTGGGCAGCAAGGCGACGAGGGGCCGGTTGTCCGTGTGACCTCCGGAGTCGCCCTCGACGGTGATGTCCTCGGCAAGGGGGACCCGCGTCGCCAGCTCGGCCTCCAGGGCGGTGATCTTGCCCTGGGCCACGAGGGCCTGGAGCATCGCGGCCGGCGCGGGCATCAGGAACCGACGGGCCACCTCGGGCCGGGAGATCTTGGCGAACAGGTGGTTGACGCGGCGCACCTGGCCCCGCGTGTCGACCGTCAGACCGCTGACCGCGTAGCGCACCACGGAGGGGGTGAGATCCATGTACGCCGAGGCGCAGACGTTGCGGACCCCGTGGCGCAGGAAAATATCCGTCGTCGCGTCCTCGATCGCGGGCTCGTGGGGCGCGTGGATCAGGTTGGCCCCCCAGGGCAGCGGGCCCAGCGCCTCGCGGATGCTCACCACCTCGCGCTCGATGCGGGCGGGCAGCAGCCCGCCGGCGCCGAAGAACCCGAGCATGTGGGCCTTCCCCATGGCGATCACCATGGCCGCCGAGGCGATGCCGTTGGCCATCTCGCCCGCGATGTAAGGGAAGCGCACGCCGTGGGCCTCGCAGAAGCCCCGGTCGCCGAGCCACTCGGGGTACAGCGCCGGCAGCGTCGCCATCAACGGCAGCGCCCCGGCCTGACCCGGGGCCGCCAGCGAGCCCCCGAACCCCAGCCCCAGGCGCCCGCCCGCCCCCTCTCGCACCACGTGCACCGGCTCGCGCACCCGCTCGATCGCCTTGACCAGATCGGCGCGAGAAAAAGCGGGAGGTTGGCGCCCTGGAACCCAGGCGCCCACGGGGATCAAATCGGCTCCACTCTGCATGGCGGTCGCTCCTACCACAGCGCGCCGGGTACGTCCTCAGCCCTCGGCTCGCCGCCGCTCTCGCCACCGCGCCGCCCCGTACACCCCGAGCCCCACCAGCGCCGCCCCCGCCGGCCCCACCGCCGCAAACCCCACCGCC
>JALOQB010000121.1 GCA_025453595.1 Polyangiaceae bacterium
GCCCGCTCGGTCTGCTCACGCAGCCGCGCCTTGCCCTCGGGGGAGCTGGCCTGCGCCACCAGCGCAGCGCCGTCGAGACCAGCCCGGGCAGCAGCCGCGGTCACCTGCTCGGGGGTCTCGACCCCTCCCTGACCCCCCCATGCGGCATCGAAGAGGGCATCGATCAGGGCGTGGCGAGGCCCGGGAGGCAGCGGGAGCGAGGCGACCCGGAGGGAGAGCAGCGGGTTGAAGGGGTGCGTCGGGGGTGGTGCCAGGGGCAAGCCCGCCTGCGCTGCCAGCCGGGAGGTGTGCTTGAAGATGTAGACCCGCTTGGGCGCGATCTCGGCCGGGCCCTTCTGGCCGTGGGCGTTGAGCAGGGCTGCAAACAGGATGGGGGCGGGCTCCACGACGCGCCCGTGCCTGGCCGCCAGCGCCCCGACCGCTTTCCAGGCGAGGTAAGCGTAGGGAGAGATGAAGTCGAAATAGAACTGCAGCGGTGCTTCGCTCATGGCGCTCGCCATGGTGACGATGTTCTCACCGGTGCGGTAGTCCGGTTCACGTGCTGCCGAGCGCGGTGTGCCCCGGGGGAGGCTCCAGCAGCTTGCCGTCCTCCAGCTCGATGGTGCGATCAAAGGCGTCCAGGATGCGGCTGTCGTGGGTGACCACCACCACCGCAGCCCCTGCCTCCCGCGAGGTCTCCCGCAGCGCCAGGATCGCCTCGCGGCCTCGCTTCGCGTCCAGCGCCGCCGTCGGCTCGTCCGCCAGCACCACCGAGGGCCGCGCCACCAGCGCCCGCGCCAGCGCCACCCGCTGCCGCTGCCCGCCGGACAGCGCCTCGGGGGTATGCCGCAGGCGATCGCCGAGGTCGAGCCGCGCCAGCAGGGTCTCGACCCGCGACCGGTCCTGCCGCGAGACGCTGCCCTCCAGGCGCAGCGGGAGCAGCACGTTCTCCAGCACATCCAGGAACGGGACCAGGTTCGCCCGCTGGAACACGAAGCCGATACGCTGCCGCCGCAGGGTCGCCGGATCACCGTGAAATTTGCCGTTTTTTGCGACGATCTGGTCGTCGATGCGCACCTCTCCTTCCTCGGCGACGTCCAGGAGCCCCATGCAGGTGAGGAGGGTGGATTTTCCGGAGCCACTGGGTCCGAGTAGACCTACCACCTCGCCGGCCTGGACGGCGATGGAGACGCGGTCGAGAGCCTTCACGGCGAGGGGCCCCTGGCCGTAGGTCCTGGAGAGGGAGCGCGCTTCGATGCGGATCATGGGTCAACCTCCAAGGGCCTCGGCGGCAGGGATGGCGAGGGCGCGGCGGACCGCGGCGGCGCTGGCGATGAGGGAGAGCAGCAGCGCGAGGAGCACGCCGGCCCAGAGCTCCTGCGTGGAGAGGACAACGCGGCGAGGGAAGAGAGGGAAGACGCGGAAGCCGAGGGCGACGGCGAGGCCGTAGGCCGCGAGGGTCATGGTGATGGCCTGGCCGACCACCCAGGCGATCAGGGTACGGTGGCGGGCGCCCAGGAGCTTGACCAGGGCCAGCTCGCGGGATTTGGCCGAGGTCATGGCGAAGACCACGAGGGAGAGGAGCACGGTGGAGACCAGCACCAGCAGGGCGCGGAAGAGGCCGATCTGACGGCGCGCCTTGTCGATGGCTCCCTCCAGGAGCAACGTTCGCTGCTCCCCGGCGGACCAGACCGAGACCCCGGGGATCCGGGCGAGCTGCTCGCGCGCCTGCGGGGTCGCGGCATGCACCACGACCGCGGCCAGCGGCGACCAGGCCTCGGTGACGCCGGAGACGCCCCGGTCGGCGGCCGGGAGGGTCTGCAGGATCCGCTCCAGATCGGCCTCGGACAGCAGCGCGATGGGGTCGCCTCCGGAGCTGACCCCGCCCTTGAGCAGGCCCACCACCTCGAAGGGCTCGTCCGCGAAGGTGAGGCGCGCCCCGAGAGGGATCCGCAGCGCCTGATCCAGGACGATCTCGCCGCGAGCGCGCTGCAGACCGCGCCCCTGGGCCGGCGCCAGGCGCAGCGGCCCTCCCTCCGGGAAGCGTTCCGACAGGAAGGTGACCCGGAGCTCTCGCCCCTGGTGCCGGAACTGGTACGTGAGGGTGCGGAACCCCACCGCGTCGGTGACCCCGGGGGTCACCCTCGCTCGCTCCACGATCGCATCGGGGAGCCGGGACGCCTCGGCAAAGGGACCTCGGCGCCCCTCCTCGGTGAGCCAGAGCGCGTCGCCCGCGCTGTCGATCAGGAAGGTCGCGTCGGCCACCATGCCCCGGTAGATACCGCCCATCCCCAGCACCACGGTGAACAGCAGCACCAGGCCCGCCACCGTCCCCAGGAAGCGCCCCAGGTGCGCCCGCAGCTCGGCCAGCGCCAGCCTCACGGCTTGCCCCCGCCGGGCCGCTCGATCTGCCCATCGACCCGCACGCCGAACACCAGCGTCGCCGGAAGCTGCGCCAGCTCGACATCGACCCGCACCTCGTGGGTGCGCTGGTCCGCCTCCAGATGCACGCGCCGCACGCGGCCCTGCAGCCGGGTCCGATCCCGATCGCGCAGCGTCAGCTGCACGCTGGCCCCTGCCCTCACGTGAGGCAGCTCGCTCTCGTGGACCCACAACGAGGCCACCTCGCTGCCGGCGGGCGCGATCACCAGCACCGGGGACCCCGGCGCCGTGTAGCTCCCTGCCGTCGTGTCCCGGCGCACCACGCGCCCCGCGCTGCTCGCCCGGAGCACCGTCTTGCGCTGCCACAGCGAGGCCTGCGCCTCCCGCGCCTCGGCCTGCGCCAGCTTCGCCAGGATGACCCCGCGCTGCAGCTCGACCCCGCGGCGATCCAGCGCCACCAGCCGCGGCGCGTCCTGGCTCCGATCGTTCTCGATCTCCGGGATCGCCCCCGCCTTCTGCAGGCGCTCGCTCCGCTCGGCCTCTCTCCGGGCGATCTCTTCTCGCAGCTTGACCTGATCCTCGTCGCTCCGTAGCCGCCCCAGCGTCGCCTGCTCGCCCCGCCGGTTGGCCCGCTCTCGGGCCAGCTCGGTCTTCGCGTCGGCGTCGTCCAGCGTCGCCAGCACCTGCCCCTCCGCCACCGTGTCCCCCACGTCCACGGTCAGCCCCTGGATCACCCCGGCGCGCTCGAAGGCCACCACCAGCGAGCGATCATGGGCCAGCACCCCCGTCCCGAAGATCGCCGCACCGACCGACTCTTGCGCCCTGGCCTCGCCCCCCGCCTCCTCTCGCGATGGCTTCTCGATCGTCTCGCCTCGCTTGCACCCCCCCAGCCCCACCAGCAGCGCCAGCCCCAGCACGCCCATCCCCTTGTTCCGTCCGGTCTTCATCGCCCTCGCTCCTCGCTCTTCTTCTCGTCCTCAACCGAACCACCGCTCACCAGCGCGAGCACCAGCCGCTCCGCATCCACCCCCCTCGACGGCAGCGCCGGCTGCGTTCGCCCCAGCGCCAGGAAGGACAGCACCCCCATCACCGCCACCATCAGCTCGGGCAGCGTCAGATCGCGCCGGAATACCCCTCGCTCCTGCCCCTCCTGAAGCAACCCCCCGAGGTGCCTCTGCGTCGCCTGGATCGCTCGCTGCAGGTGCACCCTCCCTTCCTCCGGCAGCGCCAGGTGCACGTCCGACGACAGCACCAGCGGCAGCGTCGACGGATCCTCCGTGATCGTCGTCAGCCGCTCCCGCACAAAGCGCCGCAACCCCTCCTCCGCGCTCTCCCCCTCGCGCCTCGTCAGGTGCCCCTTCAACCCCTCTGCCGCTCGCGCCGCCAGCGCCACCAGGATCGCCTCCTTCGACGCGAAATGACGGAACAGCGCACCCCCCGTCACCCCCACCTCCCTCGCCAGCGTCGCCGTCGTCAGCGCCGCCGCGCCCTCCCGCGCCAGCAACCGCGCCGCCGCATCCAGGATCTCTCCCTGGCGCTCCGCCGTCGGCTTTCGTTGTTGGGTCATGGATGCAAGTATGCGTTTACTTACAATCTTCGCAAGCAAAAAAAGCCCCCTTGCATGACAAGAGGGCGATCAGGGTATTTTTAAACCCTCAAGCAAAGAGAGCGAGATCAGCGCCTGGATTTCTGGGCATCGGCGAGGGAGGCGAAGGGGTTGTTGGTGAACTTGCCCTGGGGTGGCATGCGAGGCGGGGCGTTGTCGCGGCGAGGGCCGCCGGAGGGGCGAGGGGACGCGTTCTGGGAGGGAGCGGAGGGGGAGGGGCGTTCGTTCTTGCGAGCGGTGAGGGCGATGCGCTTGCGCTGGAGGTCGACCTCGAGGACCTTGACCTTGAGCTTGTCGCCGACCTTGACGACCTCGGCGGGGTCCTTGATGAAGCGGTCGGCGAGCTGGGAGACGTGGACGAGGCCATCCTGGTGGACGCCGACGTCGACGAAGGCGCCGAAGGCGGTGACGTTGGTGACGACGCCCTCGAGTTCCATGCCGGGCTTGAGGTCATCGAGGGTGCGCACGTCCTCGCGGAAGCGGGGGGGTTCAAAGGAGGCGCGGGGGTCGCGGCCGGGCTTCTTGAGCTCGGCGAGGATATCTTTGAGGGTGAACTCGCCGACGTCGTCGGCGAGGTAGCGCCTGGGGTCGATGCGGTCGACGGTCTTGGTGTCGCCGATGAGGCTGGCGACGGGGACCTGGAGATCGGAGGCCATGCGCTCGACGAGGGCGTAGCGTTCGGGGTGGACGGCGCTGGCGTCGAGGGGGTGCTCGCCGTTGCGGACCCGGAGGAAGCCGGCGGCCTGCTCGAAGGTCTTGGGCCCGAGGCCCGGGACCTCGAGGAGGGCCTTGCGGCTGCGGAAGGCGCCGTTGTCGTTGCGGTAGGCGACGATCTTCTTGGCGAGGGAGGGGCCGATGCCGGCGACGCGGGCGAGGAGGGGAGCGCTGGCGGTGTTGACCTCGACGCCGACCTGGTTGACGCAGCTCTCGACGACGTCATCGAGCTTCTTGGCGAGGAGGGGCTGGTGGACGTCGTGCTGGTACTGACCGACGCCGATGCTCTTGGGGTCGATCTTGACGAGCTCGGCGAGTGGATCCTGAAGGCGGCGGGCGATGCTGATGGCGCCGCGGACGGTGAGGTCGAGGTCGGGGAACTCGTCGCGAGCGACGTCGCTGGCGGAATAGACGCTGGCGCCGGCCTCGCTGACCGGGAGGCAGAGGGTCTCGCGGAGGCCCTCGGCGACCAGGACTTCGCGGGCAAAATCTTCGGTCTCGCGGCCGTGGGTACCGTTGCCCACGGCGATGGCGCGGGGCTGGTATTTCTTGCAGAGCTCGCGGAGGATCTCGCGGGCGCGGTGCAGGGCGCCCTCGCCCTGGACCAGGTGGATCAGGCTGTGGTGGAGAAGCTTGCCGGTCTCGTCGACCACGACCACCTTGCAGCCGGTGCGCTGCCCCGGGTCGATGCCGATGACGGTGCGGGTGCCGAAGGGGGCCGCCATCAGCAGCTCGCGGAGGTTCTGGGCAAAGATGTCGACGGCGCCGCGGTCGGCGGCCAGCTTCATGTCGATGCGGAGGTCGCTCTGGACGCTGGGGCCGAGCAGGCGCCGGTAGGCGTCGGTGGCGGCGCGGATCAGCTCGGAGGCCCAGGGTGAGCCGTGGTTCACCCGGGCCTGCTTCTGGATCGCCTCGAGCACGTTGCCCTCTTGAGGGAGCTCGAGGCTGGCGCGGAGCACGCCCTCGGCCTCGCCGCGGCGGATCGCGAGGAAGCGGTGGGACGGGATGGTGGCCACCTTCTCTTCGAAGCTGGCGTAGGTGTCGAACTTCGTCACCTTCCCCTCGTGCTCCTTCTCTTTCTGCACCCGCAGCACCCCCTCCTTCTGGAAGGCCTCGCGCAGCAGCCGGCGCACCTCCGCGTCCTCGGCGATGCGCTCGGCGCAGATGTCGCGGGCCCCCGCCAGCGCCGCCGCCGCGTCGGGGACCTCGCGGGCCGCATCGACGAAGGCCTGCGCCTCCGCCTCCGGCGAGCCTGCGAGGGGCTGGGACCAGAGCCGGTCCGCCAGCGGCTCGAGCCCCCGCTCCCGGGCGATGATGGCGCGGGTGCGGCGCTTCGGCTTGTAAGGCAGGTACAGGTCTTCCAGGTCGGTCTTGCTGCTGCACGTCAGGATCTTCTTCCGGAGCTCGTCGCTCAGCTTGCCCTGGCGCTCGATCTCCGAAAGCACCGTCTGGCGCCGCTCTTCCAGCTCGATCAGGTACCCTCGACGCTCCTCGATCGCGCGGATCTGCACCTCGTCCAGCCCCCCGGTGGCCTCCTTGCGGTAACGCGCGATGAAAGGCACCGTCGCCCCCTCCGCCAGCAGCTTCACCACCGCCCCCACCGAGGGCCTCGGCAGCCCCAGCTCTTCGCTCAACGCAGGCACCGGGTCGTAGCTGGACAGGGCGGCCTTGTTGGGGGAGGGGGAGGGCTGCAGGGCGTTCTCGGTCGTCATGACCTTCTGGCGCTAAAACACACCTGAACACGCGTCTAGCCCCTTCCTGCTCCCAACCCCACAGATTCCCCTGGCATCGGACCGGCACCATGGATGAGTTCTCGTCAAAGACCCTGGATGACCTGGAGTGGCCCCGGCTGCTGGAGGCCCTGGCCGCGCGCTGCTCCAGCGAGGCCGCCCGGCGCCTGGCCCGGGCGCTGACCCCGCTGGAGGATCGCGCCGGGATCGCCCCGGCGCTCAGGCAGGGCCGCGAGGCGTGGGACGCCCTGGTGCGCGGCGAGCCGCTGCCCTTGCCGGGCCTGCGCGAGGTCGAAGGGGCCATCGAGCGGCTCAAGATGGGGGCCACCTTGACCCCCGGCGCGCTGAACGACCTCGCGGCCACGCTGGAGGCCGCACGGACCCTGCGCAGGTACCTGCATGGCCGCCGCGATCGCATGCCGGCGCTCCACGCGGCCTGCGCCTTCGATCCGTCGCTGGATGGGGTCGAGGACGCGCTGCGGGAGGCCTTCGATCGGGACGGGCTGCTGGTCGACCACGCGAGCCCCCGGCTCCGCGAGCTGCGCGGGGCGTACCGCGAGGCCCGGGAGCGCATGATCCACAAGCTGGAAGAGCTGATGCGGCGCTACCAGCACATCCTGCAGGACGGGTTCTGGACCGAGCGCGAGGGGCGCTACGTGCTGCCGGTGCGGAGCGACGCGCAGCGCTTCCCCGGGATCGTGCACACCGCCAGCGCCTCCGGCGCGACCCTGTTCGTGGAGCCTCGCTCGCTCATCCCCCAGGGCAACCGGCTCAAGGTGCTGGAGGCCGAGGTGCGCCGGGAAGAAGAGGCCATCTACACGCGCCTCACGGGGCTCTTGATCGAGAAGCTGCCCAGCGTGATCGCCGCCCAGCAAGGGCTGATTCTCGCGGATCTCAGGGCCGCGATCGGGCGCCTCGCGGTCGACGCCCGGCTCTCCTTCCTCGACGTCGATCCCTCGCCGGTGGTCGAGCTACGCGAGGCCCGCCACCCGCTCCTGGCCCTGGACGGCGTCCAGGTCGTCGCCAGCGATCTGTCGGCCGAGGCCGGGCGCGCCGTCATCCTCTCCGGGCCCAACGCCGGCGGGAAGACCGTCGCCCTCAAGGTCGTCGGCCTCGCGGCCCTCATGCTCCGGGCCGGCCTGCCCCTGGCCTGCGCCCCCGGCTCGCGCCTCGGCCTCTTCGAGCGCATCCTCACCGACGTCGGCGACGAGCAGAGCCTCGCCCGCAACCTCTCGACCTTCAGCGCCCATGTCTCCAACCTCGCCCGCATCCTCCAGCAGGCCGGGCGCGGCGCCCTCGTGCTGCTCGACGAGATCGCCACCGGCACCGACCCCCGCGAGGGAGAGGCCCTCGCCGCCGCCGTCCTCGACCGCCTCTGCGAGCTCCAGGCCGCCGTCGTCTGCACCACCCACTACGAGGGCCTCAAGGCCCTCGCCCTCCGGGACGAGCGTTTCCTCAATGCCTCGGCTGGTGTCGATCCTGACACCATGCTGCCGCGGTTCCGCGTGGTCTACGGGGTCCCGGGGAGCTCGGTGGCGCTGTCGGTGGCCCGACGCTACGGCGTTCCTGAGCCGGTTCTGGCCGCTGCCGAGCGGTTTTTGAGCCACGAATCGAGAGATTTTGAGCAGACCTTGCTGCGCCTCAACGACGAGCGGCGCGCGCTGGATCTGGCGCGAGCGGCGGCGGAACGAGCGCGGCAGGAGCTGGAGCGGAAGCAGCAGGAGCTGGAGGTGGAGCTGAACCACCAGCGGAGCCGTGGCCGAGCGGCGGTCTCGCGGGAGGCGGAGGCCTTGCTGGAGGCGGTGCGTCGCGCGCGGGACGATCTGCGGGCGGTGCAGGCGCGGCTCCGGGGCAACAGGCGTCCGGACGAGGGAGAGCTGAAGGCGCTGGAGAAGAAGGTGAACGAGGTGGCGGCGCGGAGCGCGCTGGGGGGAGAATTCGAGGAGGGGGCGCGGGCGCTGGCCGAGCAGCCGCCGGCGCCGACGGAGGTGCGCAAGGGGTCCCGGGTGTACGTGCCGCGGCTGCGTCTGGAGGCAGAGGTGACCGAGATCCAGGGGGAGCAACTGCGGGTGGCCGCGGGTCCGCTCAAGATCACGGTGAACCTGCGGGAGGTGCAGCCCCCCCGGGATCAGGAGAGCAAGGCCGCGCGGCCGGCGCCGCGTCCGCTGCCGGAAGAGCCGCCGCGGCGCACCGCCGAGAACACCTGCGACCTGCGAGGGCTGCGGGTGGACGAGGCGATCCGGATGGCGGAGCAGGCGGTGGACCGGAGCGTGGGGGCTCACCCGGCCGTCTTCCTGCTTCACGGATCCGGATCGAGCGCGCTCCGCGAGGCGATCCGGGGGGTGCTGGCGAACAACGCGTCGGTGGCGCGCCTGCGCCCCGGTGCCCCCCAGGAGGGCGGGGACGGGGTCACGGTGCTCTTCGTTCGCTTACGCGCTGCAGCTCCTCGTGGAGCTCGGCCAGCAGGATCGGTTTCCGGACAAACCCGTTCATGCCAGCCTGCAAGCAGGCCTCGCGGTCCGCCTCGAAGCTGCTGGCGGTGACCGCGACGATGCGGGGGCCATCGCCCCACCGCTCCCGGATGGTGCGGGCCGCGGTGAGCCCGTCCATCTCGGGCATGTGCAGGTCCATGAGCACGACGTCGTAGGTGGCCCGCTCGAAGGCCGCGAGGACCTCGATGCCGTTGGCCGCCACGTCGGCCCGCAGTCCGAGCTTGGCCAGGAGCTTGAGGGCGACCTTCTGGTTGACCTGGTTGTCCTCGGCGAGCAGCAGCCGCATCGGCCCCATCCTGGGGATCTGGGCGCTGCGCTGCTCCCGCACGGGGCGCTCGCTGTGGCTCAGGCGAAGCAGGGACGCCAGCACCTGCTGGAGGGTTCGATCCCGGTAAGGGCGCCGGATCTGGGGCACCGAGGAAGGGGGCGGCAGGCGCAGCGTCCGGGGCAAGATCAGCAGCGTCGGGACGCCGGTGGGGAGCGGCGGCAAGGCCCCGGCGAGCGCGAGGGTCGCGCTGTACCCCAGCAGGATCGCGTCCGGCCGGGGCCCGTCCATGAGGGCCTCGGCGTGGCGGTAGGTCTGCACCGTGGCCCCCCAGCGCCGCAGCGCGAGGGCCGCCGCCCGCCGCCCCGGCTCGCTCTCCTCGACCACCGCCATCTGGTACCCCTGGAACGGCTGCGCCCGGGGCTCCGGGGCCGCATCCAGCGGCAGGTGCACCTCGAAGGTGGACCCCTGGCCCGCCTCGCTCAAAAGGCCGATCTGACCCCCCATCAGGCTGACCAGGCGGCGGCAGATGGCGAGACCGAGTCCGGTACCTCCATACTCCCGGGTGATGGAGGAGTCTGCCTGGCTGAAGGGGAGGAAGAGGCGGTCCTGCTTCTCGAGGGGGATGCCGATGCCGGTGTCCCGGACGGCGAGCCAGAACTCGGGGGAGGCGCCCTGCGGAGAGGAGCAGCCGCAGGCGACCTCGATGTGCCCGGCGGGGGTGAATTTGATGGCGTTGGAGAGCAGGTTGAGCAGGACCTGCCGGAGGCGCGTCGCGTCGCCGCGGATGAGGGCGGGCACCTCGGGCTGGAAGAGGGCAAAGATCTCGAGGCCCCGGGCGCTGGCCTGGGGGGAGATGAGGTCGATGGTCTCCTCGATGAGGAGGAGGGGGTCAAAGGGCTCGTTCTCGAGGGTGAGGTGGCCGGACTCGATCTTGGAGAAGTCGAGGATATCGTTGAGCAAGGTGAGGAGCGCGTCGCCGCTGGTCTGGAGCAGCTCGACGTACTCGCGTTGCTCCTCCGAGAGCGGGGTATCGAGGAGCAGGTTGGTCATGCCCATGACGGCGTTCATGGGGGTGCGGATCTCGTGGCTCATGGTGGCGAGGAAGGCGCTCTTCGCCACGTCGGCCTTCTCGGCGCGCGTCCGCGCCTCCTCGACCTCGGAGACCACCTCCCGGAGCCGCTGGGTCGTGTGCTCCAGGTTGATCTTGGTCATCTCCAGGTCGCTCGTGTAGCTGACGAGGGCCCGCTCCTGCTGCTTGCGCTCCGAGATGTCCTGGATGAAGGCGGCGCGCCGCAGGACCCCCGCGACGGAGGTCTCCCCGGTGGACACCCAGATCGGGAACCAGCTGCCGTCCTGGCGTCTCCCGGTGCTCTCGCGGCCCCGGTCGGGGAGGTTGCTCCGGGGGGTCGACGTATCCGGCCCCTCGCCCGGGATCAGGACGGTCAGAGGCTGCCCCAGGAGCTCGGCGACAGGCCAGCGGAAGATCCGCTCGGTCGCCGGGTTGGCGGCCTCGATGACGCCGGCCGGATCGAGGAGCAGGATCGCGTCCTGGGCGATCTGCAGCACGCTCTGGAGCAAGGCCTCCGAGTGCTGGATCTGGCGGAGCTGCTCCTGGGCCTGGTGCTGGGCTTGCTGGAGCGTCTTGCTCCGCTCTTCGTAGCGGGTCGAGAGCTCGCGCAGATCGGCCAGGGTGAGCTGCTGGGTCTGCAGGTGGAACAGGAAGTCGAGGGTGGGGTCGTGGATAGCGAAGTCGCGGAAGGAGAGGCCGCTCTGGCGCAGCTCTTCCTGGGAAGGGAGCCAGGGGGTGCCGAGGAAAAGCAGCCGATCCTCCGAGCCCAGGAGCTGTCCCCGGAGCTTGTGCTCTCCCCGGGTCTTCAGGACCAGCAGCAGATCGCCGCTCTGCCGCAGGGCCTCGAAGTCGAGCCGCAGGTGGTTGGGGGCGATGATCCGGAGGTGGTCGGAGAGCAAGGCCCCGGGGACGAGGCCCGGGCAGAGCTTCTCGAGGGAGCGGCCCCGGCGCAGGACCCGCATCTTCTGGTCCACGGAGAAGTGAAAGGGGAAGACCTGCGCGAGCTGCTCCCCCGTGAGCCCCTCCGGGGAGCTCATGAGGAGGCCCCCCAGCGCACCTCGAAGGTGTCGTGAGGGGCCCCCTGGCCCCGGTGACCTCGCACCGTCACCTCGACCCTGGCGCCGTAGTGCACGCCGAGCCCCTTGAGGAGCCCCACGACGAAGAACGTGAGCCCCGGTCGCCGCGACGAGTAATGAAGGGTGAGCCCGTCGGGCTGGCGGTCGCTGCACCAGAACGTCGGGGGCTCCAGGTGGGGGAGCAGCAGCGAGATCCGGGTGTGAAAGTTGGGCAGATGCTCGATGAAATCACCGAGGTTATTGCCCCCGGATTCGAGCATCAGCGCGTAGTGTTCTCGCGCCATGTGGGTCACCCAGAAGACCCCGAACTCTTCGAGGATCTGCTCGATGGGGAGGCCCTGCCGCTCGGCAAGGGCCTCGACCAGGCGGTAGGTGACCTCATCGGGGTAAGCCTCGGTGGTGACAAAGGCGTCCTGCTCGATGCCTGCTTGCCGCAGGACATGCCGCCACTCCTGGCACCCCCCCCCGGCGCACGACCATCGCCTCGAACGCCTTGTTGACCAGTCCGTACATTCCCCTTTTCTCTTCTGCCAGATTCCAAACCGCACCACCATAACCCAGCCCGGCCTCCGTTCCCAGGTGCATCCCCCGGCGTCTCCGACCGGGACACGTTCGCGCTGGTGCCGAGGAAGTTGCCGCCGGCCCCCCCGGGGTGCTAGCCCCCAGGGGCTCATGAATTTTGCCCAGGCCGTCGCCCTCTTCGCCGAGTACCTGCGCTCCGAGCGAAACGCCTCGCCCTACACCCTGGAGGCGTACCAGCGGGACCTCGCGCAGCTCCAGCTTCACCTCCGCGAGCGAGCCCCCACCAGCGAGAAGGATATCTCCCTCCTCGACCTGTTCCAGCTCCGCGGGTGGCTCTCGTCCCTGGCTCGCCAGGTGACCAGCGCTACCATCGCCCGCAAGGTGGCCTCGGTCCGGGCCTTCTTTCGCTTCCTCGAGAAGCGCCACATCCTCCGCAAAAACCCGGCCAAGATGCTCGAATCTCCCAAGATCCGGCGCCCCTTGCCCACCTTCCTCAACGTCGATGCGGCCCGCGAGGTCCTCGATTCTCCCTCGGAGTCTACCGCCGTCGGCCTCCGCGACCGGGCCTTGCTCGAGCTGTTGTATGGAGGAGGTCTACGGGTGAGCGAGCTCGCCGGGCTCCGCATCGGCGACGTCGACATCGCCCAGTCGGAGGTGCGCGTGATGGGCAAGGGGCGCCGCGAGCGGCTGGTCCCCGTGGGGGCTTCCGCCATCG
This sequence comes from Polyangiaceae bacterium, assembly GCA_025453595.1. Taxonomy (GTDB): domain Bacteria; phylum Myxococcota_A; class Polyangia; order Polyangiales; family Polyangiaceae; genus JANWXX01. The sequence continues at coordinate 12,554 of JALOQB010000121.1, forward strand.
AGGCGGTCCAGGGCTGGCTCCGGCGCCGCGGCGAGCTCGCCTCGCCCCTCGTGGCCACCGACGCCCTGCTGCTCAACACCAAGGGCCGGCCCCTCGCGGTGCGGACCATCCAGATCCTGGTCCAGCGCTACGGCGCCCTCGGCGCTGGCCGCGCCGACCTGCACCCCCACGCCCTGCGCCACACCTGCGCCACCCACATGCTGGACGGCGGCGCCAGCCTCCGGGCCATCCAGGAGATGCTGGGCCACGCCAGCCTGGCCACCACCCAGCGCTACACCCACGTCTCCCTCGAGTCGGTCCGGCGCGTCTACGACGCCGCCCACCCCCTCGCTCGCGCCGTGGACCAGGGCTGACCCATGGAGCACAAGGACGGCCCTCTCGCGTGGGCGGCGCGCCTGGCGCTGGCCATCTTCGGCGCCACCCTGGGGGGCCTGGTCGCCTCCCTCCTCGACGGCCTCCAGGCGCTCGGCGGCGCCCCGGGTATAGAGAACCTCTGGACCGTGGAGGCGGGCCTGATCGCCCCGGTCGCCTGGGTCCTCGGGGCGGGGGTCGGGGTGGCCCTGCTGGTCCTCGATCCGGCCCGCGCCCGGACGCCGCGCGGCACCTGGGCGGCCCTGGACGCGGCGCCGGGGCGGCGCGGCGAGCGGGCGGGGGCCCTGCTGGCGGCGCCGCTGGCGGCGCTGGCCTGGCTGGTGGTGGTGGCGCACTCGGCGCGGCGCCTCTTCGCGGGGCCGGAGGCGCCCCCGGCCGCCGGGGCGCTGCTGGCGGCCACGGCGCTGGCCTGGGGGCTGGCGCTGGGCCTGGGGTCGGTGGCGGCGGGGCGCCGGCTGGGGCGAGCGCTGGGGGAGCGAGGGCACCCGGGCTTCGGGCTGCTGGCGGGCCTGGCGGGCGCAGGGGCGCTCCTGTCCTGGGGCATCGCGAGCGGGTCGACCGGGGGAGAAGGGGGGGCCCTGGGCATCCTGGGGGTGCTGCGGCGCCCCGAGCTGGATCTGCGGGCCCCCGGGCTGCTGCTGCTGATCGCCGCCTTCGCCGCCCTGGGCCCCGCGCTGCGGGGGCGGATCTTCGCGCCGCTGGCGGGGGCCCTGGCGCTGCTGCCGATGATCCTGGTGTTGCGGGCCCCTCGTGCCCTCGACGCGTCGAGCCAGAGCACCCGGCTGGTCGAGCAGTCCGCGCCTCTCGGCAAGGTGGCCCTCAAGGCACTGCGGCGGGCCACCGACCGGGACCGCGACGGGTTCAGCCGCACGTACGGCGGAGGAGACTGCAACGACGCCGATGGCCGGGTGTACCCCACCGCCGTCGACGAGCCCGGGAACGGCCTGGACGAGGACTGCTCCGGCTCGGACGCCGCTCCTCCTCCGCCCCCGACCCCACGCCCGGCGCCCCCCGCCGAGGCCCGCGCCCAGGCCCCGGAGGGCCTGAGCGTGCTGCTGATCACCGTCGATACGCTCCGGGCCGAGCTGGGCTACGCCGGCAACCCGCGCCCCCTCTCGCCCAACCTCGATCAGCTCGCGGCGCGCTCGACGGTCTTCGAGAACGCCTACTCCCTGGCCTCGTACACGGGGAAGAGCGTGGGACCGATGATGATGGGCAAATTCCCCTCCGAATCCCACCGGGGGTGGTCCCACTTCAACGCCTTCAGCAAGGAGGATACGATGGTCGCCGAGCGTATCCAGAAGGCCGGCGTCCGTACCCTCAGCGTCCAGGCCCACTGGTACTTCGGGAAGTGCTGCGGCCTCGACCGGGGCTTCGATGTGGTCGACATGTCCGCGGCCCCGCCCCCGGGCACCCAGATCGACGCCGACGCCAGCGTCACCGGGGACAAGGTGACGGACGCGGCCATCAAGCGCCTCGCCGAGGGCGACCTGACCAAGGACAGGTTCTTCGCCTGGGTCCACTACATCGACCCCCATGCCGACTACCTGAAGCACCCGGAAGGCCCTGATTTTGGCCGCGGTCAGCGGGATCTCTACGACGGCGAGGTGGCCTTCACCGATCGCCAGATCGGGCGGCTTCTCCAGTTCATCGAGCAACAACCCTGGGGCAAGAAGGTGGCCGTCGTGGTCTCCAGCGATCATGGCGAGGCCTTCGGGGAGCACAAGCTGATCCGCCACGGCTTCGAGGTCTGGGAGGAGCTGGTCCGCGTGCCGTTGCTGGTCCACGTCCCGGGGGCCCCGCCCTCCCGCGTGAAGGCCCGCCGCAGCCTCATCGACCTGGCCCCCACCCTCCTCGAGCTCTTGCGGCTCCCGGAGCCCCAGGGGGCCTCGCGGTTTGACTTCCACTCCGGCCGGTCGCTCCTCGCTGATACGTACCTGGCGCCGGGAAATTCCCCGGAGGAGCGCCCGATCTTCGTCGACATGCCCGCCGGCCCCAACAACGACGAGCGGCGCGCGTTCTACCATGGGTCCCGGAAGCTCTATATATCCAGCGGCGCCAGCTTCCAGCTCTTCGATCTCGCGACCGATCCGGGCGAGAAGACCGACCTCTCCGACGACAAGGCGGCGCTGGCCGAGATGAAGCGCCGCTACGAGGAATTCAAGGGGACCCTGCGCGAGGTTCGGGTCAAGCCCGTACCCAAATGACGCCCGTGCCGGGGTGAGCCGTGGTCGTGGGCCGGGTGCATGGAGATTTCCTGCCTCGACGGCAGACGTGCTACGTCTAACCCAGCATGACGAAGGCAACGCTCCTCGCCCCCTCCCTTGCCCTGGCCCTCGCCCTGGTTGGCGTCGGCTGTGGCGCCCCCGCAGCGCCGTTCAACCAGATGCCCCAGTCGCAGGTGACGGTCTACCGGCTCCAGAACTTCGAGCCGCCCCCCACGGCCACCGCGGCCCCCGCCGCCGCTCCGGGCGGCTTGCCCCTGCCGTTCCCGGTCCCGCCCGAGATCACCAGCTGGATGGGCGGCGGCGCCAACGGCCTCCCGACCCAGGCCTTCTGCGGCTTCGGCCTCCCGCTGCCGGGCTGCACCGGCGCCGCCGGTCCGGCGGCCCCCGCCCCCGCGGCCAACGTGCCTCGCTTCCAGAACTTCCGGATCCTGGGCCAGGCTCAGATGAGCGACGAGAGCTCGAAGGAGCAGCTCGCCAAGATCCTGGGCCGCGAGGGCAACTTCGAGAACCCCTCCAGCACCTGCATGTACCCCGAGTACGGCGTCAGCTTCGGCGTGCCCACCAACGACATGCTCATCTCCCTCTCTTGCCACCGGGTCGAGGCCCGCTCCTTCGCGTGGCCCTTCGGCGCCAACGGCCTCAAGTCCGACACGCAGGAGAAGCTGGCCGAGCTCTTCAAGGCGCTGCCCCTCTACTGAGCCGCCACGCTGCGGATGGCCAAGCTCTACTTTCGCCACGGCACGGTCAGCAGCGCCAAGACCATGAACCTGCTGGCGGTGGCTCATAACTACCGCTCCCAGGGCAAGCGAGTCCTGCTGCTCAAGCCCCGCCTCGATACCCGCTGGGGCCAGGACGTCATCCTCTCCCGCTCCGGGCTGGAGGCTCAGGCTGACCTCCTCGTTGACCCCGACACCCGCCTCGACCCCGGGCAGTTCGAGGGGCTCGATTGCGTTCTCGTCGATGAGGCCCAATTTCTATCGCCTCAGCTCATCGATCAGCTCCGCGCGCTGACCCTCCGCCCCGGGCTACCGGTGATCTGCTACGGCCTGCGCACCGACTTCCGCACCCGCCTCTTCGACGGCTCTCGCCGCCTCCTCGAGGTGGCCGACAGCATCGAGGAGGTCAAGGTCACCTGCAAGTTCTGCAACCGCAAGGCGATCTTCAACATGCGGCTGCTCAACGGCGTCCCCACGGCCCAGGGCGCCCAGATCGAGCTGGGCGGAGATGACCGCTACGTGCCCGCCTGCGCCCACTGCTACCAGGCGCGCCTGCCCCTCGACGGGTTAGCTCAGAGCGCCTCGGGGCCCGAGATCCGGCCCGTGATGGCGCTTGCGGCGACGACCAGGGGGCTCGCCAGGTAGACCTTCCCGGGGCCGCTACGGCCGGGGAAATTCCGGTTGATGGCCGAGACCGTCACCTCATCGGGGGACTCGGAGACGCCAGGGCCTGCCTTGATGCAGGCGCCGCAGGACGGGTCGATCAGCTCGGCGCCGACCTTCTCGAAGATCTCGATGTAGCCCTGCTGCTCCGCATAGCGCCGGATATCCTGCGAACCAAACTGGATGAAGAGGCGCACCCCATCGGCGACCCGGCGGCCCCGATCGAGGGCGGTCTTCAGCACCGAGGCGTACATGTCCATGTCCGCCTTCTTGCCGCCGGTACACGAGCCGCCGTACGCGATATGGATGGCCGGAGCGCTCCCCTGGAGCTGCGCCAGCGGCACGCCGTTGCGCGGGTCCCCCGGGGTGGCCACCATGGGCACAAGGCTGTCGAGCTGGATCTCGAAGGTGGCCAGGTAATGGGCCCCCTCGTCGGCCTTCACCAGCCGACCGCGCACCTGGTCCGGGTCGAGCCCCCGCTGCTTGGCCAGGTAGCTCACCACCACCTCATCGGCCTCGATGATCCCGGTGAAACCGCCGGCCTCGACCGCCATGTTGGTCAGGGTCGAGCGCTCGTCCAGCGGCATCGACGCCACGCCATCGCCTGCGAACTCCAGCACCTTGCCGATACCCTGGCCGCTCTTGAAGAACTCCTGGGACAGGATGTGGAGCATCACGTCCTTGGCGCAGACCCCGGGGGGCATCTTGCCGCGGAGCACGAAGCGCACGGTCTCCGGCACCTTGACCCGGATGTCGCGGGTATACCAGGCGTTCGCCATGTCCGTCGACCCCACGCCGAAGGCGAAGCAGCCCAGCGAGCCGGCCATGCACGTGTGCGAGTCGGTGCCCGCCACCAGCTGGCCTGGCAGCGCGATGTCCTCGATGACCTTGTTGTGGCAGATCCCCTCCGAGCCCACCAGCTTGCCGTCGCGGTACACCTCGCCGTAGAGCTTGATGCTCTGCTGCTTCGAGAAGGTCTCCTGCACGGTGGCCAGGCTCTGGGCCTGCTCCCGCAGGCCCATCTTGAGGTGCGCCGGGGGCATCACCTTGTCGAGGAAGGTGAGGTGATCCCGGAAGGCGAACACGCTCTCCGGCTCGCTGACCCGCGCCTCGGGGCCAAAGCCCTCGCGGAAGAGAGCCTCGGCCATCGGGGTCACGTACTCGTGGCTGAAGCGCACGTCAGTCCGGACAAAGAGCGCGTCCCCCGGCTTCACCGCCTCGACCCCGAGCTTCCCCGAGCGGGCGTCCACCACGGCGTGGGCCGCGATGATCTTCTCGCAGAGCGTCATCGGGCGCCGCTCCGTCTGCACCGCGGGGGGGGACACCTGCCCCGCCATGCGGGCCCGGTTGTAGGCAAAGAGCCCTCCGTGCAGGATGATCGACGCGGAGATCGGATCGCGCCCCCGCGTGAACTCCTCCACGTCGATCTCCTCGCCCCGCTCCAGCCGCTCCAGGATGCGGAAGTCGGTGGTCGTCAGCAGCCCGATGTTCTCGGCGTTCTGCCCGTAGATCTTCTCGATGTTCTCGGCCACAACCAGCTGGACCCCGGCGCCCAGCTCCGAGTAAGGCGCCGTCTCCCGCGAGGATTCGAGCGCCCGCTCACGATGACCTGAAAACCACCGTTCTTGATCGAATCCTTCTGCACCACGCCGCCGCGGAGCCCCACCAGGCAGTACCGCGCCAGCGTCGCGTCGTAGTAATAACAAACCCACCCCGGCGTCAGCTCGTCCGTCGAGATGTTGTCGATCAGCTTCCGTTGCGGGTCATGCGAGAGGTGGAGCGCCCCGTCGAGCTGGCCCTTGAGCTGGTCCATGTCCTCGGTCAGATAGAGAACCTTGCCGGTGAGGCGCAGCGTGCGCCGGGGGGATGCGTCTGTCATGGATCGATGATTCCCCAGGGGGTGGAGCGGTGAAAGGAGCCGATCACCCTAACTTACCCTGCAAATCACGCCAAGCACTGGCGTTGCCCAGGGTCATTTTTACCATGAACGGGATCCAGGCCAGGGCCGAGGTCGTAGCAGGGGGGAGCGAACCGATTGCGGTCGATCCGGGGCACGCGTAACGTCGTTTCACCGCTGGAGCACCACCATGAAGCAGACCCGATTCTTCTTTCTTCTCGCGCTGTGCGGGGCCATCAGCGCCTGCAAGGATGCCGGAGACGAGGTTCCTCCGCCGAGCAATCCCCCCAAGAAGAGCAGTACCACGGCGAACGTGGCGGTGAACCCGCTTGCGTCCTGGGTTTCTGCCAAGCAGCGAGAGTCGGTCAAGATCGAGGCATCGAGGCTGATCTTCCCCGCCGCGGGCAACGACGCGCTGCTCAAGAAGAAGAAGGGCGATATCCTGGTCAGCGACCGCAGCAACAGCGCGAACAACCCGGAAGGGTTCATGCGCAAGGTGGTGTCCGTCGCCAAGAACGGCGACTCGATCGTCATCGAGACCGAGCAGGCTTACCTTGGTGAGGTCATCGTCGGTGAGTTCGAGATCAACATCGAGAACCCGGATCTGCAGTTCACGAACCCCGGCTCCAGCACCAAGGGGTCCTTCGAGGTTCCAGGTCTCCTGCCCACCGCCGAGTCCACGGTGGGCCTGGATCTGACCTACAGCAGGAAGGATATCCCCCTCGGGGAGCTCTCGATTGCCAAGATCGAGATCCCCCTCAAGAACGACTGGAAGGTGGCGGTCAGCGGCAAGGCCTCTGCCAACCTCAAGGAGGCCATGTTCTCGATGAAGCCGTCGGTCACCTTCGGCGCCAAGATCGAGGTCCCCGGTGGGTTCTTTGGCAAGTTTAACCCGAACAATTACCTGCAAGAGCTGCAGTTCAAGCTCAAGGGCGAGATCGGCGCCAAGATGCTCTACAGCGCCGCCCTTGGCTTCAACATCGAGGCCAACAAGACGCTGAACAAGGAGTCGGGCGCCGATAACCTGGCCAGCTCCATCGCCGCGCAGCTCTCTTCGAAGGCGAAGAGCTATGGCGTCAACACGCCCATCGTCCCCAGCGTCCCCTTCTGGGGTCCGCCGATCCCGACCCCACTCGGGCCCATCCCCGTGTCGTACATGTTCGAGATGGACCTCGCCTGCGGGGGCGCCCTCGCTGGCTCCGCCGAGTTCGAGCTCGGCTGGGAGGCCTCGGCCCTCGCCGAGTTTGGCTTCATCTACGAGAAGGACAAGGGCACCTCGCCCATCTCGAACACCAACTTCACCTTCAACACCATCGGCCCCGATCTCAAGAAGATCGTCGGTTCGCTCGAGGCCAAGTGCGCCATTGAACCCCGGCTTGTCGCCAAAATTGCTGGCTTCGCCGGGCCCTATGTCAAGGGGTCGGTGGGCGCCGGGATCAAGTTCGAGGGCGCCGAATCCTGCGAGGGGATCCAGGACGGGAGGCCCAAGCCCACCTTCACCATCTCGACCGAGCGCACCCTCGGCCTCTACATGGGCGCCGAGGCTGGCTTCAAGGTGAGCCTGGGCCCCATCGAGCTCGACATCAAGCTCTTCGACGGCCAGTTCCCGGTCTACGAGAACAAGAGCAAGATCGTGCCGGACGCCACCTTCGACCTCCCCCAGAGCGTGGCCATCGGGTACTGCTCCGGCGAGGAGTTTGCCGGCCAGGGCGGTGGCGGCCAGGGCGGCGGTGGCAACGGCGGCGATGGCGGCACCGCAGGTTCCGGCGGCAGCGTCAGCGGCGGCAGCGGTGGCAGCGTCAGCGGTGGCTCTGGCGGCTCTGGTGGCACCAACAGCGGCGGCTCCGGTGGCACCAGCAGCGGCGGTTCCGGTGGCAGCGGTGGCTCCGGCGGTGGCAGCGGCGGTTCGGGTGGGGACAGCGGGGCCGGGGGCTCCCCGGAGCCGGTCTGCGGAAACGGCAAGATCGACAAGGCCACCGAGTTCTGCGACGGCCAGGATTTTGGCGGGCGCACCTGCGCCAGCTGGACCGGCAACCCCAACGCCACCGGTAACCTCACCTGCACCGCGCAGTGCGCGATCGACTCCTCCACCTGCGACCTGGGGGCGACCTGCGGCGACGTATGCGCCGAGAGCGACAAGCCCCAGAAGCCCGAGTGCGGCTCATGCCAGCAGCAGGTATGCGCGGCCAACTCGTTCTGCTGCACCGACGCCTGGGACCTTGTTTGCGTCCTGAGCGCCGAGAGCCTCTGCGGTGCATCCTGCAACTGAGCGGAAGGGCAGACCGATGATGAAGAAGTTGTTCCGGGACACGCGCGGCGCTGGCATGGTCGAGTACATCCTCGTCATCGGCATGGTGGCGCTGCTCTCCATCGCGGCCTTCAAGGGCTTCCAGAAGTCGATGCGGAAGAAGGTCGTCGAGCAGGCCAAGACGGTCGGGCAGATCAACCACGGTGCCGGGAACTTACGGGGTCGATGCCGCTGGCTGTCGCCCGGTGAGGTGGCCCGGGCGTGCTATACCGGCGCGCCATGACCCTGCTGCCTGCCGCTGCGGACGGCCAGGGGCCTCCGAGTGGCCCCTCCCACGAGATCAAATTTCCCCCTGAACTCCCGGTCTCGGAGCGCCGCTTCGAGATCGCCCGGGCCATCGACGCGCACCAGGTCGTGATCATCGCGGGGGAGACTGGCTCGGGCAAGAGCACCCAGATCCCCAAGATCTGCCTGGCCATGGGCCGGGGTGTGCAGAAGCTGATCGGCTGTACCCAGCCCCGCCGCCTGGCCGCCACCAGCCTGGCCACCCGCGTCGCCAAGGAGCTGGAGGTGAACCTGGGCGAGGAGGTCGGCTACAAGATCCGCTTCAACGAGCAGGCGAAGGCGAACACCTACGTCAAGTTCATGACCGACGGCATCCTGCTGGCCGAGACCCAGGGGGACCCGATGCTGCGGGCCTACGACACGCTCATCCTGGACGAGGCCCACGAGCGCAGCCTGAACATCGATTTTCTCCTGGGCTACCTGAAGCGGCTGCTGCCCCGGCGCCCCGATCTCAAGGTGGTGGTGTGCTCGGCCACGCTGGACGTGGAGCGCTTCTCGGCCTTCTTTGACAGGGCGCCTGTCCTCCAGGTGTCGGGCCGTACGTTCCCGGTGGACGTGATCTACCGACCGCCGCGGGCAGACGAGGCCGACCTGGTCGAGAGCATCGGCAACACGGTCGAGGAGATCACGGACCTGGACCGGCGCGGCGATATCCTGATCTTCCTCCCGGGGGAGCGGGAGATCCGCGAGGTGGCCGACGAGCTGACGAGCCACGGGCTGCCCCACACCATGGTGTTGCCGCTCTTCGCCCGGCTCTCTGCCGCGGAGCAGGCCCGGGTCTTCCAGCCTGTACCGCAGCGTCGCATCGTGCTTGCGACCAACGTGGCGGAGACCTCCCTCACCATCCCCGGCATCGTGTACGTGCTCGACCCGGGGCAGGCGCGGATCAACCGCTACATCCCGCGGACCGGGGTCACGACCCTGCAGATCGAGGCGATCTCCCGGGCCAGCGCCGACCAGCGAAAGGGGCGCTGCGGCCGCGTGCAGAGCGGCATCTGCTTCCGCCTCTACGACGAGGAGGACTTCAAGGCGCGGCCCGAGCACACCGACCCGGAGATCAAGCGGGCGGGGCTCGCCGGCGTCATCCTGCGGATGAAGGCGCTGAACCTGGGCGAGGTCGAGGCGTTCCCCTTCCTGGACCCGCCCTCCAAGCGAGCCATCGACGAGGGATACCGGGTGCTGGAGGAGCTCGGCGCCCTCGACGAGCAGCGGGAGCTGACCCCGATCGGCCAGCGCCTGGCGCGCCTCCCCGTGGACCCCCGGGTGGGGCGGATGATCCTGGGGGGCGTGGACGAGGGCGCCCTGAGCGAGGTCCTGGTGATCGCCGCCGCCCTCAGCGTCCAGGACCCCCGGGAGCGGCCCATCGCCGCCCAGCGCCAGGCCGACGATGCTCACCGGAAGTTCCGGGATGAGACCTCCGACTTCCTCGGGTTGCTCCGCATCTGGGACGCCTACCGCGAGGCCCGCGCCGGCGCCAAGGCCCAGCTACGGCGCTTCTGCTCTGCCCATTTTCTCTCGTTTGTCCGCATGAAAGAGTGGGCAGACATCCACGACCAGCTGGCCCAGCTGGCCTCCGAGATGGGCCTGGTAGCCAACCGCAAGCCCGCGGAACCGGAGCAGATTCACCGGGCCATCCTGCCCGGGTTGCTCAGCCGCCTGGGCCTGTGGAACCAGGAGCACCGGGCCTACGCCGGCGCGCGGCAGACGCGCTTCACCTTGCACCCCTCGTCCGGGCTCTCCAAGAAGCCGCCGGCCTGGGTGGTGGCCGCCGAGCTGGTGGAGACCTCCCAGCTGTTCGCGCGCAACGCGGCGCGGATCGACCCGGCCTGGCTGGAGGCGGCGGCGGGGCCCCTCTGCAAGCGCAGCCACGGCGACCCGCACTGGGAGCAGAAGCCGGCGCAGGTCATGGCCCGGGAGAACGTGACCCTCTTTGGTCTCCCCATCGTCCGTGACCGGAAGGTGCATTTCGGGCCCATCGACCCGGCGGCGGCGCGCAAGGTGTTCCTGCGGCATGCGCTGGCCCTCGGGGAGTACCGCACCAGCGCCCCGTTCCTGGAGCACAACCGGCAGGTCATCGAGCAGGCCCAGGCGCTGCGAGCGCGGGCCCGACGCAGCGACCTGATGATCGACGAGCATGCGCTGGAGGCCTTCTTTGACCAGCGGGTAGGGGAGGGGGTCTACAGCGGGAAGACCTTCGAGGAGTGGCGCGCGAAGGCCGAGCAAGAGAACCCGAAGTTGCTCTCCCTGACCCTCGACGACGTGCTCCTTGATGAGGCCCACGACCTGACCGCGGCGCGGTATCCGGACGAGCTCAGGCTGTACGGGGCCCGCATGCCGCTGTCGTACAAATTCGACCCCCGCGAGGACGACGATGGGCTCACGGTGACGGTGCCGGTGGTGGTGCTGCCCCAGGTGGACCCGGGGGTGTTTGACTGGATCATCCCCGGCTGGCTGGTCGAGAAGGTCTCGCTGCTGCTCGACTCGTTGCCCAAGGCGCTCCGCAAGCAGATCGGCTCCTCGTTGCTGGCCGCCCGCGAGCTCGAGCCGTCGCTGCGGCCCTTCGAGGGGCCGCTGCTCCCGGCCCTGACCGAGGCCATCTTGTCCCGCTACAGCGTCCGGATCCCCCCGGACGCGTGGCGCCGCGAGGAGGTGCCGGAGTACCTCCAGCTCCTGTGTCGCGTCGTCGACGAGGACGGCAAGGAGGTCGCCCGGGGGCGCGACGTGGCCGCGCTCCGGGAGCGCTTCGCCTTCGTCGCCCGGCAGGCCTGGGAGAGCGTCCCCAAGAGCGCCTGGAGCAAGCTCGGCATGAAGACCTGGGACCTGGACACGCTGCCGGAGAACGTGCGGGTCCGCTCCGGCGCCTCCACCGTGCTCGCCTACCCTGCGCTGGTCGACCATGAAGACTCGGTCGAGCTGCGCCTCATGGAAGCTCCGGACACCGCGGAGATGGCCACGCGGGCGGGCCTCCGGCGCCTCTTCTTGCTGCAGCTCCGCACCAGCCAGCGCCAGCTCGCCCAGCTCGCCTCCGGCGCGCTCGACGCGGTGGCCCTCGCTTCCCCCCTGCGCGGGGCTCGTCTCCAGGTCGGCCAGCGGGCCGTCGACGAGGCCTTCGGCCTGGAGAGCGCGGCCACCTTCCCCCGGGACAAGGCCGCCTTCCACCGGCGCTTCGAGGAGGGGCGCCGCCAGCTCCCGGAGGCGCTCTCCTCCCTCGACCGGATGGCCATCGAGATCGCCACGGAGCACCAGAAGGTGACCTCCGCGCTCAAGAGCCTCCTCGCGGCCAAGGCGGGAAAAAGCCGCGTGTCCATCGATGACATCCAGGGCCAGGTCGAGCGGCTGACCCCGCCGGATCTCCTCGCCACCTGCCCCCGGGACAGGCTGCGGCACATCCCCCGGTACCTGAAGGCCCTGCAGGTGCGCATCCAGCGGCTCCCGCTCGACCCGGGCAAGGATGAGCAGAAGGCCGCCCCGGTCATCAAGCTGTGGCAGGAATTCCTCAAGCAAGAGCCGCTGCTGCGCTCCCGGGGGCATGACCCGGTGCGCCTCGACGAGCTGCGCTGGCTGCTGGAAGAGTGGCGCGTCCAGGTGTTCGCGCCGGAGCTCAAGACCGCCCTGCCGGTGTCGGAAAAACGCCTGGTCGAACTCTGGAGTGCGCTCCGGAGATGACGGACGAAAATGCGGTGCTATCTTCGGTCTTATCGGCGCTGGCTGGGGCCTCGAGCCCCGGGAATGGTCCCGCGGTCCTCCGCACCAGCACCTTTGTCCTGGCCTGCGGGCCGCTCACATGGAACGCCCCGTCTACCTCTCCAGAACGGCTCACAGCTGGAGCGCAGGGGCGCCGGTCCAACCGGAGGAGGGTTGATCATCATGCATCATCACCAAGGTCTCAGCTCGGAGGTCGCGGCGAGCTAGCATGATGCCGAGGGGCAGCGCAGGGCGCTGTCCTGGCAACCCACCTGGCGGCAACGCTCGCCCTGGCGCATGAGGGTAGGGGTCTTTGTGCCCCCGCCTGGCGCAGGTTCCGAGGTGCCACAGGAGGCATCACCTCGTCACGCCCCCGATCCAAGGGGCCGAGGAAGGGCAGGTCGGGTGTTCCGAAACGACACCCGGCCTGCTTTATTTTTGGTCATCGTCTTCCTGTTGCGGCAGGGAGGGCGGCAGGGGCTTGCAGCCCGTGGGGGGGCGGCTCATCTTGCCGCGGATGCCCTTTCGAGAGCGACGGGCCGCGGTAGCGCGAGCCATGGGGTCCGGGGTGGGGGTCTTTTTTTCGGCGCCGGTGTTCCTGAGGAACAACGACGTCGAGCACGAGTACCGGCAAGACTCGGATTTTTACTACCTGACCGGCCTCGACGAGCCAGAGAGCGTGGCGGTGTTGCTGGCCGGGGAGGGGCGGGCGCGGCTGGTGCTTTTTGTCCGGCCGCGCGACCCGGAGCGCGAGCTATGGGACGGGCACCGGGTCGGCGTGGAGGGGGCCCGGGAGCGGCTGGGCGCGGACGAGGCGTACCCCATCCAGGAGCTCCCGGCGCGGCTGGCCGAGCTGTTCCGGGGCCAGGGGCGCCTTTACTACCATCTCAACCGCCACCGCCGCTGCGACGAGATCGTGCTCAACGCCATCGACGCGGCTCGCGCCCGCGGCCGCACGCCTCACCGCTGGCCAACCGAGATCTTCGACACCGATCCGCTGGTCCACGAGCTACGCTGGCGCAAGGGGCCAGAAGAGATCGCCCTGATGCAGCGGGCCGCGGACATCACCCGGGACGGACACCTCGCCGCGATGCAACAGGCCCGGCCCGGGGGCTTCGAGTACGAGATCGATGCGGCCCTGCGAGGGGCGTTCCGGCGCGGGGGGGCCGAGCGCTGCGCGTACCAGCCCATCGTGGGGTCCGGGCTCAACGCGACCACGCTGCACTACAGGGCCAACAACGGGCCCCTGCGCGACGGCGAGCTGCTGCTGATCGATGCGGGGGCCGAGTATGCCTACTACGCCTGCGATGTCACCCGGACCTTCCCCGTCAACGGCCGGTTCTCCGAGGCGCAGCGCGCGCTCTACGAGCTGGTCCTGGAGTCCCAGAAGGCCGCCATCGATCGCTGCGTGGTCGGCGCCACGATCGATGAGGTCCACGGGGTCGCGGTCGAGGTGTTGACCCGGGGCATGGTGCGCCTCGGCCTGCTGACCGGCGAGCCGCTCGCGCTGATCGAGCAGGGGGCTTACCGGCGTTATTACATGCACCGGACCAGCCACTTTCTCGGCATGGATGTGCACGACGTGGGGGCCTATTTCCTCGACGGGAAGCCCCGACCGCTGGAGGCCGGCGCCGTGCTCACCGTCGAGCCCGGCCTCTACATCGCCGCCGCAGACCCCCAGGCCCCCGAGGCGCTGCGGGGGGTCGGCATCCGCATCGAGGACGACGTCCTGATCACCCCCGAAGGGCCCCGGGTCCTGACCGCCGCGATCCCCCGTGAGGTCCCCGATGTCGAAGCCGCCTGCCGCTGACGCCCCGGCGCCCCGGCCCGGGCTCGCCGCCGAGCTCATCGCCTGGTTTGACCGCAGCGCCCGCGATCTCCCCTGGCGCACCAATCGCACGGGGTACCGCGTCTGGGTCAGCGAGATCATGCTCCAGCAGACCCGCGTCAGCACCGTCATCCCTTACTACGAGCGCTTCCTCGCCGCCTTCCCGACCCTCCGGGACCTCGCCGCCGCCGACATCGAGCAGGTCCTCGCCCTCTGGAGCGGCCTCGGTTACTACCGCCGCGCCCGTGGGCTCCACGAGGGGGCCCGCGACGTGGTCGCTCGCTTCCAGGGCGAGCTCCCCGCCGATGTCGAGCAGCTCCTCAGCATCAAGGGCATCGGCCCGTACACCGCCGGCGCCATCGCCAGCCTCGCCTTCGGCATCCAGACCCCCCTCGTGGACGGCAACGTCATCCGCGTCCTCGCCCGCCTCTTTGCCATCCAGGAAGACGCCCGCCAGGCCCGCGTCCAGAAGCAGATCTGGGCCCTCGCTGGCTCCCTCGTCCCGCAGGATCGCCCCGGCGCCTTCAACGAGGCCCTCATGGAGCTCGGCGCCACCACCTGCCTGCCTCAGCAGCCCCTCTGTCTCCTTTGCCCCCTCGCTCCGCGCTGCGACGCCCACCGCCTCGGCCTCGCCGCCTCCCTCCCGCTCCTCGCCCCTCCCCGGGCTCCAACCCTCGTCCACGCCGCCTCCCTCGTCGCCCGCCGCGAACGCCAGATCCTCCTGGGACGGCGCCGCCCGGACGCCCTCTTCGGTGGCCTCTGGGAGCCCCCCACCGTCGAGGCCTCCTCCCCCGATGAAGCCGCCGACCTCCTCGCCCGCTTCGCCTCCCGGCCTGCACCCGCCGGAGAGGTCCAGCACACCCTCTCGCACAGGAAAATGCGCGTCGCTGTCTTCACCGGCGACCCGGCCCCCCAGCCCGGCTATCCTCCCGTCTACGATGAGGTCCGGTGGGTGCAGGAGGGCGACCTCCATCTGTATGGAATCTCCACACTGGCGAAGAAGCTCATGAAGAAGGGGGGAGCTTGAGGCCATGGCGGGGGTTTCCGGGGGGGGAGCAGGGGCTGGCCCGGCTGACCCGGGAGGTCACCGCGGCGCTCCGGCGGCGCCCCCCCACCGAGGAGCGCCTCGCCGGGGCGCTGCGCGCGGTGGCGCCCCGCAGCGTGGAGGGGCGTGAACTCCTCGCGGACGCGGCGCGGACCCTGGCGCGGCGCCAGGCCTTCTCGCGGCCTCTGTTCTTCGGGGCCCTGGGGGGCCTCGTGGATGCCCATGACCCGCGTGGCCACGAGCTGCTGGCGCTGGGGCTGGCGGTCGAGGACGTCGAGCCGCGGCTGCTGGGGCTGGCGGCCTTCGACGATCACCCCTCGCTCGGCGCCTCGCTGCTGCGGGCGGCCGGGCACCGTTCGCCGGCGGTGGCCTTCGCGGCGGAGGTCGTGCGCCTGCTCCGCGGGGAGTCCTCCGGGAGCGGCCTCGAAGCGCTGGCGCTGCGGCTCAAGGAGGCGTCGCGCATCGAGCTGAGCAACGAGCTGTTCTGGCCCCTGCTTCGCTCGGGCCGGGGCCACCCGGGGCTGGGCCCGGCGCTCGCGGTCATGCGGGGGGCCGAGCGTCATCTGGGGCGGTGGTTGCTGCTTGCCGAGCTGGGGGTGCGGTCCGGCGACGAGGCCCCGCGGGCCCAGGCGTCCCTGCAGGCGCAGCAGGGGCCCCGCAGCGCCCGCGGCGCCTGGTCCCTGATCGAGTGGGCGCTGGACGCCAGCTCTCGCGAGCCTCCTGGCCTGCGGGCGCCGATGGATGCGCTGATCCGGCTCTCCGATCGCCCCTCGACGGAGCGCGATCTCTCGTTCCTTTTTCGCCTCGCCGGGGCCCGCGCGATGCAGGTAAAGACGCACCTGGACGGGCTGGTCGAGCGCCTCGCCCAGGCGGAAGAAACCGCGGTGCGAGCCGCTTTTTTCCTTGTCCGGGATCATGGCCGGGAGGATCTCAAGGCCGAGCTCCGCGGTGTGCTCCGTTCGCGCAAGGAAGGGGCCTGGGGGCTGAGCGCCGCGGTGCTCCACGATCTCGGCGACGCGAGCGCCGCGGAGGTCGCCCGGTCCTGCCTCGAGGCGCGATCGCTCTCGGCGCTCTCCTGGGGGGTCCTGGTCCTTGAATCCCTCCGCGACGGCCTCACCTCGCCGCTCCTGTCGGAGGCGCGCTTTCGCCTCCTGCACCTGGGGGCGCTCGCTTGAGCCGCCGCCTCCTGGCCGCGCTGCTCGCCGTATCCTCGATGGCCCGGGCCCAGGCGCCCGCCGGGCTTCGCTGGATCGACGCCGGTAGCGGGGAGGAGCGGGCGTCTCTCTCCCTCGTTCGCTCGCCGCCGCTGCGGTGGTCCGACGACGCGCCGCTGCCCGAGGAAGAAGGTGCCTTCCGGCTTCTCTGGGCCGAGGGCGACGCCCCCCCGGAGGGCCTGGTGCTCGCCGCCGAGGCCCCCGACGGTCGCCCCCTGGATCAGCTGGAAATCAACGTTTTTCGACCGCACCCTTGCCCCGCCGGGGCCCCCGCAGGGCGCCGCTGCGTGGCCTCGTTGCCTGTCCGCCTCGCGATGGACCTGGACGACCGGATGCACCCGGCCGCGGCCGAGCGATCCCTGCTCGCGACCCTCGGGGGGCAGGTCGTGGTCTCCCGCAAGAAGCAGCGTCTGCTCTCTGCCCCGGTGCTGGCCCCCCGCGGCGGGCTCTGGCAGTCGAAGATCCGCGTGTTCCTCGTGCGAGAGCGCCCCCAGGGCCCCCCGCCCTTCGGCTTCACCGACGGCACCGCGGAGGCGCTGACGCGAGCCCAGATCCGGCGCGCCAACGCGGTCTGGGGTCAGTGCGGTGTCTCCTTCGGGCCGCCCGAGGCCGCGGAGGTCAAGATCGTCGATCCGCCCTCGTCCGCGCTCCTGGCGTTCGGCTGCGGGGCCGCCTTCCGGGCCTCCGGGGGGCGCCTGAGCTTCCGCATCGAGGGGCGCGAGGTGGCCATCGCGCTCAGCCCGGGGCAGAGCGCCGCCTCCGTGGCCCGCCGCGCGGCGAGCGCCATCGAGAAGATGGGGTTCCGGGCCGTGCTCAGCGAGAACCTGCGCACCGGCGCGGCCGCTGCGCCGTCGGTGGACCTCATGGCCCGGCGCCGCGACGGGGCGTTGCTTTCGTTCTCGTCCCTCGCGTCCTCCGACGCCACCCTCGGGGTGTGCCTGGGCTCCGTCGATCTGTCCGATGGCCTCCAGCATTTCACCGACGTCGACGCCGTCGCCGGCACCCTGGAAGAGCGCACCCTGCTGCGCTCCGTGGACGACGGCGACCCCCGCACCATCGAGGTGGTGCTCATCCCCTCGTTCGCGACCGGAGGCCGCATCGGCGAGTCGTTCATTCACTCGGATCGGGGGAGCCTCCGCAACATGATCCTGGAAGATCGCGCCGGCATCCGGGCCGATGCGGTCTCGTTTGCCCTCGCCCATGAACTGGGCCACGTGCTCCTCGATGTCCCAGGGCACAGCGACGATTTTGGCCGCGACACGCCGGGGCGTCTGATGGACAGCGACGCCGCTGATCCTTCCCCCTTCGGGCCTCGCCGCCTGACCCTGGCCGAGTGCGATCGCGCCCTGCGGCAGTCGGGCCCCTCGGCCGCCGCCCCGCTGCTCTCCCCCGCGGCGCCCCCGGGTCGCACGGCGAGCCCTCGGCGTCGTTGACCCCGCGAGGGTCGTGGTTGACCATGGTGGGGGCCGTCCTGGGGGCGGGTCCAGCGAGGTCTTCGCATGAGTTTCTGTGCACCCTGCGCGCCGACGCGCTCGCCTAGCAAACACGTTTATTACTCGATGACCCGGAGCCTCTGCGCGGTCTGCAAGCGCTCCGTGGATGCCAAGATTCTGTTCCGCGACGACCAGGTCTTCTTCGCGAAATTTTGCCCGGATCACGGCCACCAGGAGGTCCTCGTGGCCTCCTCGGTCTCCTGGTACCTCGACGCGCTCTCCTTCGTCGCGCCGTCCACGCCGCCGCGGGGCGAGGTGAAGCCCGTGAAGGGCGGGTGCCCCCACGACTGCGGGCCGTGCAAATCGCACCAGCAGAAGGTGTACCTTCCGGTGATCCCGATCACCTCGGCCTGCAACCTCGACTGCCCCATCTGCTACACGGTGAACAAGAACGAGGGGGCCCACCAGCTGTCGAAGGAGCACTTCGCGGCCATCCTGCGCCACCTGGGCGAGCAGCACGACGAGCTGGACATCATCAATTTCACCGGCGGAGAACCCACGCTCCACCCCGAGCTGCCGGAGCTGCTCCGCATGGCCCGCGCCGCCGGGATCCGCCGCCTCACCGTCAGCACCAACGGGCTGAAGCTGCTCAAGGAGGAGTACACCCGGGAGCTGGCCGAGGCCGACGCTCGCATCGTGCTCTCGCTGGACACCTACGACGCGAAGATCGACCAGCAGCTCCTCGGGGCCAACACCGTCAAGGCCAAGCTGCAGGTGCTGGACCTGCTCCAGAAGCACGACGTGACCACCACGATCCTGCCGGCGGTGGCCGCGGGGCTCAACGACCGCGACGTGGGGCCGCTGCTGGACGAGGTGCTCCGACGCCCCAACGTCTGCTCGCTGGAGATGCACACCCTCACCTTCACCGGCCAGGGTGGCGTGGGCTTCGATCGCACCGCCCGCATCACCACCCCGGACCTGCACCGCCTCGTCGAGGCTCACACCGGGGGCCGCATCACCGGCAACGATTTCGTGCCCTCTCCCCTCGCTCACCCCCACTGCTACTCGATCTGTTACCTGCTGATGCTCGACGACGGAGGGTACGTCCCCTACGCGCGCTTCATGGGGCGCGCCCGGCTCTTCGAGCTGCTGGGGGATTCCCTCTACATCCAGCCTCGCGAGCGGGTCGAGCAGGTGCTCCGCGACTGCATCGACGAGCTCTGGTCCAGCCCCGACTCCCTGCCCGAGGCCGACGCGGTGCTGGCCACGCTGAACCGGCTGATCCGCGCCATGTTCCCCCCGGGCAAACCCCTGCCCCTCGACCAGCGCCAGAAGATCGCCGAGCGCGCCACCAAGGCCATCTACATCCACTCCCACATGGATGAAGAGAGCTTCGACGTGGCCCGGGTGATGCGCTGCTCCGTCGGGGTCCCCGAGATCGACGGCAGCAACATCCCGACCTGCTCCTACAACGTCCTGTACCGCGAGCGGGACCCGCGCTTCGCCGACCCCGACATGCTCGCCCGCATGGAGGTCGCCCGTGACCCCGCGCCCGGGCGCCGCTCCTTGCCCATCCTGCAGGTGAACCGATGAGCTCCCTCAAGCTGCCTGTCCTCGAACCCTCCTTCACCTTCGCGCCGACACCCCGCGCTCGCGAGATCGTCCACTCGTTCTCCCGCGGGCTCTGCCCCACCTGCCGGCGCCCGGTCGATGGCGTCCGCGTGATCCGCGACGGCAAGGTCTACCTGCGCAAGCAGTGCCCCTCCCACGGCGAGTCCGAGGCCCTCATCTCCGGCGACGCCGACTGGTTCCTGCGCTCCCTGACCTACATCAAGGAGGGGTCCATCCCCCTCAAGTACTCGACCGAGGTCAAGGACGGGTGCCCCGATGACTGCGGGCTCTGCCCCGATCACGAGCAGCACAGCTGCTTGCCCATCATCGAGATCACCAACCACTGCAACCTCGAGTGCCCCATCTGCATCGTGCAGAACCGCCACAACTACAACATGACCCGCGAGGAATTCGGCCGCATCCTCGACGGCATCATCGAGAAGGAAGGCACCATCGAGACCATCAACCTCTCCGGCGGCGAGCCCACCATGCACCCGGAGTTCTTCGAGCTCCTCGAGATGGCCCGCGCTCGCCCCGAGATCGCCCGCGTCTCCGTCTCCACCAACGGCCTCCGCTGCGCCACCGACTACGAGTTCTGCGAGCGCGTCGCCCGCCTGGGCGTCTACATCAGCCTCCAGCTCGACGCCCTCTCCAACCCCGCCCTCCGGGTGCTCCGGGGCCCCGGCGACCAGCGCGCCGCCAAGGACAAGGCCCTGGCCAACCTCAAGAAGGCCGGGGTCCGCACCACCATCGTCTCGACCGTCGCCCGCGGCGTCAACGATGACCGGATCGGCGAGTGTATTGATCTTCTCTACGATAACGATTTCATCCTCTCCCTCACCTTCCAGCCGGCGGCCTTCACGGGCTACGGCGGGGCCCACTTTGCCCCCCATAACCCGCTGGACATCATCACCATCCCGGACATCGTCCACGCCGCCGAGTCCCAGACCGGAGGGCGGCTCCGCGCCGCAGATTTCCTCCCGCTGCCCTGCTCACACCCGAGCTGTTTCGGGCTGACCTACCTGCTCAAGACCGACGACGGGTACACGCCCTTCCCCCGCTTCATCGACCTCGCCCGCTACATGGAGATCCTCACCAACCGCGGCACCATCCGCCCTGACGAGCACTTCGAGGGGGCGATCCGCGACACCATCAACGACATGTGGACCAGCGCCGCCCAGGTCCCCGACTCGGACAAGATCCTCCAGAGCCTGCGCCGCGCCATCTTCCTGATGTACCCCGAAGATCGGGCCCTGGCCCTGGAAGAGCGGCTCCACATCGGCGAGAGCCTGGTCAAGACCGTCTTCATCCACGCCTTCATGGATGTGCACACCTTCGAGGTCGACCGCATCAAGAAATGCTGCACCCACTACGCGCTCCCTGACGGTCGCCTCATGCCCGGCTGCGCCTACAACAACCTCTACCGCGACCGCGACGCCCGCTACACCGGCCCCGTCGGCGACCCCAAGATCTGGGGGAAGGGCTGATGCTTCTCCAGGGCAAACGCATCGTCGTCACCGGCGGCTCCCGCGGGCTGGGGCGGGCTTTTTGCCTTGAATTTGCCCGCCAGGGCGCCAGCGTCGCCTTCTCGTTCCACCGCAACGAGGTCGAGGCTGACGCTACCCTCGCCGCCCTCCGGGGCCTCGGCGCCAGGGCCCTCGCCTTCAAGGCTCCGGTCCTCGATACCGCGGCCACCGAGGCCATGCTCCGCGAGGTCGAGGCCTCCTGGGGGGCGATCGACGTGCTGGTCAACAACGCCGGGATCTCCCAGAACCTGCCCCTCGCGCTCCTCGAAGAGGCCGACTGGGACCACGTCATGGACACCAACGTCAAGGGCACCTACCTGACGTCTCGCGCCGCCCTCCGCTCGATGATCCGCAGGAAGGCCGGGCTGATCCTCAACATCGGCTCCCTCGCCGGCGAGCGCATGATCGAGGCCCCCATCCATTACTGCGCCAGCAAGGCCGCGGTCCGGGGCCTCACCCAGGCCCTCGCCAAGGAGGTCGCTCGCCACAACATCCGGGTCCTCTGCCTCGCCCCGGGGCTCCTCGAGGATGGCCTGGGGCGCAACCTCCCGGAGCACCGCCTCGAAGCCTACCTGCACCACTGCTCCCTCGGGCGCGTCGGTACCTTCGACGAGGTCGCCCGCTTCGCTGCCTTCCTCGTGTCGGATCAGAACAGCTACATGTCCGGCGAGACCATCCTCATGGATGGCGGCGTCTGAACCTCCCTCCCGCTGGTTCCCCCGGGGTGATGGGAGGTTTACATGTCCATGCGTATCGCGGAGTTCTTGCCCTCCTCGATGTGGACCACGGTCTGCTTGTTGGGGGAGCCACTACGCTTGAGCGTCACGGGGTGATCCCCCACCGGCAGCGCCTGCCCGACGATCGGGGAAGGGCCCAGGTTCCTCGTTCGCACGAACACCGCATCGCAGGCCGGTTTGCACATCACCGTGATGGTGCCGGAGGCCACTCCGGAGGGTGGCGTTGGTTTCTCCTCGGTGGCCGCCGGGACGGTCGGAGGTGGAACAACCGGGACCGGTAGAGGCCTTGGGCCAGGCTGCTGGGCCGGGGGCAACGCCCCGATCAACACCGTCGGCGGTGCGGCGCTGGCCGTGGTCGGCGGGGGCGCAGAGGCGACGGCGCTCGGCGGGGCTGCCGGGGCCGAAGGGGCCTGAGGAACAGCCACGGTGGGGGCCGCGCTCGCGGTCGCTGTCGGCTCGCTTTTATCGCTCACCAGCGGGTCGCCGCGAGGGCGCTGTTCCCGCGGGGTCATCACCAGGAACAACAAGCCCACCACCGCCAGCGTACCGAGCACCGAGCCCGCCGCGATGGCATGATCCCGCCGCACCTTGGGCACCCGGATCGTGATCGTGCTCGGGAACCGGGAGACCGCCAGCGCAACCTCGGGCACAGGAGCCTGCACCACCGGCACAGGGGCTTGCACCACCGGCACAGGAGCCTGCACCACCGGGGGGGGTGGTTCGGAGACCGCTGCGAACGGACCTTGCTGCACCAGCGGTACCACCGGAGGGGTGACCTGGGGCGCCGCCACGCTCGCCGGGGCCCCGGCAAAGTGCTGCTGGGGAGGAGGCAGGGAGAGGGTGGCCCCCAGATCGATGGAGTTCACCTCGGGCGGCAGCATCCGCGCGGGAAAAGGCTCAGGGGACGCGCCGATCAGCAGGGGCAGCGTGGGGCCCGAGGGCGCTGGCGCAGGAGGATTCTTGGGAGCAGCGACCAGCGTCGCCTCCTCGTCGTGGGCAAAAAGCTGACGACGGGGGGCGGGAAAAACCTGGGGCTTGGGGCCCACGGAAGGGCGCGGCGGCGGCAGCGAAGCCGGTGGCGGCAACGAAGGGCGAGGCGGCGGCAACGAAGGGCGCGGTGGCGGCAGCGAGGCCCGCGGCGGTGGCAAGGAGGCCCGCGGCGGCGGCAGCGCCGGGACCACACTCGGGGGAGGCAACCCCACGGACCGCGGCGGCGGGAGACCAGCCGGAGGCACCGACGCAGGCGGGGTAGGACGTGGCAGGCCGGTGGGGTCTCGAGGAGGCATGGTTCTACCGCGGGCAGAGCCCAGAACGCTTGCATCGGCATGACGCCGGGGTCACTCACCCAGGATAAACCATCCCCGCCTCCAGGGACGCATCATTCCACCCCGTCCACCCCACCGCGCCCCACCCCGCGCTGCCCCGGACCGCACAGACTCGCCCCGCGCACCAGGGTCATCAGGGTGCTCCGCCGCCCCCTGCTGCTGGTGCCGGGGGTAGGTCCTGCGGGCCACTGCCCCCGTCGCCCTCCTCCTTGCAGGCCAAATTGTCGCTTATCAGGATGTTCTCGGGATAACACCCGAGGTCAGGTTGGCAGTTACGTGAGACGCATTGCTCCGGGATGGTGCAAGCAGCCCGGGCAGGGCGCTCGGGTTCGCAACGCAGGTTGTCCGGGTTGCATCCGAAGCCTTCCTTGCATCGGAACTGATAAGGCTGGCAGGGGGCACCCTCTTCGAGATTCGGGGTGCATATCCCGCTCTGATCTGCCCCATCCGTTGCGCAAAAAAATCCATCCCCACAGCGCCCCTGGATACAGGGTTCACCGCCGAGGGGAGCTCGCTGACAGGTGGCATCCGTATCGCTGCACATCAACCCTGGCTTGCAGAGCAAGACCTGCGTTTCCGAGCCGACGCATGTCTCTCCTTCACCCTGGTAGACCGTTTCTAGACAGCGACGACCGGAACTGGATGACTTGCATCGGACGTCGGTCCCGGGTGGCTGGTTGCAATGAAAATCTGAACCACACCCTTCTCCGAGGGACAGAGGGCCCTGGTACACTTCTCTGCAGGAGGTCGGCAGTTCGTCTGGGGCTCCGGTCCCGGCCTCGCACGCCTTGATTTGCCGCGCTATGATTGCCCTGGTCTCCTGGACGCATTGCCTGGCCTTCTGGCCATCGTAGGGCGCCCCCGCGCTGCGCAAGCTCCCGAAAAGGCTACCTAGCCCGTCTGTCCCGTCGAGAGCATCCTTCTCGCAATTCGCGTTGTTCTCTCGTTTCAGCACGGTACAGCAGGGGGCTGTCCCCTCGCAGAGCGCCCTCGCAAGTTCTGCTGTGAACGAGCTTTCTTCGAGGGGAGAAGCCGCCTCGGTGGAGGGCGATGGGGCCTGGGAAGAGTCGCAATGGAGCGCAAATGCAGCCAGGAGGCCGAGGTATTTTTTCAGCATGAGGGGTGAGGTTGTTTACCGACCCCACTACTTGTGTCAAGCTGAAACATGGCGTCCATTCGCATCGCCCGGACTGTCCCTCGGTAAAGCGGGTTCCTGGCCCCTGTGGTGGAGCGTGAACCATGCTGCATCGCCTGTCGTCTGTAAACCATCTCCGGCCTGAAGGCCTCATCATTACCCCAAACAATTGACCCACCCGGATCAGGGCCACAGGAGGGGTCCACCATTGCTCTGGCTTCGCTGGTACGCTTGGCTACTGCCTCATG
>JALOQB010000122.1 GCA_025453595.1 Polyangiaceae bacterium
GCCAGCCCCATCGGCCCCCTTGCCGCGGGTGTGGGCTGCGCAAGCCCACCGTTTCCAAGGCCAGCCCCATCGGCCCCCTTGCCGCGGGCGTGGGCTGCGTAAGCCCACCGTTCCCGCGAAGCGCCCGGGGCGCAGCCCCCATCCCTCCCTTGCCGCGGGCGTGGGCTGCGCAAGCCCACCGTTCCCCCGGAGGGCCCCGCAACGGGTCACTTCTCGACGAAGGCGCGCTCGATCACGTAGGCCCCCGGCTCCCCGCTGTTGCCCTCATCGAAGCCGCGAGCTTCCAGGAGGGCGACGGTATCGCGAAGCATGGCGGGGCTCCCGCAGATCATGACGCGGTCGGAGGCGGGATCGAGCGGGGGGAGGCCGACATCGGAGCAGAGCTTGTGGCTCGCCAGCAGGTCGGTGACGCGCCCCTGGTTGCGGAAGGGTTCGCGGGTGACGGTGGGGTAGTAGAGCAGCTGCTGCTGGACCTGTTCCCCGACCAGCTCGTGCCGGGGGAGCTCTTCCTCGATGTAGCGCTGGTAACCCAGGTCGGACACGTGACGCGTCCCGTGGGCGAGGATGACGCGCTCGAAGCGCTCGTAGGTGGTCGGATCGCGGATGATGCTCATGAAGGGGGCCAGGCCAGTGCCGGTGGCGAGCAGGTAGAGGTGCTTTCCGGGCCTGAGGTTGCCGAGCACCAGGGTCCCGGTGGCCTTGGCTCCGACCAGCACCGTGTCGCCGGGTTGGATGTGCTGAAGCCGGGAGGTCAGGGCGCCGTCGGGGATCTTGATGCTGTAGAACTCGAGGTGCTCCTCGTAGTTGGTGCTGACGACGCTGTAAGCGCGGAGCAACGGCCGCGCCTCGGCCTCGAGCCCGACCATGACAAAGTGCCCGTTCTGGAAGCGGAAGGTCTGGCTCCGGGTGGTGGTGAAGCTGAAGAGCGAGTCGTTCCAGTGGTGCACGCTCAGCACACGTTCCTCGTTGATCTGTGCCACGTTCGTCTCCTCGAAGAGAGGGGGTAGCGCCGCCCGGATGTTCGGTCCAACTTGATCTTTCGATAAGATCGTTCGATGAAAGTGATATGAGGTACACGCTGCGGCAGCTCGAGATTTTCCTGGCCATCGCCCGGGACGAGAGCGTGAGCGGAGCGGCCCGCCAGCTCCATCTGTCCCAGTCGGCGGTGAGCAGCTCGCTGGCCGAGCTGGAGCGGCAGTTCGAGGTGCAGCTCTTCGATCGGGTGGGCAAGCGGTTGCGGCTGAGCGAGCGAGGGCGAGCGCTCCGGTCGCAGGCGGAGGCCTTGCTGGATCAGGCGATGGAGCTGGAGCGAGGGCTGGAAGGCCAGGAGGAGCCCGGGGATCTGCGGCTTGGCGCCACGCTGACCATCGGGGAGTACCTGGCGGCGCCGCTGATCGCCCGCTACCTGGCGCGGCGCCCGGGGGCGCGCGTCACGCTGGACATCGCCAACACCGAGGAGATCGGCCGGCGGGTGGCGAATTTCGAGCTGGACGTGGGCATGATCGAGGGGGAGCTGGCGATGCGCGAGCTGGAGGTGACGCCGTTCCGGGAGGATGAGCTGGTGGTGTTCTGCGCTCCGGGGCACCCTTTTGCCAAAAAGCGAGCCCTGAGCGACGACGATCTGCTGGGGGCGACCTGGGTCCTGCGGGAGCCCGGCTCGGGCACGCGGCAGGCCTTTGATCGAGCCATGGCCGGGTTGCTCCCGGGGCTCCAGGTTGCCCTGACGTTGCAGCAGACCGAGGCGCTCAAGGCCGCGGTGGTGGCCGGGCTCGGGGTGGGGTGCATCTCGCGCCTGGCGCTGGTCGAGGATGTACGCCGTGGGAGGCTCCGGCTGTGCCGGGTGCCGCAGCGAGCGTTCGGGCGAAGCTTCTCGCTGGCCATCCATCGCCACAAGCACCGGAGCCCGGCGCTGGAGCGCTGGATCAAGCTCTGCCGTGGCAGCGTGCGAGGGTGCCTCGCGGGAGACGAGACAAAATAGAAAAGCGCCTGGGCAACGGTGGGGGGGGGGAGGGGAAACCGTCGGCGTCCAGGCGCTGCTCTGCGTACAAGCTGGTTCCGTGCCAGACCGGGTTCGCGCTATTTTCTGCAGAAACAGGGGGAGCAGGGAGGGGGGTTCCTTGCAACAATGAACGATGGAAGGACAGAAATGAAACCCTGTCGACCCCGGGCGGGTTGGGTGCCACCTCGGGAGGGGTGTGGGCATCGGAGAGGGTCGCGACCGAGAAGACCCCATGGAGCCCCTGGATATTGCCCTGTGCGAGGGCTGGATACGCGAGCACTCGAAGTCGTTTTACCTGGCCTCGCGGCTGCTGCCTCCGCGGGTGCGGTCGGCTTCGTGGGCGCTCTACGCCTTCTGCCGGCAGAGCGACGACGCGGTGGATGAGGGGGAGCAGGGGGACGCCGCGCTGGTGCGGGTGGAGGGGCTACGGCGGCGGCTGGATCGGCTGTACAACGCCGAGGGGCGAGTGAGGGAGGCAAGGCACGAGGATCCGATCGACCGGGCCTTCGCGGCGGTCGCCTCGCGCCACGGGATCCCCCGGGGGGTGCCGGAGGCGCTGATCGCCGGGATGGAGATGGACGCGCTGGGGGCCCAGTACAGGACGATGGACGAGCTCTACCTGTACTGCTTCCGGGTGGCGTCGACGGTGGGGCTGATGATGACGCTGGTGATGACCGACGACCGGCGCCCGGCGACGCTGCTGCGGGCCTGCGAGCTGGGGGTGGCGATGCAGCTGACCAACATCGCCCGCGACGTGGGGGAAGACGCGAGGCGGGGGCGCGTGTACCTCCCGGATGAGCTGCTGGCCTCCTGCGGGGTGGGGCGCGAGGGCGTGCTGGGGGCCTCGTTTGCCACCTGGCCTCTCCGCGAGTCGGTGCGGCGTCTGCTCGGGTTTGCGGATGATTTCTATCGCTCCTCGGACCGGGGGGTCGGCCTGCTTCCGCTCGATTGCCGGGGCGCCATCGCCGGGGCCAGGTACATCTACGCGGCCATCGGGGACGAGATCGCGGCTCACCATCACGACAGCGTGACCCGGCGCGCTCACACGTCGAAGGCACGGAAGCTGGCGCTGCTGGCCCGGGCGGCGCCCCTCGCGCTGCGCCCTGCTGGCCCCCAGGGGCCCGGGCCCGCGGATCGTTTGCTGATGGGGCAAATCGAGGAGGCCGGGGTGGTTGTTCATGGCACCTTGCCCTGGATGTGATTACCCTGATGGTCCCGGTGTCCCCTCGCCTCCAGGAAGACACACTCACCGAGCTGCTGATCCCGACCGTGGTTGCGGTCGGTTGCTCCAAGGCTTTTGTCGAGATCGTGCGCCGTGTCACCAACCGAAGCGGGGTGCTGGTCGAGCCAGAACCGCTCGAAGGTCTGTCGACCATCATCGCGCGCCGCAAGCCGCTGGCGCTGCTGATCCACCGCGATATCTACGATTTCGATCCGGAAGAGTTTGACCTCCTGATGCGCGATGTCCGCGGGGAGGTGCTGGTGGTCGAGCACGAGGACATGGCCTTCCACGCGCTGGAGCAGAAGCTCCGGGAGGCGCTCCGCGGAGCAGAGCGGCGCCGCGCTTGAACCTGGTGGGGAGGGCGAACCTGTGTCCTCCTCGGATCGTACTTCCCCCGCAGGAGGATGGTGGATGCAAGCTCCCCCCACGTTGACCCCTTCCCCCACCGAGCCCACGGGCGCCTCGGTCGCCCGGCGTTCCCAGGCGGTGCTGCCCCGGGGTGGCCAGGGCCCCGATGGCCTCCCTTCCCACGAGGGCAAGCTCCGCTACGAGGAGCTCAAACCCCTGGGGCAAGGCTCGTTCGGTGAGATCAAGCTCGCTCACGACAACGATATCGACCGGCTCGTCGCCATCAAGCGCCTCAAGAGCGGCCTCGAAGCCGGGGAACCCCTCGCCCGGTTCATGGACGAAATCCAGGTCGTGGGTCAGCTTGAACACCCGAGCATCCCGCCGATCCACGACGTGGGGCTGGACGAGCGGGGGTACTTCTTTGTGATGAAGTACATCCAGGGGGACACCCTGGAGCACATCATCGAGCGACTCAAGGCCGAAGACCCCCTCTACGCGCAGCGATTCTCGTACAAGGCGCGGGCCGAGCTGTTTCTTCGGGTGCTGCAGGCGATCCAGTTTGCCCACGAGAAGGGCATCTTGCACCGGGATCTCAAGCCCGAGAACCTGATGGTCGGCCCCTACGGCGAGGTCATGGTCATGGACTGGGGGCTGGCGAAGCGGATCGGCAGCGCCGAGGTCCCCGGGGGGGCCGGGGTGCTCGGGGACGACCAGCGGAACTCGACCCGCATGGGCACCGTCGTGGGCACGCCGGCCTACATGAGCCCGGAGCAGGCCCGGGGGCGCCTCGATCAGATGGACGCCCGGAGCGATCTCTACAGCCTCGCGGCGGTCTTCTACGAGCTGCTCACCCTCGACCACTACCTGACGCCCAAGCTCACGCAGGAGCAGATGCTGGCCGGCGTGATCGTGGAAGAACCGCTCTCTGCCACCCAGATGCACCACCGCTACGGCATCCCCCCCGAGTTCACCTTCTTCCTGCGGAAGGGCCTGAACAAGGTGCCTGAAGCGCGCTTCCAGAGCGCCAGCGAGATGGCCGCTCAGCTCCGGGCCATCCTCGACGGAGATGTGCCGGTGCAATGCCCTTGCACCGGGCTCAAGGCCGCCGGGAACCGCTGGTTCGACTTCATCGACGCGCACCCGATCGGGGCCATCGTCGCCACGCTCGTCCTGTCGATGAGCGCAGCCTACGGGGCGGCCTCGTTCGTGGGGGATATGATATCCGACCTGATGCCGTGAGCGGGCGCGCCCCTCATCCTTCTTCGAGGGCCGGCAGACCGGCGCGGGCGTCCACGTACTCTCGCACGAGGTCCTCGACGATGGCGCCGATGGGCTTGATGTCCCGCGCCAGCGCGATGCCCTGACCGGCGCTCCAGATCTCCTTCCACTTCCTGGCCCCTCCCTGCTGGATCGCTTGCTGGGTCTGGGAACGATCGGCAGGGCCCTGCCCCGGCACCGTGTGCTTGAGGAAATTGGCGTGCACCCCGCTCACCGCGTCCGTGTACACGATGTCATCCGGAGACCCCTGGATGACCGCCTTCTTGTAGGCCTCTTCCGCCCCGCACTCGGTGGACGCGATGAAGCGCGTGCCCAGGTACACAAGCTCGGCGCCGAGGGCCAGCGAGGAGGCGATCTGTCGGCCTGTCGCGATGCATCCGGCGGCGATCACCGGGACCTGCAGGTGCTCGCGCAGGTAGGGCACCAGCACGAAGGGGCTGGTGGTCCCGGCGTGGCCCCCCGCCCCCGCGGCCACCCCGATGATGGCGTCCGCACCGGCCTCCTGCGCCTTGAGCGCATGCTGCAGGTGGATCACGTCGTGAAACACGATGGCCCCCGCGGCATGAGCCCGCCGGGCCAGCTCGGATGGATTCCCGTAGCTGGTGATGATCACCGGGACCTTGAACTCGAGGCAGGTCTCCAGGTCATGCATCAACCGCTCCGGGTCGGTGAGCTTGATCGTCAGGTTGATCCCGAAGGGACGATCGGTGCGGGCGCGAATCCAGGCGAGGGCCTCGCGAAATTCCTCGCGGGTGCGCAGGTTGAGGGAGGGCATCGTGCCCAGGATGCCCGCCTCCGCGCAGGCCACGATCATCTCCTTGTTGGAGAGCAGGAACATCGGCGCGCAGACGATGGGGTAACGGAGCCCGAGACGGTCGGAGAGCGGGGTGCGAATTCTGGCCATGCGCGGATCCTAGCGGGACGCCGCCGCCGGATCCCTCAGAAGTGCAGCTGAAACTGGACCCGCGCCTGGTGGCGCCCCGTCATGGCCCGGCGTTCCTCGCCCGAAGAAGCCTCGAAGAGCTGCTCCGTCGACAGGTAGAGGTAATCCGCCTGGAGCTTGAGCGCATGCTCCTGCCAGTAATACCCGAGGGCCCCTCCGTACTCGGCCTGTCGCCCCTGGCTGCGGCTGCTGGCGCCGTGAGGTCGAACCTCCCCTGTGCGCCCTGCAATCTCCAGATGCTCGGTGAGCAGGTAGCCCGCCTGCACGAACCACCCCCAGGCGTTCCGCGCCACCTCCAGGGCTCGCTGACCCGTGGCAGGATCGATGAATTCCTGGGTCACCTGGCCAGAAGGAGCCCCGCGAATGAGCAGCTCGGACTGGAGCGAGAACCCTCGTAGCTTGAACATCGCATCGACGACCCCGTGCCGGTAATCCACGGGGGTCCGCCGGGTCGCCCCGATCGTGCTCAGCTCCCGCACCGTGTTGCTGTTGTACGCCGCCGCCACCCCCACCGCGAGCCGGGGCCTCCGGGAGCGCCCCCAGTCCGACTCGCGATAGTCATCAAAATCTCTGAAAAACCGGGCCTCGACCCGGGCCACGTAGAGCATCCCCTGGCGCTCCGAGAGCCGGTTCCGACCGTCCCCTCCGAACACCCCGAGGTGGTACCCGAGGCGCCCCTCTCGACCGAGAAAATCCCGCGAGAGAAGCTGGACCCCCACGTCTCGATCCAGGTTCAACTCCGCGTTCGCCAGCGAGCGATCCACGAACATCAACGATCCAGAGGACACCACCCGCTGACGGTTGAATGGCACCTTCCCCTGGCCAAACCTCACCGACGCATCCCTCGCCAGCTCCCACGTCAGGTACGCGTCCCGCAGCGGTAGCCGCAGATCCCCCTCCGTGTCCAGGTTCGAGAACCCGTACTGCACGTAGTACTTCAGCGCCTTGCTCCAGGCATGCCCCGAGAGCACCAGCCGCTGCCGGCGTATCATGAACTCCTGCGAGGCTGGCCCCGTCACCTCCCCCGTCTCCGGGTCCTCTCGCGCGGTCAGCGTGGTGAAGCGCGCCTGGATCCGGGCCTGTAGCTGCAGCGAGAACCGCCCATCCTGCGTATGGAACTGCACCCCCTGCCCCAGCCCCGCGGTCACCGTGACCGGAGAGGCCTTCTCCGCTCGCGCAGGTACGCTCAAGGTCAGAAGACCCACCACCAGGAACATCCGGAACCACACCGGGGTTCGTTCGCACCAAGGTCGCCCTGACACAACAAGGGAATGTTCGAAGGCTTTGGGGGAACGGTGGGCCTGCGCCCCGGGGGCTTTGTGGAAACGGTGGGCTTGCGCAGCCCACACCCGCGGCAAGGGGTATCGGGGGGCTGCGCCCCGGGCGCTTCGCGGGAACGGTGGGCTTGCGCAGCCCACACCCGCGGCAAGGGGGCCGATGGGGCTGGCCTTGGAAACGGTGGGCTTGCGCAGCCCACACCCGCGGCAAGGGGGCCGATGGGGCTGCGCCCCGCGCGGCCCCCTTGCATCCCCCGGCTCCCCCTCCATCAGCAGGCATCCGGGCGAGACGCCGAGCATCGATTCGATCTCAGAAGCGCCCCTTGCCCATCCCTTCGGGACGGGACCCGCGGGGCTCGTTACGCTCCGTCTCTCTCATTCGTTTGTGCACAAATCGTCTCGGGGTGTGACGGGCGTGTGTGACAGTTGTTGCTCCAAATAACGAGCCCCGCGGGTCCCGTCCCGAAGGGATGGGCAAGGGGCGCTTCTGAGATCGAGGAGGGTCTTCACGTCTCGCGTGGAAGCCCCTCTTCACACCGTGGGGGGAGCCGGGGGATGCAAGGGGGCCGCGCGGGGCGCCAGCCCCATCGGCCCCCTTGCCCGGGTGTGGGCGGGCAGCCCACCGTTCGCCAGCCCCATCGGCCCCCTTGCCCGGGTGTGGGCGGGCAGCCCACCGTTTCCAAGGCCAGCCCCATCCCCTTGCCGCGGGCGTGGGCCCCACAAGGCCCACCGTTCCCCCAAAGCCCCCATCCCTTACCGAGGCGCAGTGAAGATTCCACTCAAGGGCAGGCGACGCCCTCGAATTCGCACCCATCGTTGAAGTCCTTGTTGCAATCCAGGAAGCCCGGAGCGCACTGATTCTCGCAGAATCCAGGGGACATGCACTGGGCGATGGCGTTGGGGAATGGGGGGCAAGCGAGGCCACACTGACCACAATTTTCGGGGGACATGGTGGTCTCGCAGCCGTTGGTCGGATCGCCGTCGCAATTGAGCTGGAAGGGGGGGCAGGGCTGGAGGGTCTCGCAGGCACGAAGGTCGGTGTTGCAGCGGGCGATGACGACTCCATTGAAGGAGCAGGTCTCACCGCAGGCGAAGCAGTTGTCATCGCCGGCGGGGGTCTCGCAGCCGTTGTTCTGATCGCCATCGCAATCGAGGGAGGATGGTTCGCAGGAGGTGATGCAAGCGGACTGGAGGCACTGCACCCGGAACCCGGGGGCGGACGGGGGGGAGCAGGCGTTGCCGCACTGACCGCAGTGGTTGATGTCACCGACGGGGGCGAAGAGATCGGTCTCGCAGCCGTTGTCCGGGTTCTTGTCGCAATCGGCGTGAGGTGCGATGCACTGGAACGAGCAGGAGCCCTGGAGGCAGACCCCTTGTTGCCGGAGATCAAGGTTGGAGGGGCAAGGGTTGTTGCAGGTACCGCAGTGCCTGGCGTCGCCGTCCGGGTAAACGCACTCTTCACCGCAGCGGGTGGCCCCGTTGTCGCAGGGGGGCAACAAGGGGGCGCCGTTGCGAAGCTGGACGGGGCCCACGCAGGCAGGCAAGGCTTCAAGGGTCGCCTGCAGGGGTCGATCCGGGGTGGGTGCGATCTCGCAGGGGGCGGAGAGCACGGAGACGGAGCAGTCGAGGATGCGCTCGAAGCCGGCGTCCTCGTTGCAGACGAAATTATCGGAGAACTCGTCGAAGCGCTGGTTGCCTTGCTCCGCGGTGGACCCGCAGGCCACCGCCCGGCTGGCCAGGGCAAAGCCGATCTCGTCGCAGGTCTCCTGGAGGGAGAGAGGCTCTGGCTCCTGGGAGCAGCGGCAGGACTGGGTGGAGGAGAGCGCCAGGAGCAGGAAGGCGAGGCGAGGGAGGCGCATGGTCAGGTGCCCCCGTAAGCGAAAGCGAGGCCCCCGTTGACGGCGTTGTAAGCGAAGGGAAACGATTGCAAGAACTCGGACTCGTTCATGCGGATGAAGGCGCGAAAAATGCCGTACTGGATCTGGGCGTTGAGCAGCAGCCGGGTGCCGCCTCGCACGCCGTAGTACGAGAGATCCGGGAGGGCGACGGCGCCCGCGGACAGGGACCACTGGAACCCATTGTCGCGCTGGTAGCTGTGGGCGGAGGCGACGGTCCTGCGGGAGAAGCGGGACGAGTGGACGGTGACGACGGCCTCGTGGAGGAACGCCGAGGGGTAGAGCCCCGCGGCGAGCCGGACGTCGAGGAACTTGTGGATGTTGGCCTGCTGCAGGTGCGTGGTGATGACCTGCACGGCGGTGTTCTTGAGGTCAGCGAGCTGCTCCTGAGCCAGGCCCTGGGCCTCGGACCGGATCGAGGGGAGCGCAGGGGTGGGGAGCTCGAAGCGCTGGGCGAAGAGCGAGGTGAAGCCCGAGTCTTTCGGGAGGCCGAGGGCGCTGGTGGGGTCGAGGTCGCGCAGGCCGCCCTTGAGCAAGGGTAGACGCGAGAAGGTATCCGTCACCGTGGCGCTGAGGAACGGGCTGTAGTCGGGCATGGCCAGCTCGCCAAAGACCCCGGTGGACAGCACGTACCCGCCGTACATCTTGATCGGACCGATCGTGGTGTACCCACCGACGATACCGTCCGCGGAGCCGGGCATCAGGTAATTGAAGACCTTCTTGCCGAGCAGGCGGTAGATGGGCATCCCCCCCACGGTCAGGAGCGCGATATAGAACGAGTAGAGACCGCGCTGCGCGGCGAGGGTCTCTCCTCCGCCGGGCCCTGGCAGGATCGAGAGCGAGTGGCTGGCCGAGAGAAAATAACCGGTGTGCTGGTCGCCGCGGCCGATCGAGATGCTCGTCGAGTACAGGTCCGCGGAGTAGGCCCGGGGGCGCCCGTCGCAGGTGGAAGGGACGCCCTCGGCGCCAGGAGTCGCCCTGCACACACCGATCGCTCGCCCCACGTTGTAAGTCTGGTGATGATCGAGGGCAAAGACGCTGAAGCTCTCGCTGCGACGGCGGCGATCTGCCGGATCGCGGCGCCCCTCTTCCCCGCCGCGCGCCTCGTCGATGATGGGCCGGAGGTAGCGCTCGAAGGCGCCGATGGCCCCGTAAATTTGCGCGTTGGTCGTCGTCGCTTGCCGGATGGTCTCGTACCCGACGGAGCCCCGCTCGAGCCCCGCATCGGAGGGGACCAGCGGCTCGCCGTAGCCGCGATTGACGTACTTGACCATGCCCAGCATGAACTCGTTGACGCTCTCGGCGCGGGCGTTCGCCGGCGCCATCGTCGACAGCAGCGCGAGCACGACCCCCGGAAGGTTCGTTCTTTGTATCCCCATCATCTCGCTCAGGACCGACCACGGTAAGGGAGCCCTGGTTCCCTCGCAACCCTCCCGGTCACTTCGCGTACACCTGCGCCGCCACCGGACCCGAGCCGGTCTTCGAGGTGATCTTCACCGTCGCCGGTGTAGGCAAAGGAGAGAGGTTCTTGAAGCAGTTGGGGCTGCCCGCCAGGATGGCCGGATTCGCCGGGGACTGGCTCTGCGCGAGCACGAAGGGAGGCAATGGCGCCGGCGGCGTCGCCACCAGCTCGATCTGGAGATCGGTGAGCAGCGGAGCCCCCAGGGCGATGACCGTGTAACAACGCGCCCCGGAGGCCGCCAGCGTCACGCTCGCCTGGAGCGGCTGGCCCGGCTGCAGCATCCCCGTGATCGGAGGGCCCTCGGGCTTGGCCCCCGCCGCATGCTGATGCGCCAGCGGCGTCAGCAGGAGCTGCAGCTCCGCGGGGGCGCTGGCGGTCGCGGCGGTCGTGGTCGCGGGCGGCGCGGAGGTCGTCCCGGAGGCCGTGGCGGTCGGGTTCGTCGCGGTCATTGTGGTGGTCACCGTGGCCGTCGGACCGGGGGGCGGCTGCGGAGGGGGCGACGGGGAGGAGCCACACCCGACGCCAAGAGCCGCGCCGAGCGCGAAGATCAGCAGGGAGCAGCAGGGAGCAAGCAGGGAGATTCTTCGCATGGTGCCACGAAGAACGCACCGCCCCGCGGCATCTTTCACCTCGCTCAGTCGAAGCGCTCGGAGTGGACCCGACCACGGGGCACATCGAGCTGCTTGCGCAGCAGATCGCGCACCACCTTGACCATGCGGTCGAGACCGCAGACGTAGAGGTGCGGTTCACCCGCGGAGGCGAGGGCCGACCACAGCAACGGGACGTGCTCCTGCACGTAGCCCCGGAGACCTGCCCAGGAAGGCGCCCCCCGGGAGAGCGTCGCGTGGAACGAGAAGTTGGGATGCTTACGCTGGAGCTCTTCCCACTCTTCCCGGTAGAGCAGGTCTTCCTCGTGGCGCACCCCCAGGAGCAAGGTCATCGGCTCCTGCGCGCCGGCCCGCAGCGCCTGCACGATCATGCTCCGTAGCGGCGTCACGCCGGTGCCGGTGCCGACGAAGAGCGAAGGCTGCCCTGGCTCCCGGGTGAAGAAGCCCTGGGGGCCGGTGGCCTGGAGCACGGCTCCCGGTTCGAGCCCGTGCAGGAGCGTCGAGCCAGGGCCCCCCTCGACCCGCGTCACCGCCAGCTCGAAGCGGCCGCTCCCGTCCGGCGCGGAGGCGATGGAGTAAGAGCGACGGAGCGGCGCGGCAGGCGCGGGCTCCACCGGGAGCGCCAGGCTCACCCACTGGCCCGCGTCGAAGGACAACGGACCGTCCTCGCGCTCGAAGAGGAGCTCCCGTACCGAGGGGGTGAGCGCACGTGCAGCGAGGAGACGTACCGGGAAGGTCGGTGGCAGGGGCATGCGTTTACTTTCGTGCGCCGGGCATCCGGCGGTCGAGGGCCTCCGGGCGGAAGGCATACTGGGGTTTGATCCGGGACAGCGTGGCCATCAGGTGCTCCATCCAGAGCAGCCCTTCCGCCACTGCATCGGTCAGCAGACGGCGGGCCCTTGCCTCCCGGAAGATCTCTGGCAGCAGGGGCAGCGCCGCCTCCGGGAGCCAGACACGCCCCGGGAGCACCGCGCACCCGTCTGCCCCCGCGACGATGCGTCCCACGAACGGGACCCCCTCCACCTCCCCCAGCGCGCGCCCCACGTCGTCCCGCGGGAGCAGCAGAAACACGCCGCCGCCCCAGAGATCCCGCAGGCATGGAGCGGCGCCGACGCGCGTGGGTACAAAAACACCCCGCTGGGCACGACAGAAGACATGGAGGAGGGAGCGCTCGGCGGGGTCGTCGAAGGTGGCGGCGATGCGGAGGGCGAGGCCACCGGCGACGAGGGCATCCTCCCAGGAGGCGGCGTCGCGCTGGGCGCGGGCGTGGTGATCGGGGGGCAGGGAGCCGGAGCGAGCCTCGAATTGTTCACGGTGGCGGCGGGCGTCGCCGTCGAAGGGGGGCGAGGAGGCGCGGAGGAGCAGCTCGTCGTAGACGGCGGAGAGGGCTGGAGTCACGAGAGGTCCCGGGAGAGGGCGGAGCGTACTACGACGGGGCGAGGACGGGCATGCTAGGATGGGCGGAGCGATGGCAAAAAACCGCGTCTTCTTCCCGCAAGAGGCCCTCGATGTGTGGCTATCCGAGGGGCGTGTTGACCTTGCAGGCGAAGAGCTGACGCTGAAGGCGGAGGGGCGGAGGTTCCGGCTGACGGAGGCGGTCCGGGTGCTGCGGGAGGTGACCGGGACCCCGGACGCCTACGACCTGGTGGGCCGGGTGAAGAGCCGGGTGTTTCTCGATGCGCTCGAGTCCGAGCTGCTGGAGAGCAGCATGTTGATCGGGGACAATGCCTACGACGTGGTGCCCGGTTTCCTGGGGATCCCGCAGGGGTCGTTCGAGGAACACCTGGCCCAATCCGAGCGTACCCCGGAGCGTAGGTTGCCCACCAACGACGAGGAGCTGCTGGCCCAGTTCCTCGCCCGGGAGCTTTGAGGCCGGATGAGTGCCTGGGTCGAGCTGATTTCATTCCTGCTGGGGGCGCTCGCGTACCTCGCGGCGACGGTGATGTTTTTCCTCCAGATCCTCCAGCGAGAAGGCTGGCAGCGGGGCCCCCTGGCGCTCACCATCGGGGCCGCGGCGCACCTGCTTTACATCACCATGGCCAGCGCGGTGGCCCGTGTTTGCCCGGTAGAGAGCGTGAATTTCGCGCTCTCGGTGGCCTCGCTGGTCGCCACCGGCGCCTACCTGCTGGCGAGGCGCCGCTGGTCGCTGGACGCCCTCGGGGTGGTGGTGGCGCCGCTGGGGCTGATGCCGCTGCTGGGCACGAGGCTGGCGGGGCTGCAAGAGGCGGGGCAGCGGCTGCCGCCGGTCTTCCTGACGCTGCACGTGGCGGCGAACCTGGTGGGCGTGGCGCTCTTCGGCCTGGCCTGCGCGGCGGCCGGTTTTTACCTCTTCGTCGAGCGGCGGCTGAAGCAGAAGCGCTTCGCCTCCGTGGCCGGGCGGCTCCCGCCGCTCGATATGCTCGACCAGGCCGAGCATCGCTTCCTGCTCACGGGCTTCCCGCTGCTCACCCTGGGCATCATCACCGGCACCGTGTGGTCCCACAAGCTGCAGCTCGGGGTCGGCAACGAGTTCTGGCGCGCCGCCCTCTCGCTGGTGATGTGGCTGGTCTTCGGCGGCGTGCTGCTGCTCCGGGTCGGCGCCGGGTGGCGCGGGCGGCGGGCGGCGGTGGGCACCATCACCGGCTTCATCCTTGCGCTGCTCGTCCTCGTGGGGTACCTGGTGCGACCCGCGCTGCAGGCATCCGCATCGGCGCACCCCGAGAGCGAGGTCCGCGCATGATGGTCATCGTCGGGCTATCTCACCGCACGGCCCCCCTCGAAATTCGCGAACGCCTCGCCCTCCCGCGGGAGCAGCTCGGCGACATGCTGCGCCAGCTCGTGACCCTGCCCGAGCTGGGCGAGGTGCTGTGCCTGTCCACCTGCAACCGGGTCGAGATGGTGGCCACCCCCCGCGGCACCGACCCTCAAAGCATGATGCGCGCCAGCGAGACCCTGATCCGGTTTCTCGAGCAGACCGCCCAGACCCACGGCGGCGCCGGCGTCAGCAAGCATCTCTACACGCACCGCGAGCACGAGGCCGCCCTCCATCTCTTCCGCGTGGCTGCCTCCCTCGACTCGATCGTCGTCGGGGAGCCCCAGATCCTCGGTCAGGTCAAGGACGCCTTCGAGGCCGCCCAGACCGCCGGCACCGTCGGCACCGTCCTCACCCGCGTCGTCAGCCGCGCCCTCCACGCCGCCAAGCGCGTCCGCACCGAGACCGCCATCGGCGAGGGCCAGGTCTCTGTCTCCAGCGTCGCCATCGACCTCGCCCAGCAGATCTTCGGCACCCTCGCCAACCGCGTCGTGCTCCTCGTCGGCGCGGGCGAGATGGCCGAGGCCGCCGCCCAGGCCCTCGAGCACGCCGGCGCCCGCCTCGTCGTCGTCAACCGCAGCTACGAGCGCGGCGTCGAGCTTGTCCAGCGGGTCGGCGGCTCCCCGCGCCCCTGGGCCGAGCTGGATGCCGCTGTCCTCGAGGCCGACGTCGTGATCTCCAGCACCTCCAGCAGGGGGTTCGTTTTGACCCGCGACCTGGTGGGGCGCGCGGTGCGCCAGCGCCGGGGGCGCGCGTTGTTCCTGATCGACATCGCGGTCCCGCGGGATGTCGACCCGGAGGTCAACCACCTCGACAACGTCTTCCTGTACGACGTCGATGACCTCGAAGGCATCGTGCGCGAGACCCGCAAGGGGCGCGCCGCCGAGGCCCAGAAGGCCGAGAGCATCGTCGCCGAGGAGGTGCGGGCCCTCGACGCCTGGGTCGAGGCCCGCGGCGTCACGCCCACCATCGTCGCCCTGCGCACCAAGGCCCGCGCCACGCTCCAGGCCGAGCTGGATCGCTC
Source organism: Polyangiaceae bacterium (assembly GCA_025453595.1). Lineage (GTDB taxonomy): Bacteria > Myxococcota_A > Polyangia > Polyangiales > Polyangiaceae > JANWXX01. Next base: position 14,848 of record JALOQB010000122.1, read on the forward strand.
CCTCGCCGGGCGCCTCCGGCACCTCAACGAGACCGATCGCGCCGCCCTCAACGCCATGCTGGATGCCGCCGTCAACAAGCTGCTCCATGCCCCCACCACGCACCTCCGCAAGGCCGCCGCCGAGCCCCGGGGGGAGCAGCTAGCCCAGACCCTCCGCGAGCTCTTCGAGCTGCCCGAGGTCTCCATCGTCGCCGAGCCTCACGAGGCCAAGAGCCAGAAGAACAGCTGATGACGAAGCTCACGCTCGCCACCCGGAAATCCCAGCTCGCCCTCGCCCAGGCCCGCGCCTGGTGCGCCACCCTCCGCGCCGCCCACCCGGGCCTCGAGGTCGACGAGCTCCACGTCGTCACCACCGGGGATCGCATCACCGACCGCCCCCTCCAGGAGATCGGCGGCAAGGGCCTCTTCCTCAAGGAGATCGAGGAGGCGCTCCTCGCCGGCGAGGCCCACTTCGCGGTCCACTCCATCAAGGATGTCCCCGCCAGCCTCGCCCCGGGCCTCCTCCTCGCCGCCATCCCCCCCCGGGAAGACCCCCGCGACGCCCTCGTCTCTCGCACCGGCGCCTCCCTCCTCGACCTCCCCACGGGGGCCCGCGTCGGCACCTCCAGCCTCCGCCGCGCCACCCTGCTGCGCCGCATCCGTCCGGATCTTCTCTATACCCCCCTCCGCGGCAACGTCGACACGCGCCTCCGCAAGGTCCGCGAGGGCGACGTCGACGCGGCGATCCTGGCCCTCGCGGGCCTCAAGCGCCTCGGGCTGGCGGACCAGGTGACCCAGATCCTTGACCCCGCCGAGAGCCTGCCGGCGGTCGGCCAGGGCGCCCTCGGCATCGAGTGCCGCGACGGCGACACGGAGGTCCAGGCGCTCCTCCGCGCCACCCACCACCCGGAGACCGCCGTGGCGGTGGCCTGCGAGCGCGGCGTCCTGCTGGCGGCCGAGGGCTCCTGCCAGCTCCCCATCGCGGCCTACGCGGAGCGCGCGGGCGCCCAGCTACGGCTGCGCGCCATGGTGGCCGATCCAGACGGCTCCCGCCCTCGCTTCGCCGACGAATGGCACCTCTGGCCGACCTCCGAGCATGAAGCCCAGCTCCTTGGCCTCGACCTCGGTCGTCGCTTGCGCTGACCTGGGGTGCTGCTTCTGTCTTGAAAGAGAGACAGCGAAGTTTCCCCAGCGCCCCTTGTACTTGCCGGGGAGTCATGTTTTTCTCATCGCTTGAGCTCGGCAAGGGCGAGGAGAGGTGCGCGATGAGAGCAGGATGGATACTGGGGTTGATGGCGCTGACGCTGGTGGCCTCCGGGTGCTGCAAGAAGCCAGGTGATGCAAAGGCTGACGAGGACGAGGACGGGGCCAAGCCCGGGGCGGTGACCACCGCGTTGCCCCATCATGAGCCGGTGAAGACCCACAAGCCTGCGCCCCGGCAGGCCAAGGTATCGACGGCGGGCGAGGCGACCGTGAATGCCCCTGCGTTCCGCAGCGGCGCACCGCGGCGAGGGATCGTGCGTTCAGCCCCGAATTTCCAGGCCTCCGAGGTGGCCCGGCTCGATAACGGGACGGTGCTCAACCTGATCCGTCCGCCGCTCCCGGGGGGCTGGTGCGAGGTGTCCTGGCCGATCAGCAGCGACGCCAATCGCGGGTTCATCCACAGCGACGTGCTCGACATCACCCTCTACGGGGATTGATCCGGCCCGCTGGTGTCGTGGCGCGCCTCGCGTTACACCAGCGAGATGCGAGGACAGGTTCAACCCTGGCTCAAGGCGGGGCTGCTGCTGGCGGGGGCCTACGGCGCGCTGGTGGGGGTCGCCTTCGCGGCCCAGCGCAAGCTGCTCTACCCGGCCCCCGCCCCGCGCCACCCGGACCCTCACGACGGCGAGCTGTTGACCCTGGCTGCGCCCTCGGGTCGCCCGGTCTTCGCGCTCTGGGCCCGCCGCGGCCCGGGCGCCCGGACGGTGGTTCATTTTCACGGCAACGGAGAGCAGCTCGCCGACACCGGGCCGCTGCTCCGGTACTTCCATGCCAAGGGGCTGAACGCGCTGGCGGTCGAGTACCCCGGGTACGGGCTGGCGGCCTCGCAAGATCCCTCGGAGGAGGGCCTCTACGAGGCCGCAGAGACGGCGCTGAAGCACCTGCAGCAGGCCCTCGGGGTGCCGGCGAGCGAGGTGACGCTGGTGGGGCACTCGCTGGGCACCGGGGTGGCCACCGAGATGGCGCTGCGAGGCCACGGGGCGAGGCTGGCGCTGCTCTCACCGTACACCTCGATCCCGGATGTGGCGGTGCGGGTCGTGCCGTGGCTACCGGCGCGAGGCCTGGTGCGGGATCGGTTCGCGACGGCAGAGAAGGCGCCCAGGGTCCAGGTGCCGGTGCAGATCGTCCACGGGGCCCAGGACGAGCTGATCCCGGCCAGCATGAGCCGCGAGCTGGGGCGCCTGTTCCCGCAGGCAAACGTGCAGATCATCGAGGGGGCCCACCACAACGACCTCTTCGCCCCGCCGCACGGGGAGGCGATGCTGGCCGGGCTGGTCCAGTTCGCGCGATGAGCGAGGCGAATAACCTGCTGATCCACGGCGACAACCTGGCCGCCGGGCCCCTGCTACGGGGGCGGTTCGAGGGGGCGGTCGACCTGGTCTACATCGACCCTCCCTTCGCCACGGGGCGCGATTTTCGGGGCCGAACCGGGGCCGGCGAGGCCCTCGCGTACCGGGACCGGTGGGGGTCCTCCCCCGGGGAGTTCCTCGCGTTCCTGGAGCCTCGCCTGGCCCTGTGCTGCGACCTGCTGGCCCCGGGGGGCTCGCTCTACGTGCACCTTGACTACCGTCGGGTGCACCACGCGCGGTTGCTGCTGGACCGGCTGCTGGGCGAGGACAGGTTCCGCAACGAGATCATCTGGCATTACCGCTCGGGGGGGCGAGGCGAGGGGTCCTTCGCGTTCAAGCACGACACGATCCTGGTGTATGGAAAATCCGCACACACCTACTTTGACGGAGCCTCGGTGATGATACCGAGGGGTGCGCGGAGCAACCACATGAAGCGAGGCGTGGACGAGGGAGGGCGGGCGTACCGGTCGATCCGTTCGGGGGGGAAGGAGTACCGGTATTACGAGGACGAGGGGGTGATCCCGGACGATGTATGGAGCGACATCGGCCACCTGCAGCAGCGGGATCCGGAGCGCACCGGGTACCCGACGCAGAAGCCGGAGGCGCTGCTGGAGCGGGTGGTGCGTGCGTCGAGCCCGCCGGGGGGGCTGGTGATGGATCTGTTCTGCGGGTCGGGGACGACGCTGGCGGTGGCGGGGCGTCTGGGGCGGCGCTGGGTGGGCTGTGATCAGGGGGCTCTGGCCATCGAGACCTGCCAGCGGCGCCTGGCCGGTCAAGCCTTCGAGCAGATCGAGGTGGGTTGATCACGCCGAGGTAGGACAGAAAACATCGGAATCTCTCGTTGATACGGGCTGTATCGATCCGGGATCATGGAGCCGAGGATTGCCGGGCGACCCGTGCATTTCGCGACAGACGGAGGGGCGGCGCGATCCGAAACTGTCGCGGTTGCGTACACAGCAAGGTGCGAGCCAGTGGCGTGAAGATCGCATGGAGAGAGAGGGTCATCTGGTAGGGTTTCCACGAGAGGGATCATGTCCGTACCCCAGGCTCTGTACATAGCGAGCGGTCGCAACGCCGACCTCTCGGATCTGAGCGGGGATCTACCCGGAGATCTTGAGATGGTGCTGCTGTTCGCGAGCCCACGGCTGGATCTGGAGCGGCTCGCGACGGCGGCGACCTGGCGCTGGGGGGAGCGGGTGGTCGGGTGCACGACCGCGGGGGCCATCGGTCCCCAGGGATTCGAGGAGGGGGGGCTGGTCGCGGTGGGGGTGCCGTCCTCGGTGGCGCGGGTCGAGCCGCTGCTGATCGAGCCGCTGAGGGCCGTGAAGCAGGACGAGCTGGCGCGGTGGCGAGGGCGTCTGCAGCAGCGAAGCGAGGGCGGGCCGCTGGCGGCGATCACGCTGATCGACGGGCTCTGCCAGCGGGAGGAGGCGCTGTGCGCGGAGCTGGAGCACCAGCTCGTACAGATACCGCTGGTCGGAGGCAGCGCCGGGGATGACTTCCGGTACCGCTCGGCGCCGGTGCTGGCGGACGGGGTGTTCCGGAGCGACCGCGCGGTGCTGCTGGGGCTGGCGTTCCAGAACGGTTTTCAGCCGAGAGCCTTCCAGATCCGCGATTTCGAGCCAACAAGTGGCCCCCTGGTGATCACCAGCGCCACCCCGGAAAAACGACTGATCCACGAGATCGACGGGGAGCCCGCGGCCCAGCTCTACGCGCGCCGCATCGGGTTGCCCCCAGAGCAGCTCAACGTCCACGATTTCGCCATGCACAGCATGATGTTGATGGTCGGAGGGGAGACCTACATCCGGTCCGTGCGTAGCATCACCGAGGGGGGTTCGATCTCGATGCACTCGGCGATCGATGAGGGCATGGTGGTACGGATCGGCCGCTCGGAGGACACCGGCGCGAGCCTGCGCCAGCGCCTCACGCGCCAGGATCTGCTCGCGGGCGAGGTCGCCGGCGTCCTCGTGTTCGACTGCATGCACCGGCGCATGGAGCTCCGCCGCCAGGGCCACCTTCAGGAGATCGGGGCCCTGCTGGCGAAGGCCCCTGCGGCCGGGTTCACCACCTACGGCGAGGTCTACGGGGGCCTTCACGTCAACCAGACCTGCACCGGCATCGTCATCGCGCGGGGGGTTCATGCCTGATTTCCCCGACGACTTGACCCAGGATCTCCCCGCCGACCTGCCCTCGGCCCAGGCCGAGGTGCTCCGGCTCCGGAAGATCTGCAAGGCCCTGCTCGGGCGAGCCGAGCGCATGGCCAGCCAGCCGCAAGAGGCCCATGCGCTCTTCGAGAGCCACGCGATGCTGATGCATGCGGTGGCCGAGCGAACCCGTAACCTCGAGTCCGAGGCGCGCTCTGCGCAGGCTGAAAACAAGGCAAAATCAGCGTTTCTGGCGATGATGAGCCACGAGATCCGCACCCCCCTCCACGGGATCATCGGGCTCACCGAGCTGCTCCACGATCACCCGCTGCCCACCGCCGCCTCGGAGCAGGTGCGCCAGGTGCATGACTCGGCCAACCACCTGCTGGGTCTCATCGACGATATCCTCGATTTCTCTCGCATCGAGGCGGGCCAGTGGGAGGCCGACATCGCCCCCTTCTCCCCTCACAGCATCCTCCACGATCTCGAGCAGATCTTCCGCCCCCAGCTCACCGCTCGCGGCCTGGCCTTCGAGGTCTCGGGGCGCGATCTGCTCCCCGCCAGGCTCCACGGCAACGCCCTCCGGCTCCGGCAGATCTTGCTCAACCTGCTGAGCAACGCCCAGAAATTCACCATCTCCGGCGGCGTCCAGCTCCGCGTCGAGCACCACGACACCACGCTCCAGATCTCCGTCACCGACAGCGGCATCGGCATGAAACAGGAGCAGCTCGCGGCCCTGTTCCAGCCCTTCGTCCAGGGCGAAGGCGGCGTCCGGCGTCGCTTCGGCGGCACGGGCCTGGGCCTCGCCATCTCCCGCAGGCTCGCTCGTCTCATGGGCGGCGAGCTCTCCGCCACCAGCGCTCCGGGCCAGGGCTCCACCTTCACCCTCACCCTCCCCTTCCCGGCCGCCGAGACCTCCCCTCCCCAGTCGACCCAGCCAGCCTCCGGCCTCCGGGTGCTCCTCGTCGATGACAACGCGACCAACCGCCAGGTGACCGCCAACCTCCTCAGCCGCATCGGCCTCGTCCCCATCAGCGTCGAGCGCGCCCAGGAGGCCCTCGAAAGGGTTCAAAAAGACCTCCCCGACGCGGTGCTCGCGAACCTCCATCTTCCGGACATGGAGGGGGTGGCTCTGCTGCACACCCTCCGCAACGCCTTCGCGACCTTGCCGGTGCTGCTGATGAGCGGCAGCACGCGCGAAGCGGACCGCAAGGCGGCGATGGAGGCGGGGGCCCATGCCTACCTGCTCAAGCCCTTCTCGAGCGCGGAGCTGGCGGCGGTGCTCTGCGGGATTCAACCGCGAGACGCGCGCTGGGCCACGCAGCGCCCGCTGCTGGCGGACATCCTCATCGTGGAGGACAACACGGTGAACCAGAAGCTGGCGGCGACGATGCTGCGGAAGGCGGGCTACTCGGTGGCCATCGCGGGCCACGGGGAGGAGGCGCTGGAGCGGCTCTCGGCGGGGATGGTGCGGCTGGTGTTGATGGACATCATGATGCCGGTGATGGACGGGATCAGCGCCACGCGGGCGATCCGCCAGCACCCTCGTCTCAAGTCGCTGCCGGTGATCGCGCTCACGGCGAACAACGACCCCCAGAACCGGCAAGAGTGCCTGGCCGCAGGGTGCAACGCCTTCTTCGGCAAGCCCTTCGAGCAAGCCCGGCTGCTGGCGACCATCGCCGATTTGCTGAAACAAGAAGCCTGATCCACCGGTGGGCGGCTTGCTCTATCCTGGGCGCGATGCCTTCGCTTTTCCCTTCAAGAACGCCCCTGGCGGCCGTGCTCCTCGGTGCAGCGCTGGTCCCGACCGTGAGCGCCGCCCAGCAAGCTGCGCCCCCGTCCAGCGCGCCGCAGGCCCCCCCGGTGCAGGCCCCCCAGGTGCAGGCCTCCCCGGTGCAGGCCCCGCCCCCGCCCACCTGGACCACGGCACCCCCGCCCCCACCCACCTGGACGGCGCCACCTCCACCACCGACCGGCTACGCGACCCCTCCCCCCAGTGGCTACGCGACCCCGCCCCCCACGGCACCGCAGCCCTACCCGACGGCTCCTCGCCCCGTGATGGTACCCGAGTACCCGGCGGCCTCGCCGGCCCCTCCTCCCATGCAGAAGGTCTGGTACGGCTGGCAGACGCTCATCACCGACGGTGCAGCCCTCGCGGTACTCACGGCGGCCAACACCAGCGCTCAGCAGGGGAACTCGGCGGAAGGCATCGCCGCGCTCGCCGGGGCCACCTTCTTGCTCGGCGGCCCCATCGTGCACTGGGCCAACGGGCAGACCGGCCGGGGCTTCGCCAGCCTGGGGATCCGAGCGGGCACGCCCGTCGCTGGCTTCCTGATCCTCGCGGACGGCATCGAGAACCGGAGCGTCTTCCGCGCGGGTCTCGGCGTCTCGCTGCTGATCGCCTGGATCCCCGGCGCCATCGCCATCGACGCGGCGGTGCTGGCGCGCAAGGAAGTCCCCGCCTCCCGCGTCTCGGTCGCCCCCCTCGTCGCGCCGACCCGCGGCGGCGGCACCTTCGGCCTCGGCGGCACCTTCTGATTCAGCGCACCTCTTCGCCACCTCGGAACGTCTTCTCGCCGGTCTTCTTCCCGTCGGTGTTATAGAAAGTCCATACACCATCCTTGCGGTTCTCGGCGAAGGCCCCCTCGGACTCGCGGTTGCCGTTGGGGTGGTAGAGCGTCCAGCGGCCGTGCATCTTGCCGTCGCTGTACTCGCCCTCAACCTCGGGTTTTCCGGCGGGGCTCCAGCTGCGGAAGGGGCCCTGGCGCACGCCGCCGCCGGAGCCCTTGCGGGCGCAGAACTGCTCGCGCCCCTGGGGCGGGGCGCTGCCGCGGAGCTCGGTGCCCTCGGGGCAGGCGAGGGCGGAGGTGGGCGCGGCGGGTGGGGCGGTCGAGGAGGTGGGCGCGGCGGTGGGCGCGGCGGTGGGCGCGGCGGCCTCGCCATCCCAGCCACAGGAGGCGCCCTTGTTCTGCTCGCGGAGCCAGGTGACGAGGGGAGCGAAGTACTCGACCATGGCGGATGCGTCGGCCTGCTGCTCGCCGCTGAGGGCGGCGAGGGCCTCGGGCCAGGGCTTGCTTGCGCCGAGGCGGAGCATGTTCATCAGCTTCTCGCCGGCGACCTTGTTGTCGTGGATCGAGCAGTGCATCAAGGGGCCCTGGTGGCCGGCGGCCTTGCAGAGGGCGCGGTGGAACTGGAACTGGTAGATGCGCGCGAGGAAGTAGCGCATGTACGGGGTGTTGGCGGGGACGTGGTACTTGGCGCCGGGGTCGAAGTCGGCCTCGGACCGGGCGGAGGGGGGCTCGACGCCCTGGTATTTGCGGCGCAGATCCCACCACGCCTTGTTGTACTCGGAGCGAGGGACCTTGCCGGAGAAGACATCCCAGCGCCACTTGTCGATGAGCAGCCCGAAGGGCAGGAAGGCCACCTTGTCGAGGGCCTGTTTCATGAGAAAATTGAGGTCGGCCTTCTCGTTGCTGGGGGCGCGATCGACGAGCTTGACGCGCTGCAGGTAGGCCGGGGTAACAGAGAGCGCGAGGGTGTCACCGACGGCCTCGTGGAAGCCATCGTTGGCGCCGCTCTGGAACAGGATCGGGAGCTTGTAGTAGTGATGGTAATAGTAGTTGTGACCCAGCTCATGGTGGATGGTGATCAGGTCTTCCTCGTCGACCTTGATGCACATCTTGATGCGTAGATCGTCGTTGTAGCTGACGTCCCAGGCGCTGGCGTGGCAGACGACCTCCCGGTCCCTGGGCTTGGTGAGAAGAGAGCGCTCCCAGAAGGTTTTTGGCAGCGGGTCCATGCCGAGGGAGACAAAGAACTGCTCGGCGAGCTTGACCATGCGGACCGCGTCGTACTTCTGGCGCTTGAGGCTCGCGGTCACGTCGAGGGAGCCTTGCCCCGGGTGAGGTTCGACGAGGGAGAAGAGCTCGGTCCACTCCTGGGCCCACATGTTCCCCAGGAGGTGGGCGGGGATGGCCCCGTGGTCCTTGATCCGCTCGCGCCCGTAGCGCTTCTGGAGCTTCCCCCGGGTGTAGCAGTGGAGCTCGTCGTAGAGCGGCTTCACCTGGGACCAGAGGCGCTCGATATCTGCCTCGAAGGCCTCGGGGGCCATGTCGTAGCCGGAGCGCCAGAGCGCCCCCATGTCCTTGAAGCCGATCTCCTGGGCCCCCTTGTTGCCCAGCTCGACGTAGCGGGAAAAACGATCGCGCATGGGGCGGCTGATGGTGTGCCACCCCTCCCAGGCGTCCCGTAGCTCGTCGTAGTTCTTGCTCTCCCGCAGCACCCGGGAGAGCTCGTTGAGGTCGCGGCACTTCTTGCCGTCAGGGGAGCAATGTTTCCCCTTTCCATACAGCCCCTGCATTGACGACAGGATCTCGGCGAGCTCGCCTCGCTCGCGGGGGTCGGCGGGGGCCGGCGCGGTGCCAGCGAGGCGCAGCAGCAGGCGCTGGCGCTCCAGCTCGGGGGGCAACGCGAGGCCGTCGTAGCGCCGGGATTCCTGGATGGTGCGGCCCAGGTACTCCATGGTCGCCTCCTCCATCTGGGCGGCGAGCTTCTCGGTGTCGTCGGTGATGTGGGTCTGGTTGACGAACCCCATCGTGTCGCGGGTCACGAAGAGCTTGCGGAGATCGGCGTCGACCTTGGCAAAGAAGGCCCGGGCCTCCTCGACGGTGGGAGGGGCGGGGGTCTGGGCCGCCGGCACGGGGAAAGGCGTCGGCGCGGAGCAGACAGGGCAGGGCGCCTGGGGCGGCGGAGAAGCCCCCCCGCTGGTGCAGGCAGCAGGGAAGGAAAGCAAGGCCAGGGCCCCGAGCAGGAGGCCGCGAGGAGAGCGCATGGGGCCCTTATACCAGCAGCCCGCCGCCGCGTAGCGTGGCCGCTACCGGGGACGTCGCGCGTGGACGAAGTGCTCGAGGTTGCCCCGGGGGCCAGCCAGCGGCGCATCGCAGGAGGCCAGCAGCACGAAGCCCTGGCCCTGGAGGGCCTCGGTGGCGCGGGCGATGGCCCCCTGCCTCACCTCGGGATCACGGATCACCCCGCGCCCCTTTCGCACCTCGTCGCGGCCCGCCTCGAACTGGGGCTTCACCATGGCGCAGAGCTCGCCGCCGGGCGCCAGCATCGCCGCGAGCGCCGGGGCCAGGGCCCCCAGCCCGATGAACGACGCGTCCACCACCGCGAGCTCGATGGGCTCGGGGAAATCGGCCGAGGACAGCGCCCGCGCGTTGGTCCGTTCCCGGACCACGACCCGCGGATCTCCCCGCAGCTTCGGGTGGAGCTGCCCCCAGCCCACGTCCACCGCGTACACGCGCTGCGCCCCTCGCTGCAGCAAGCAATCGGTGAACCCGCCGGTGGAGGCCCCCACGTCCACCGCCACCCGACCGGCGACCTGCAACCCGGGGAAGGCCTCCAGCGCCCCCGCCAGCTTCAATCCCCCGCGAGAAACGTAGGGGTTCTCCTCGCCGCGCAGCGACAGGGGCGCATCGCGGAGCAGCGAGGTACCCGGCTTGTCGATGCGCTGTTCGCCGGAGAACACACGGCCAGCGATCAACAGAGCCTGGGCCCTGGCGCGGGACTCAACCAGCCCCCGCTCCACCAGGAGCACGTCAACGCGCTCTTTCTTCAACGCTCGATCAGGCAGCGCCCGGTTTGCCCCAGGGGACGGGCTTCACAGGATCACGAGAAGAAGCGACTTCTTCCGAGGGGGAGGGTGCGGCAGGGGTATTTATAGACCCCATCCAGGACAGGAGCAATGCAAGGAGAACGAAGCGTCGCATGGGGCACCTTTTCTGGGCCAAGCTTACCTGCCGGCGAGGAAAAACTTGTAGCAAATTCACACCTCTGTAACCAGCGAGAATTTTTTGGGGGCCTGGCCCGTAGGAGGGCGCGCGGGCATGTTGCCCAACGGCTGTATCTTTGTGGTACCACGCCACCGCGGCTCAACGAGGCCGCTCCTTTCACGGAGATCCATCATGACGCGTTCACGCATCCTTCTCCCCCTCTCCACCGCCCTTGCTGCCGCCGCGATGCTGGCCTCGACCGAGGCCTCCGCCCAGCAGCCCCCCGCCCCGGCGGCGGCGGCCTCCGGTGGCACCAACCACGCGCAGGTGGTGGGGTCCTTCGGCGTGGGTTACATGGGCCTGGGCGGCATCGCCATCGGTCAGCTGCAGGGCGGACCTACCCCTGACATCAGCAGCCAGAACATCGATGCCCCCATCATCGGCGCGCGCTACTGGGTGAGCGAGTCGCTGGGCATCGACGCGGGCATCGGTTTTGGAAACACCAGCAGCAAGAGAACGGTCAAGAATGGTGGTGTCACGACGGAGACCGAGGGGCCCAGCGCGACTGGCTTCCTGTTCCACGCGGGCGTCCCCCTTGTGCTGGGCACGCCCGGCCAGTACCACACCTTCCAGGTGGTGCCTGAGCTGAACGTGGGCTTCGCCTCCAGCACCATCAAGGGCACCACCAACAACGGCGTCACCACCCCGGACATCGAGCTTGGTGGCTTCCGGCTTGATGTCGGCGCGCGCGTTGGCTCCGAGATTCACTTCGGCTTTGTGGGCCTGCCCAAGCTGGCGCTCCAGGCAACCGTGGGCCTCTACTTCTCCACCTCCAGCGTCAGTGGCAAGCAGGATCAGCTCGAGGTCACCAGATCGCAAACCAGCATCGGCACCTCGGTGCAGGCGGCCCCCTGGTCGATCTTCACCAACAACATCTCCGCCCTCTATTACTTCTGAGGGCGAAGGTCCCCTCACCTCTGGGCATCGCCA
>JALOQB010000423.1 GCA_025453595.1 Polyangiaceae bacterium
CCGAGGGGGAGCACCTGCGCGCCCTGGAGGCCATGGACCTCCTCGTCTCCAGGCTCTTCGCCAGCGCCGGCGCCCTGCTGCGGACCAGCGAGGCCCCGCGCGAACCCGCCATGCTCCCGGTGCTCCTCGGCGTGAGCGGCGCCCGCTACCTCGCCTTCCGCTCCCTCCTGCGGGAGGCCCGCTCCGGCGTCCCGATCGAACCCAGGAACGTCCTGGCCGCCTACAGCTTCGTCATCGAGGTTCGCCTCGCCAGGGATCGGCTCTCCCTGTTAAAACACCGTGCTATAAACCCCACGTGCGCGCCCTCCTCCCGCTGTGCCTCCTGCTTGTCTGCTGCGGCTCCGAGGGCGACCCCCCACCTACCCCCATCGTCATCGAAGCCGGCGGGAACACGGGGGGCACAGGTCTATCCGGAAGTTCCGGACAGCAGGGCGGCGGTACCGCAGGAGCCGGCGGGGCAAGCGAGGCCGGCCAGGCCGGGTCCGGCGGCGTGGGTGGGTCCGGCGGCGCGGGCGGGGCTGGGCAGTCCGGGGGGGGCGGCGCGGGCGAGGCTGGAACCCCCGGACAGGGCGGATATGGAACTTCCGGACAGGCCGGGGGCAGCGGTGAAGCGGGCAGCTCGGGGCAGGGCGCAGGGACCGGCGGCGCGGGGGGCGTGGGGCCGGTGGCGAGCGTGGGCTTCGAGGCGCCCGGGGAGGGCGCGGAGGTGGAGAACCCGGTGGCCTTCGTGCTGAAGGCGGAGGGCGTGAGCGAGGTGGGCCTGGTGGCGGACGATCTCTACACGCTACCGCTGAGCTGGGATGTGACCAGCAGCGCGACCCACACCTTCACGTACAGCTTCACGGACGCAGGGGTGAGGACGCTGGTGCTCACGGGATACCAGGGCGGGGGTCAGGCGGTGGCGAGCGCGACGCGGACGATCACGGTGAAGGACCCGGGCGGGGCGATCTGCGACGGGGCGAGCGGGCTGAGCTTTCAGCCGCCGAAGGTGTGCGACAAGGTCAGCGGGAACACGACCTCCGAGATCCCGCCGAACGGGTACTACGCGACGAGCTGGTTTGGCTGTTATTTCAAGCCTGACGGCAGCATCTACAAGGACCCTTACGACAACTGCGAGTTTGCCTGCGGCAGCAAGGGGCTATGCCAGCCGGGCTGGGACGGTCCGACCTGCGAGGCCAACCTGCGCTGGTTCGCGGCCAACGCGGACCGCTACGGGTGCGGCGGGCGGGTGCGGGCGACCAACTGCGCCAACGGACGCAGCGTCGTGCTGGCCACGCTGGACCGGGGGCCGAACTGCAAGAGCGTCGAGCAGAAATACGGGGCTCCGGTGCTGGATATGTCGCACGACGCGATGATCTATCTGTTCGAGGGCAAGACCTACGGGGGGAGCGACAAGAAGGGGGTCGTGGTCGAGAAGGTGGATCCGTCCACCCCGCTGGGCCCGGTCGAGTGAGCGAACGCCACACCGGGCTGGAGGGCCGCTGGCTGCTGGGGTTTCTGGCGCTGGCGTCCCTGGACGGTGCGCTGCTCCTGCTGCGCTTCTCCTGGAGCAGCGTGCCGGTGGCGCTGGCGACGCTCGGCTACAGCGCGGGCCTCGCGCTGCTCCTCGGGCTCGCGGTCACGCTGGTGGACGCGCTGGTGCGTCGGGCACCGGGGGGGCGTCTCCTCGGAGGGCTGCTGGTGCTGGGGCTCGGGCACCTGGTGCTGCGCCCGGATGTGCTCCCCCGGGCAGCCCGGCTGCCTGGCCTCGGCGCGGGGCCCTGGTCCTGGCTGCTCACAACGACGCTGCTGGCGCCCTGCGTGCTGGCGGTGGTCGCGATGGAGGTGTTGCGGCGCTGGAGCGCAGGGCAAGAGCCGACGTGGCAGCGGACCGGGAGGGGGGTCCTTGTCGCGGGGCCCCTGGTGCTCCAGGCCTTCAACCACCGGTTGCTGGCGGGAAATTACCCGGGGGTGCACCTGCTGCTCCAGCTCACCTGCGGCCTGATGCTATCCCTTGCGCTGGCTCCGCGCCCGGCAGGGAGGCTCGTGGTGCTCGGGCTCCTCGGGGTGCTCGCGCCGCTCGTGGAGCCGCCGCGGGGGTTGCGCGCCGAGCTGCTGCGTCACCCGGGGCTCGGGCTGGCCCCCTTCCTGCTCGAGGCGCGGCGCCGCGAGGCCCCGGTGGTGAGCCTCCGGCCGACCCCGCCGCCGCGACCTGCGTCGATCCCGCCCCCCTTCCCTGCCCCGCCCGTCGTGGTGCTGGCGGTGGTGGATTGCATGCGCCACGACGTCCTCGACACCCACGGGGGTCGCCTGCCCTCGCTCCAGCGCTTGCGCGCGGGCGCCGTCGACTTCCGGCAGGCTCGAACGATGGCACCGGCGACGACCGTGGCGGTCGCCTCGATGCTGGCCGGGCGCCCGTTCTCGACCCTGCGCTGGGGGCCGGGCGGGGTCACCGGCGAGCTGGTTCCGTTGCCAGATGAAACCCCCCGGTTCACCTCGCAGCTGATGCAGCGGGGGGTGCCCACGGTGGTGGTGACCTCGGGGGACTGGATGCTCCCTTCGTGGCAGCTGCTGGAGGGGTTCTCCGAGACACGAACGCCGCCGCGGCAGGGGCTGATCTCGCCAGCCCGGGAGGTGGCTCGCGAGGCCGTGGAGCGGCTGCGCGCCCACGATGGCGGGCCGTTGTTTCTCTACCTGCACTTCCTCGATGCTCATTCCCCTTATGACCTGGGCGGTACCGAGGGGGACGACCGGGAGCGCTACGTCCGCGAGCTTGCGCTGGTGGATCAGGCCCTGGCTCGCGTCGTCGAGGCCATCGATCAGGCCCCCTGGGCGGACCGCAGCCTGCTCATCGTGACCGCAGACCACGGCGAGGCCTTCGGCGAGCACGGGTACCTGTTCCACGCCACCATGCTCTACGACGAGGTGCTTCGGGTCCCGCTGGTGCTGCGCTCGCCTCTGCTGGCCCCGCGCGCTGTCGAGGTCCCGGTGTCCCTTGCCGACATCGCCCCCACGATCCTCGACGCGTTTCGCGAGAGCGCCCCGGGCCCCCTGGAAGGACGTTCGCTGTGGCCCCTGCTGCGCGGGGAGCCCTGGCCCGAGCGGGTCATCGTCGCCGACTCGGGGCGCCACCAGCGCGCCATGATCTTCCCCGATGGCTTCAAGGTCATCCACGATCGCCGCCGCGACACCGCGGAGCTTTACAACCTACGACAGGACCCCGCGGAGACCCGCAACCTCTACGCCGAGGAGCCGCTGAACACGCCCCACCTGGACGCCCTGGTGCGGTACTTTGGCGAGAGGGTCATCAAAGACCCTCCCCTGCGATTGCCTTGAAATCGAGCAGCGCTCAGCGAGGGAGCTCGGCCCATTGCTTCCAGGCGCGGACGCAGCCGGGGCGCCCCTGCTTGCCCGGGCCAGCGCAGGCGGCGGGGTCAACGCCAGGGCCGAGGAGGAGCACCATGGCCCTGGAGACGAAGGGGAATTCGGAGCGCCAGGCCTCCTCGAAGCGCTGGGCGGAGTTCTTGGCGCGCTCGGCGGCGTCTTCGGCCTGGAGGGACTGGAGCTGGCGGAGGACCTCGGCGCGGAGCTCCGGGTCCTCGGTCATCTCGTGGATACGTTCGAGGAAGGCGATGGCAGCGGCGCGCTCGCCGGAGCGGTTGAGGGTGCGGACGCTGGCGAGCGCGTGCCACTGGAGGTTGACATCCGAGGCGCCAAGTTCACCGGCGCGGGCCATGAGGCGTGCGCCTTCGAGGCGCCAGGCAGGACGCTGGTCCTCGGGGAGGAAGCTCGGGGCGAGGTAGGCGAGGAAGCTGCCCGCTTGCAGGTGGAGCTGGGCGTCGTTGGGGCGCTCGCGGAGGCCCTGCTCGAGGAAGCGCCGCGCGTCGAGGACATCCTGGGGTTGTGTCTTGGTGGCGCCGAAGGTGAGGATGGTCTCGACCAGGAGGTAGGGCTGCCGGTAGGTCGGTTCGAGGGAGAAGATGCTCTCGAAGTAGCGCGAGGCGAACTCGAAGCGCCGGCGTTGCTTGATATGGAGCCCCTGGTTGACCAGGACGCTGGCCCAGATGCCGTCGGCGAGGGCCGAGCGATAGCCGAGGCTGAGGACAGGGAGCTGCTCGGGGGGCGGGAGGGGGTAAACGGAGGAGGTCTCGCGGGTGCGGGTGACGGCGTGAAAGAGGCCCGGTCGAACGTGCTGGATCACCGCGGCGGAGGCGATCATCAGGGCAACGGGGAGCAGGGTCTCCCGGAGGAGGCGAGCGGTGGTCATTCCACCTCGCGATCGACGAAGAGGCCAGGCAGGAGGCGGGCGGCGCCGGGGGTGGCCTCGCCCCGGATCTCGAAGGAGGAGCGCTCGCCGTCGCCGTCAAGGTCACCGTGAGCGCGGGCGGTGAAGGTGGAGCGCGCAGGGCCTCGTTCGCTGTCGAAGGCGAAGCAGAAGGAGTGAGCGTGGTCAATGCGGAAGCCAAGGGCAGCCCAGGTGAGGTGATCCCAGGTGCCCGGAGGGTCTTCCACACGCACGCCGCGGGGGACCTCGGCGGGGGTCAGCGGGGCCGAGGGTGGGAAGGCCTCGCCGGGGGGCTTTCCCTCGGCGTGGCCGAGCGCACCGGCGGCGATGGTGTTGACGCCACGGACCGCCTCGGTGAGCCGGGAGGCGTGGAGGTTCCGCAGGAAGGACGGGATGAAGATGGCCAGGAGCGAGCCCGCAAACGCGATGATCAAGGCCAGCTGCAGCGCCGAGAAGGAGCGCCCGAACATGGGGAGAGCTCCTAGCATATCCGGCGGGAGCCAGGCGCCAGGAGCGGAGGCTCAGTCATCGGGGTTGGCTTCGAGGATCGTGGTCCCGATCTTGGCGAAGCCCCCCTCCACGCCGCCGATGCCCGCGAATTCGCTGAACGAAGCGCCATCCCCGTCGAGATCACCGCGAGCCTCGGCGGCCCAGGCCATGCCCGCAGGCGGGGACAGGAGCTGGTTCATGGTGAACCCGGAGCCCTTGCTGTACTTGTACGCATAGAGGTGTGGCTCATCCATGCCGAACCGCAAACATTTCCAGCCGGTGGTGGCGTCGCCGGTCTCGTAGTCAGAGCCGGGGGCGCGGTTGGGCTGGTACTTTTTCGCCTTGGGAGGCCCGCCGGAGGGCACCATCGTGGAGGTGTCGCAGAGCGTATGGATCGACTGGACACTGGTGGTACCGCCCGGGAGCAGCTGGCTGGGGAGCAGCTCACGCTCGAAGGCCGAGACCGCGGCGCGGTTGATGGCGCCGATGGTGCTGCGGGCCTCGGTGCTCTTGGCGGAGGCGAGGTACTTGCGGACGCCGAAGATCGCCAGCGCCGCCAGCACGCCGATGATCGCGACCACGATCATCAGCTCGACCAGGGTGAA
>JALOQB010000424.1 GCA_025453595.1 Polyangiaceae bacterium
CGGTGCCCCCCGCCCCGGCGCCGCTGCCCCCTCCGGCCCCGGCACCGCTGGCCCCTCCTGCTCCGCTCTGTCCGGAACTTCCGGATGACCCGGCGGCCCCGCTGACCCCGGCCCCCCCGGCGCCTGCGGCGCTGCCGCCGCTCCCGGAGCCACCCCCCGGGGCTGGCTCGGAGCTATCACCGCAAGCCGTGAGGAGAAGGAGCGAGAGGAGGGGCAGGACAAGGGGACGCATCGGGCCAGTGTACCAGCAAGCCCGGGGAGCGAGGGGGGCGTCAGTTGGGGCGCGAGCCTGGCTTTCCGAGCGAGAGCGCGGCCTCGACGGCGGCGAGCTCTTGCCTGGGCTCGTCGAGGTCGGGGCGAAGGGAGGCCCACAGCATGGCGATGCGGTAGCGCTCGGCCGGCTCTTGCTGGAGACGGTGGGCGTTGAGCAGGTTGCGGAGCACGCGCTCGATCAGCTCGGGGAGCGTCACCGGGCGCAGGTGGTCTTCATGAAAGGAGCCACGGCCCTGGAGCGCGCGCTCGACGTGGCGACGGCAGACCTCGCGGTCGAGGATGATGCCGCCGGAGAAGGGGTCGACCAGCAGCCCCTGGTCGCCGCCCACGCGGGCGATGAAGTGCCCCGGGAGGCCGACCCCGTGGACCTGGAGACCCGCCCGTGTGCCCACCAGCATCCAAAGGGAAGAGAGCAGGATGGGCAGGCCCCGGCGGCGCTCGAGCACGCGGCTGAGGTGGCTGTTCTGGGGTGCATAATACGAGTCTCGATCCCCCTCGAACCCGCGGAGCACCGCCCGCAGGGCCGCCACCTGCTGGTCGATGGCGTCGCTGGCCCGGGCCTGCACCCGGGCGGCGAGCAGGTCGAGGGCCGCTTCCACCTGGCGCGCCTGGCGGTCGTCGGCGCGTTCGACGGCGAGGAGGGCGCTGGCCAGGCCTCCCTCGCCCTCGAGCGCCTGGCGGAGCTTCGTCGCTGCAGCCTCGTCGACGGGACGCCAGAGCTCTTCGACCAGCATGAGGCGAGAGGATTCGACGGCGCCCACCCCCGGTCAAGGTGATCCGGTGGCGCGAGCTAAGACGGAGACGCCAAAATCACGCAGCGCTGCGTTGAGGGACACCTTGCGGTCCGTGGCCTCGGAGCGACGACCGATGATCAGGGCGCAGGGGACGGCGAATTCACCGGCGGGGAACCGGCGCGGGCGCATGCCAGGGATGACCACGCTCCGGGCGGGCACCCGGCCCCGATGCTCCACCGGCTCGGGCCCGGTGACGTCCAGGATCGCCGTGCTCGCGGTCAGCACCACGCCGGCCCCGAGCACCGCCTCGCGCTCGACCACGACCCCCTCCACGACGATGCACCGCGAGCCCACGAAGACCCCGTCCTCGATGATGACCGGGCGCGCCGCCGGGGGCTCCAGCACGCCGCCCAGGCCCACGCCGCCGGACAGGTGGCAGTCCCGCCCCACCTGGGCGCAGGAGCCCACCGTGGCCCAGGTGTCGACCATGGTCCCGGCGCCGACCCGGGCCCCGATGTTCACGTACCCGGGCATCACGATCACCCCGGGCTCCAGGAAGGCGCCATGGCGCACCACCCCCGGCGGCACCACCCGCACACCGGCCCGATCCAGCCCGCGCTTCAGCGGGATCTTGTCGTGAAATTCGAAGGGGCCCACCTCGATCTTCTCCATCTTCTGCAGCGCGAAGTAGAGCAAGATCGCCTGCTTGACCCAGGGGTGCGTCACCCAGCCCTCGGCCCCCGGCTCGGCCACCCGCAGCCGCCCCTCGTCCAGGGCCGTCACGGCCTCGTGCACCGCCTGCGCATACGCCCCCTGCTGCAAGAGCGCGCGATCGGAGAAGGCCTCTTCCACGAGAACCCGGAGCTGCTCGAAATCGGACATGCCTCGCTGGTAGCGGCGGCCCCGGCGGGCTGCAACGTGCTCCTCGATGCGCCTCCGTTACCCGGTCTCCCCGGACACCAGGCGGGCCTCCAGCACCAGGTGCAGCTTGAATTGCCGCGGCTGCTTCTTGTCCAGATCCATGCAGTTGAGCAGCGTCTCGGCCCGGTCCATCACCACCGACTCGACCCGGACCCGCCGCTCGGTGATCTCCCGCGAGCCCTGGTACCGGATCCACAGCGCCGAGCGCTGCAACCAGGCCTCCTCGAGCACCGCCCGCACCTGCGGCGCGCTCGACTTCGCCGGCACCCCCACGAACGCCAGGGAAGAGCCCACGTGCGCCAGCTCCTGCCGCGCCTGCGACGAGAGCGCCCCCCGCACCTTGTCCAGCGCCCCCCGCAGCGTCTCGACGAACGGCAGGCTCCGCGACTCGATCAACCACTGGCCCGCCGCCAGCAGCACCGCCGCCTCCCTCGCGGTGAAGTTCACCGGCGGCAGCGAGTAGCTCCGGTCCAGCGCGAACCCCCCGCCTCGCCCCCGATCCGACAGCACCGGCAGCTCCGCGTCTCGCAGCTCGTCCAGATCCCGGTAAATCGTGCGCAGGCTCACCTGGAAGCGCTCCGCCAGCATCTCCGCGGTCACGCCCCCGTGCCGCCCTCGCAGATGCTCCGCTATCGCGAACATGCGCCCCTGCTTTTTCATGGCCGCATGCTGGCAAAAGCGCGGTCAAATCGCCAGGGGGTCCCCGGCGCACCAGCCTGGTATACTGGGGCTCTCATGGATGCTGCAGGTGCAGGAGCGGGCAGGGTGGGCGCCTCGATCGATGCGGTCTCGCTGGGGGATTTCGCCGTGCTGGCGGGGGTGTCCCTCGCCACACGGATGCAGCTCGCCCAGGACGCCCGCGCGCAGCAGGTCGCGCCAGGGCACCGGCTGATCCAGCAGGGGGCCCCGAACCAGGCGATGTACCTGATCCTGGAGGGCACCCTCGGCGTCTCCCTCGATGGCGTGGCAGAGCCCATCGCCCGGCTGGGCCACGGGGAGACCGTGGGCGAGCTGTCGCTCCTCGACCGGAGCCTCGCCTCCGCCAGCGTGGCCGCCCTGGAGGAGAGCCGCGTCCTCGTCGTCGAGGAGGAGGCCTTCTGGGCCCTCATCAACGCCTCCCACGCCTTCGCCGTCAACCTGCTGACCCGCATGGCCGAGCGGCTGCGGGCCAACAACGCCGCGGTCTCCTGGAACGTGACCCAGCGCCAGCGCTACGAGCAGGCGGCCATGTTCGACGGGCTGACCGGGATCCACAACCGCCGCTGGCTCGACGAGGCCCTCGCCCGCCTGGTCGGCCGCTCCAGCGGCGGCGGCGTGGACCTCTCGGTTTCGCTGCTCGACATCGACCACTTCAAGCGCTTCAACGACGAGCATGGCCACGACGCCGGCGACGTCGTCCTCTCCGCGGTGGCCGCGGCCCTCGCCCGCAACCTCCGACCCACGGACCTGGTGGCCCGCTACGGCGGGGAAGAATTCGTCCTCCTCTTCCCCGATACCTCGCTGGCGGAGGCCTGCATCGCCGCCGACCGCGTCCGCCTCGCCATCCAGCGCCTCGAGGTCCGCCGCCAGGATGGCCGTCTCCTCCCCCCGGTCACCGTCTCCATGGGCGTCGCCCAGCTCACCCCCGACGACAGCGCCCCCTCCCTCCTCAAGGCCGCCGACGAGGCGCTCTACCAGGCCAAACGCGAGGGGCGAAACCGGGTCATCGCAGCGGAGCGAGAGGGGGTTTTAACTGACACCAATGGGCCCCCGGGGAGGGTCAGGTATGGACCGGTGCAGGGGGCCTCATGCAGACTGAAGACGCGTGCAAAAGCTGATCAAGGGGCTCCACCAGTTTCAGAGCGAGTACTTCCAGCGGCGAAAAGATTTTTTCGAGCAGCTGGCCCACGGGCAGAAGCCCGAGACGCTGTTCATCACGTGCTCCGACTCGCGGATCAACCCGAACCTGCTGACGCAGACGGCGCCGGGGGAGCTGTTCATCCTGCGGAACGCGGGCAACCTGGTGCCGGAGGGGCCCGGGGCGAGCGGGGAGGAGGCGACGATCGAGTACGCGGTGAGCGCGCTGGAGGTGAGGAACATCATCTTGTGCGGGCACTCGCACTGCGGGGCGATGAAGGCGCTGCTGAACCCGGGGGACACGGAGGGGCTGCCGGCGGTGCGGGGCTGGCTGCAGCACGCGGCGAAGACCCGGCGGATCATCGAGGAAAATTACGGGCATCTGAGCCCGCAAGAGCGGCTGATCGCGACGACGGAGGAGAACGTGCTGGTGCAGCTGGAGCAGCTGCGGGCGTTGCCCTCGGTGGCGGCGGCGATCCGGGAGCGGCGGGTACGGATCCACGGGTGGGTGTACAAGATCGAGAGCGGGGAGGTCTTCGCTTATGACCCGGAGGAGGGGCAATTCTTGCCGCTGCTCGCCGGCGCGGCGCCGGGGGCGTCGCGGCCTCCTCCGGGGGCCCTGGTTGACACAATTTGAAAGAAATTTGGCCCGACGTCGGGGGCCATGGCATCGGCTGGGGCGTGTCGCCAGAAGGGCCTTCTCACGAGTTGCACAAGCAAGCCCTGGCTCGCGTTGGCTCCACGCTGCGCGGCAAGTGGCGTCTGGACGAGCTGATCGGGGTCGGGGG
The DNA here is from genome assembly GCA_025453595.1 of Polyangiaceae bacterium. Lineage (GTDB taxonomy): Bacteria > Myxococcota_A > Polyangia > Polyangiales > Polyangiaceae > JANWXX01. The sequence goes on from JALOQB010000424.1 coordinate 4,553, forward strand.
GATGGCGGCGGTCTACGCGGCGACGCACCGTAACGGCCACCGGGTCGCGATCAAGATGCTGCACCCGCAGCTGTCGTTTGCCTCCTCGGTGCAGGAGCGCTTCCTGCGGGAGGGGTACACCGCCAACGGCATCGAGCACGCGGGGATCGCCCGGATCCTGGATGACGACGAGAGCGAGGACGGTAGCCCCTTTCTGGTGATGGAGCTCCTCACCGGGGAGACCCTGGACACCCGCTGGCGCCGGATGGCGGGTCGCCTCCCGCTCGCGGAGGTGCTGGCGATCGGCCAGGCGCTGCTCGATGTGCTGGACGCGGCCCACCGCAAGGGCATCTTGCACCGGGACATCAAGCCCGAGAACGTCTTTCTGACCGCCGATGGTCAGGTCAAGCTGCTCGATTTTGGCATCGCGCGGGTGCGGGAGGTGGACCCGACGGCCCCCTCCGTGACCCGGACCGGCGCGACCATCGGCACGCCCGCCTTCATGGCGCCGGAGCAGGCCCGGGGGCGCAATCGCGAGATCGACGGGCGCTCCGATCTGTGGGCGGTGGGGGCGACGCTCTTCGCGCTGCTGACGGGCTCCTTTGTGCACCCCGGGGAGACCCCGAACGAGGTGCTGATCAAGACCGCGACGGAGCGGGCCCCGTCGCTCCGCTCCCTGCGCTGGGATCTGGACGAGCGAGTCATCGACGTCGTCGACCGGGCCCTGGCTTTTTCTCCCTCGGATCGGTGGCCCGACGCGCTCTCCTTCCGGGATGCCCTCCGGGAGATCGCAGGCACGCGCGCCCCCCCTTGCATGGATGCCCCCGAGGGCACCCCGGAGCCAGCGCAGATCTCCCTCGGCCTCGCCGCTCCCCCTCGCTCCCAGCGCATGCTCCGGGTGGGCGCGGTCGCCTCCGTCGTCCTCGCGGTGGCGGCCTGCGTCGCCCTGCTACGCCCCGCCCCGGCGCCCCCGTCCTCGACCGCTGCCCTCGCCCTCGACCCGCCGCTCCCTCCCCCGGCCTCCGCGGCGCCTGCTGTCTCCTCGGCGCCCCCCTCCCTCGCCGTCGAGGCGCTCCCCGTGGCCTCCGCTCCGGAGCCGACCAGCAAGGTCAAGCAGCAGGCGCGCTCGGGTAAAAGAGAGAAACACCCCCGGCGCCCCTGAACCCCCCCTTCAGCGGGATGCCAGCAGCTTCCGGGTGAGCAGCAGGTGCCCCGCGAACGCCCCCGCCACGCACACCGGAAGGATGTACACGTAGGGCCAGTACGCCGCCAGCAGTAGCCGGGGCTCCACGTCCCAGCCAAAGGGCAACGGCGACGAGAGCACCGCCACCCGGGCCACGTTCAGCAGCAGCACGGACCCCACCAGGTTCACCGCCCAGGCCGCCCAGCGCCGGTGCGCCAGCGGCGCCAGCAGCAGCGCCACGATCCCGGTGACCACGTCCAGGTTCGAGCCGGTCCAGGTCATGCTCTCCGGGATGGTCCTCGACCCGCTCCAGGCGTGAAGCACCAGCTCCAGCGGCAGGCGAAACGCCTGGAACAGCACCAGCGTCCGGAGCGATAGCCCGGCGCTCAGCCGCGCGCCCAGCGGCGAGAACGCAAGGACCACCGGCGCCACGTTGGAAAGCACAAAGATCAGGGGCACGAAGGGCAGCGGCTTCTCCCGCGGGAGCCCCGACTGCACCAGCGCCGTGAACCCGCCCAGCCACAGCGCCAGGCCCGCCGCGAAGCGCCATGATGCGGCCCGGGCGGCGGCCGCGCCGGCCTCCGATCGGGTGCTGTGGTGCACCGCCGCCACCGCGCTGACCACCACCGCCGCCAGCACCAGCCAGAACCCCAGCAGCGATGGGGGCGTCGCTTCCGTGAAGTGCATCGTCGTTCCTCTCGATCCGGGCCCGCGGTTGCCTCTCCGCGGCGCCGGAACGACCCATAGAGGCCGCGCTGACCCCGGGCCAGATGCCCCGATGAAAAGCTGTTTTGCGCGGACAGGGGGCGCTATCCCCGATCGAAGGGTATTTGTTTTGAATACAAACGTTTCGTCGCCGCACAAAGAAGCGACAAGATGGTGACATGCTGGCGAGCCTCCTGGGTGGAATCGGACTCTTTCTGCTGGGCATGTCCCTGATGACGGACGGGCTGAAGGCGCTGGCGGGGGAGGCGCTGCGCAAGGTGCTGAGCCGGTTCACGGGGGGCCCTGTTTCCGCGCTGCTGTCGGGGGCGTTCTTGACGGCGCTGGTGCAGTCGTCGAGCGCGACGACGCTGGCGACGATCGGCTTTGTGAGCGCGGGGTTGCTGACGTTTTCCCAGTCGGTGGGGGTGATCCTGGGGGCGAACGTGGGCACGACGAGCACGGGCTGGATCGTGTCCACGATCGGCCTGAAGCTGAACGTGGCGGCGCTGGCGCTGCCGCTGATCGGGGTCGGGGCGGTGCTGCGGCTGGTGGGGCGCGGGCGAGGGGCGGCAGCGGGGCTGGCGCTGGCGGGGTTCGGGCTGCTGTTCCTTGGGATAGACACCCTGCAGGCGGGGATGAAATCCCTGTCCCAGGGCTTCGACCCGTCGAGCTTCCCGCGGGGAGGGGTCGGGGCGCGGGCCCTGCTGGTGCTGGTGGGGGCGCTGATGACGGTGGTGATGCAGTCCTCCAGCGCGGCGGTGACGACCACCCTCACCGCGTTGCATGCGGGGACGCTGGAGCTGGAGCAGGCCGCGGCGCTGGTGATCGGGCAGAACATCGGCACCACCGTCACCGCGGGCTTCGCGGCGGTCGGCGCCTCGGTGTCAGCGAGGCGCACGGCGCTGGCGCACGTGCTGTTCAACGGGGTCACGGGCCTCGTCGCGTTCGTGTTCTTTCCCCTGTTCCTGCGGGGGGTGCTGGCGGCGAGCGGAGCGAGCGATCCGGCGGTGCAGATCGCGGCCTTCCACACGGCCTTCAACGTGCTCGGGGTGGCGTTGTTCCTGCCTTTTTCGCGCGCCTTTGCGGCCCGGATCGAGGCGTTGCTACCGGAGAAGGGGCCCCAGCTTACCCGGCACCTGGACCCGAGCGTGACCCACATCGCGGATGTGGCCATCGAGACCGCGCGCCGCACCACCCACGAGATCGCCCTGGAGACGCTGGACCTGCTGGCGAGCTGGCTCCGCGATCCCTCCGGGCGCGACCCGGAGCGGCTGAGCCGCGTCGACGGCGCGTTGACGGCGGTGCGCACGTTCCTGGAGGGCATCGCGTCCGAGTCGGAGAGCGCCGCGGCGCACGAGCAGCACCTGGCGGTGCTCCATGCCCTCGATCACCTGGTGCAGCTCGGTACGTTCGCGGCGGATGAGCGGAGCCTCAAGGCTGCCGGCGAGGAGGACATGGCCCCGGTGCGCGAGAGCTGCGTCGAGATCCTCCAGGTCGCGATGGCGGGGCTCCGGGGCGAGGGGCAACGGCTGGCCGCCCCCAAGCTGGAGCGCTCCTTTGCCCAGGCCATCGCCGTGCAGCGCCAGGAGATCCTGCAAGACACCGCCCAGGGCGCCTTGCAGATCGAGCCCGCGCTACGACGCCTGGAGGCCATCCGGTGGATGGATCGCATCGAGCACCACACGGGCCGCGTCGTCCACTACCTGGCGCCGCGCTGAAGCGGGGTTACCCTGCGGCCTCCACCGTTCGCTGTCAGTGTCCCGGGCGAGAGGGCCACGCCATCGCCTCCGGCGACCGGGTGGACAGGCCGTTCAGCCGAAAGGTGGTCGAGGCCCCGGGGCGCATGGTGGGCGCCGTCCCGTAGTCAAATCCGATGGTCAACCCGATGACCGCCAGGCCCCCCAGCAGGATGCCTCTGCCCCAGGTTTTCCTGGTCTGCTGCGAGGTGATGTCCTCCCCGGGTTTCGTGTCAGCTGCGATGTAGACCCCGGTGGCCATGCCCGCCAGGCCGAGGCTGTAGAGCCACATGGGGAGGGAGAGGCTGCTCCTTTCGGTGTGCTCCGTCGGGGTCACGCGGACCACCGTGGGACGCTTGCCGACCTCGACGATCTGGTGCCACGTCTGGTTGGGCCCGAGGCGCGTGTTGCTCGTGGCTCCGAGGAGCCGGATGTCGTGGGCCCCCTGGGGGAGGTTCACGGCGCAAGGTGTCTCGCAGAGGAGCCGGTACCCCTCCTGCATCACGTTCACCTTCACCCCCGAAGCCCCCTCCCTGGCGCTGCCGCTCACCTGCTTCTCATGGATCTCGACCCGGGTCGGCCCCGTCGTCGAGTCGATCAACAGGAGTCCTTCTCCTTCTCTGGGCGGAGAAGGCTCTTCGTCCAGCAGAAGGCCTCATCGTCTTGGTTAAGCCGCGGGACCCCCGGCGTTCACGCCGGGGAGGAAGCGGCCCTCCCTGGTCAGCCTTGGTGTCCGCTTG
>JALOQB010000425.1 GCA_025453595.1 Polyangiaceae bacterium
GACGTGAAGACCGAGGGCCAGGACGACTTCCGCGAGGTGAAGATCGATCTCCCCGACTCCTGGGTGCGAGGCTTCCTCCAGGTGAGCTCCGCGATGACGCTGCCCGCGGTGACCTTCGATCTGCACCCAATGGATGTGCAGAACCTCTGCCACATCCTCCGCCGCCACCGGGAGCAGATCGGCCCCCGCTCGCTGCGCTACCACCTCGAGCCAGGCAAGCCGATCCGCATGGTCTTCGAGCCCTGGAATTACGAGGTGGTGTGCCGGCGCTCGGTCTACGAGGGCGGGCAGGCCCACGAGATCCGGTCCTGGGGGCGGCGGCGCCTGCTGATCCTCGAGCGGCTGCTGCCGGTGGCGCAGCGCTTCCGGGTGCACCTGCTGGGCACCGGCCTCCCCTCGTTCTACGTGGCCGACCTCGGCGACATGAGCTTCACCCTGGGGCTGAGCGGCTGGACATCCAACGACTGGTCACGCTCCGGGAATTTCGACCTGCTGGCGCCCCGCATGGAGGTCGACGAATTCACCCGCAAGCGGGTCTTTGACGGCCTGAAGAAGCGCTGGTTCGCCACGCCAGATGAGCTGGCGACGCAGCTCGAGCTGCCCCGCTCCGCGGTGCTCGGCGCCCTCGCCGCCTACACCCAGGCGGGGCGCGCCATCTTCGACCTCCACCGGGGGGTCTACCGGGCCCGCGAGCTGAGCCGCGATCCGCTGCCCGCCGACAGGCTGCGGTTCTCTAACGAGCGCGAGCAGAAGGCCGCCCAGCTCCTCGCCACCGGGGCCGTCGATCAGATCCAGGCGCAGCACACCCCCGAGCGGGCCCTGCGCCTCACCGGCCGGGTGCGCCCTCGCAACGGCACCAACCACAACCCCTCGTTGCTCATCGACGCCGATCTCCGTATCGTCGAGGCCCGCTGTTCGTGTAATTTCTATCAACAGAACAAACTCTTCAAAGGCCCCTGCGAACATATGATCGCCTTGCGTCTGGCCCACAACCGACGCATGTTCTCCTGACCGCTTGCTCCCCGCCCTCGGGGGGCTCGCCTGCGCGACGACGGCTACGTCTTGCAACCCGGGCGGTGGATCGCCGCCCTTGCTCCCTGGTTTCTCATGCATCCCTGCCCCGATCTCCACTGTGCTAGGCACCGGCTACCCCGCTTGAAGCGGTGGTCGCCGCGGGCCTTGCCCGCGGCGTTCAGAGCGGGGTAGCCGGTGCCTAGCTTGAGTTGATCGAGCCAGGCGTCAGCGTCTTTCGAAGCCAGCCGTCGCCGCGCAGGCCAGCCTTTCGAGGGGATGGCCCATGACCGACGAATACAAGCCCAAAACTCGTCAGGAGATCTACGACCGGATCCGGGCCACCTCGAAGGATGAATACATCCTCGAAGAGATGGTGCGCCTCGGGTTCTGGCCTGCGCGCGGCACCCTCCCCCAGGACCCGACGGACGAGCTACGTCGCATGGGCCAGGTGCGCGAAGAGATGAGCAAGCTCCAGGGCCAGCTCACGCGCACGGTGAACATCGAGGCGCTCCGGAAAGAGCTCCGCGAGAAGCACCTGCGCGAGTCCCGCGAGCGGCAGAAGAAGACCAAAGAAAAACGGGCGGCTGACCGGAAGGCGCGGGCCGAAGCCTGGACCCTCCAGCAACGCCAGCAGCTCCTCTACCTCGGCGAGGGCGTCTCCCACGGGCTCTCTGACCTGCAAGGCGACACCGAGCGCCTGCGGCAGCGGGGGCTCCCGGTGTTCACCGACGCCGCGGACATGGCGCGGCAGATGGGGCTGACGGTCAACGAGCTGCGGTTCCTCACGTTCCAGCGCAAGGTCTCGAAGATCCACCACTACGCCCGCTTCTCGATGCCCAAGAAGAGCGGCGGGGAGCGGGTGATCTCGGCGCCGATGCCGCGGCTGAAGAAGGCCCAGCGGTGGGTCCTCGAGCGGCTCCTCAACCGGGTCCCGGTGAACGACGCGGCCCACGGGTTCCGCGAGGGCCGCTCCATCGTCACCAACGCCACCCCGCACCTGCGGGCCGCGGTGGTTGTCAACCTCGACCTGCAAGACTTCTTCCCCTCCGTCGATTACCGCCGGGTCCGGGGCCTCTTCCGCGCCCTCGGCTACGCCGACGCCTTCGCCACGGTCCTCGCGCTGCTCTGCACCGAGGCCGAGGTCGAGGCCTACGACCTCGATGGCGAGCGCTACTTCGTCGCCAGCGGCCCCCGCAAGCTCCCCCAGGGCGCCCCCACCTCCCCTGCCCTCACCAACGTCCTTTGCAGCCGCCTCGACCGCAGGCTCAAGGCCGTGGCCCAGCGCTCTGGCTTCGTCTACACCCGCTACGCCGACGACCTCACCTTCTCCGCCCAGGGCCTCGCCCTCACCGACGGCGGCCCCCTCCGGGCCCCCGACGTCGGCCCCCTGCTCCGCCGTGTTCACCACGTGATCCAGGCCGAGGGGTTCCGCGTCCACCCGAAGAAGACCCGCGTGCTCCGCGCCTCCCGGCGTCAGGAGGTCACCGGCATCGTCGTCAACCGCCAGCTCAGCGTCGACCGCGCCACCCTGCGCCGCTTCCGCGCCTTCCTGTTCCAGCTCGAAAAAGACGGGCCCGAGGGCAAGCGCTGGGGATCCTCCTCCGACGTCCTCGCCGCCGCCGTCGGCTACGCCAACTTCGTCGCCATGGTCACCCCCGACAAGGGCCGGCCCCTCCGCGCTCGCGCCCTCGCCCTCCAGGCTCGCTGGGCCCCCCGCCCCGCCGCCCCTGTCCCCTCCCCAGCTCCTCCTGATGCACCCCCGCCCGACCCCACCGCGGGCCCCGATCAGCCGAAAAAGAAGTGGTGGAAGCTCTTTTGAGCTCCCCTCGGCTCCTCCCCTTTCTCTCCCTCGCGCCCCTCCTCCTCGCCTGCGGAGCCCCCGTCTACCGGGGGCCCGTCTCCGAGCGCTTCGACGGCGAACGCTTCCGCTACGCCGCCCCCTTCGACGAGCGCGGCCCCCTCGATATCCTCCGCTGGCAGCTCTTCGATGGCCCCGACCCCGACTGGCCCGAGACCATCCCCTCTCGCCCCACCACCCCCGCCCCTGCCGCCCCGCCAGGGCGCGTCCGGGTCACGCTGATCAATCATGCATCGACGTTGATCCAGCTTGATCAAGTCAATATCCTCACCGATCCGGTCTGGTCCGACCGCGTCGGGCCGACCTCCTGGCTGGGCCCCGCGCGGCACCAGGCGCCGGGCGTTCGCTTCGAGGATCTCCCGCCGATCCACGCGATCCTCCTCAGCCACAGCCACTTCGACCACCTCGATCTGCCCACGCTGCGGCGCCTGGCCCGGGCCCATCACCCCCGGGTGCTGGCGGGCCTGGGCACCCGGGCGTTGCTGGAGCAGGAGGGGGTGAGCGGCGCCGAGGACCTCGACTGGTGGCAGGCCACGACCGTGGGTGCCCTCACCATCACCTTCGCCCCGGCGCAGCACTGGTCCCGCCGGGGCCTGGCAGATCACAACCACCTGCTCTGGGGCTCCTTCCTTGTCGCAGGCCCCTCCGGGAGCGCCTACTTCGCCGGGGATACAGGCTGGGGCCCGCACTTCGCCGAGATCCGCGCCCGCCTGGGGGCGCCGTCCCTGGCGCTGCTGCCCATCGGCGCGTACCAGCCCCGGTGGTTCATGCGCTCCCAGCACATCGATCCGGACGAGGCGGTGGCGGCGCACCTCGCCCTCGGAGCGAGCCGCAGCGTGGCGATCCACTGGGGCACCTTCGATCAATCCAACGAGGGGGTCTTTGATCCTGTCCGGGATCTCTGGGCGGCACTCGCCCGGCGAGGCCTCCCGGAAGAAGCCTTCCTGGCGCGCTTCAACGGCGGCGTCGTCGAGGCCCCCTGACCTGCCTGCATCCTCCCCGTCTCCTGGTGCCTGCCATGATCCTTTCTCTCCGCGATGGTACGTATTTTCTCGTTCTGTTGACCGCCTGCTCGAACGCCGCCAGCACGGCCCCACAGCCCGCCGCCCCGCCCCTGCCGACCGCCGGACCGACGGCCTCGGCCCCGGCAGCGTCGGCAGCGCCGGTGGCCCCGGTGATGATCACGCCGGTAGCCTCCGCGTCGCCGGTGGCCTCGACCGCGCCGGTGGGCAGCGGGGCCCCGCGGGCGGACGGCCGCTGCGCGCTCCCGCCCCCGCCGACCCCGGGGAACCAGCTCTCCCCGGAGCTTCTGGCCTCCCTCGCCGACGTGGAGTTGCCCGGGATCCCGGGGCTATCCCGGGCCTCCGAGTGCGCGGCGGCGCTGCGGACCAGCACCACGGCGGAGACCGTCGAGCAGAAGAAATGCTCCTGGGATCTCGCCGTCCCCTTGCTGGTCGGGATGAACGCCCAGGGGCAGGGCGCCGTCCTCTCCACCCGGGAGCGCTCGACCGCCGGGGAGCATTGCCCCGAAACCCGGGGCGAGATCCTGGATCTGACCCGCTCCCGGGGGGTATCGAGCCGGCTCCTGTTCAAGGAAGGCGAGAACTGCCCGGCCTTCGAGCGCGCCAGCAACGAGTTCGTCGCCGAGGCCGCAGGCAAGGGATTTGTGACCCCGCGAAACCTGCTACGGAAGCTCGCTTCCCAGCCCATCGGAGCCACCAGCTACCGGCCCCTCGCGGTGCTCGACGCCCCCCTCTGCGGCTGGATGCTCCTGGTCGCCGAGGACAGCACGCGGAAGAAGCTGGCGGTCACCTTGCTCTCCCCCAACGGCAACCAGCGCCACGAGCTCGGCCTGTTCCCGCTGGAGAGCACCTGCGTCGAGTTCAACGATCGTGGCGGCTGCGCTCGCAAGGGGCCCTTCGGGTACCCCACGGTCCGCGAGGCCGTGATCACCCCGGATTCGACCCGGCTCCATGTATCCATCGCCGCAACCCCCGGGGGCCACAACATGCCGCTGCGCTTCCTCCGGGAGACCTTCCCCCTTCCACCCGAAGCACGCCCTTCCCCCTGATTTCCCAGCCGGATCCCCTCCCTGCTCCCAGCGGCTCAAGAGAACCGCTTTGACTCGCAGCCGACCCTCTCCTGCAGCCGCAGCCGACCCTCTCCGGCAGCCGCAGCCGCAGCCGCAGCCGCAGCCGCAGCCGCAGCCGCAGCCGCAGCCGCAGCCGCAGCCCCAGCCGCAGCCCCAGCCGAGGTCGGCATCGATCTTTCTGCAGAGACATGCAGCGGGAGGGAATGGTGTATGGTGATTTTCTATAGATGATTTCTATCTATATAGAATCGATACCCATCAAACCATCCTGTTGACCTCAAACCAATAAGAAGAATCGGCTGCGGCTGCGGCTGCGGCTGCGGCTGCGGCTGCGGCTGCGGCTGCGGCTGCGGCTGCGGC
>JALOQB010000123.1 GCA_025453595.1 Polyangiaceae bacterium
ACGGCCTCCTGCAGGGGGCGAGCGGCGAAGCGCACCAGGTCCTCGACGCCGTCTTCGCGGGGGCGCAGCACCAGCTCGGTGCCCTCGCCCAGGGCGCCGGGGTACACGACCTCGTTGCCCCTGGCGGAGGCGGCCACGGGGCGAGCCCCGGCGAGGCGGAACCCGAGGGCGCTCTTGCTGGTCCTGAGCTCGGTCGATGCGTCGGCCAGCGAGGGGAGCTTCACCGAGATCCCGGAGGGCCTCGCGCTCCAGGCACCAAGGGCACCGGTTGCCCCCAGGGTGGGGAATTCCTGGGGAAAACCCGCCGCCACGACGGGTGTTTGCTCCGAGGAGAGGGTCACCGGGGCGACGCAGGCCGCCACCAGGGCCAGGAGGGAGAGACGCCCCGGGAGGTGAATCTTGGAAGCTCGAAGCATGAGGCCGATGGTCGCCGCTCCGCCGCAGGCCGTCAAACGACGGTCCAGGGGGCGGGTCTTTCGAACCTGAAAGGAAGGCCTCCCAGAGGTGGAAGAGATCACCCCTCGGACCAGCGTCAATTCATGGAAACATGCCCGTGGAAAGGGCTGGCACGGCCCGCGCAATGAGAAGAGACCAGCGCCCGGAAGCCGACGGTTCCCCTCCCCTCCCCCCCCCGTCGCCCGGGCGCTTTTCTTTCCTCAGCGAGCGGGCTGCTGCTCCGAGAGCTTGCGTCGCACCTCGCCCATGTCCAGCTTCTGGAGCTCGGTCACCAGCTTGTCGAGGGCCGAGCCAGGCAGCATGCCCGGCTGTTCAAAGAGCAGCACTCCATCACGGAAGGCCATCAAGGTCGGGATCGAGCGGATCTGAAAGGCGCCCGCGAGGGAGGTCTCCTCGTCCGTGTTGATCTTGCCCCAGGTGATGTCCGGGTACTTGACCGAGGCGGCCTCGAAGATGGGGGCGAAGCGCTTGCAGGGGCCACACCAGGGGGCCCACCAGTCAAGCACCACGATGCCCGGCTGCTGGAGGATCGTCTTGAACGAACTGGACGTGATGTTCTGGGTGGCCATGAGCGATGCTCCTCGTCAATCCTGTGGCATGAGAGCCCGGCGCAAGGGCCGAAGGTTCGCACCGGCGCGCAGAAAAGCTACCATGGGTCGTCCATGGATCCTCTCGTAGAAAGGGCCAGGACCGGCGACCGCGCCGCGATGGAGGCCCTGCTTTCCCAGCTCGCCCCGGTGGTCCACCGCTTCAGCGTGACGCTCTGCCGCAGCCCCGGGGAGACCGATGATGTCGAGCAAGACACCTTGCTCTCCATCGCCTCCAACCTGGGGGGCTACGAGGGGCGAGCGTCGCTCACCAGCTGGGTGTTTGCGCTGACCCGGAGCGCCTGCAACCGACGCCGCCGCGGCAAGAAAAACCAGCCCAAGCTGGGGGATGAGGTGCTGGGCGACCTGCACGACGACGCCCCGAGCCCGGAGCAGGTGACCGAGCGGGAGCAGATGACACGGGCCCTCTCGACGGCGCTCGCGGTGCTCCCGGAGGATTACCGCGAGGTGCTCCACCTGCGCGACATCGAGGGCCTGAGCGCCCAGGAAGCCGCCGAGGCCCTGGGGATCTCCGTCGATGCCCTCAAGAGCCGGTTGCACCGGGCCCGGGCCGCCCTGCGCGAACGCCTCAAGCCCTTCCTTGACGTCAGCACCCCGCCCCCCTCCAGCGCCTGCCCCGAGATCACCGAGCTCTGGTCCCGCAAGCGAGAAGGCGACCTCGCGCCCATCGATTGCACGGTCATCGAGAAGCACATCGAGGGCTGCGCCGCCTGCGCCTCGGTCTGCGAGACGCTGCGCAGCGCCCTGGCCCTCTGCCAGCGGCGCCGCGAAGAACCCGTCCCCCCCGCGGTCCAGGCCCGGGTCCGGGCCGCCGTCGAGGCCTGGCTCGCCGGCCGCTGCTGATCCTCAGCGGCGACGACGGAGCCGCGCGCAGAGCCCCAGCAACGCCAGCGCCGCCAGCGCCCCGCCACCCGGAGCGCCACCAGCCCCGGCCTGGCTGCACGAGCAGCCGCCTTCCAGATCCATCGCGTCCGCGCGCACCACGGGCCCGCTGGTCACGCCCCCTCCCGCACCCGCAGCACCCGCCGCTGCACCCCCCGCGCCACCGGCCCCGGCGCCCGCAGCACCGGACTGTCCGGAAGTTCCGGATGACCCCGCGGCACCCGCCTCTCCTGCAGCACCAGCCTCGCCCGCGGCACCGGCCTCGCCCGCGGCACCAGCACCGGAGGCACCGGCCTCGCCACCGGCCCCGGCGCCCGCAGCACCGGCTTCACCGCCAGCACCCGCGCCGGCCTCGCCGCCGGCCCCCCCCTCGCCGCCAGCACCGGCGCCACCGCCGGCCCCTCCCTGCCCCTGATCCACGGGGTCAAGGAAGTTGGGGATGCTGTCGCCATCGTCGTCGCCACGACCTTCGACCCCATCTTCTTTGCCGTCGCCGTCGGCGTCCTTGTCGAGCCAGTTCTTGTTGCTGTCTCCGTCGACGTCGTCGGTCAAACCGGCCTTGGTGGCATCCTCGATCTCGTCCTTGGTGAGGATGCCGTCGCCGTCGTCATCGTCATCCAGAAACTCCGGCTTTCCATCGCCATCGGCGTCGCTGAGCCCATCCACGCCATCCTCGATGGAGTCGCCGTCAGCGTCCTTGTCGAGCCAGTTTTTCTTGCCATCCGCGTCGACGTCATCGCCGAGCCCGGCCTTGGTGGCGGCCTCGATCTCGTCCTTGGTGAGGATGCCATCGCCGTCGTCGTCGTCATCCTGGAGGTCAGGCTTCCCGTCGCCATCGGTATCGCCGCCGCCTTCCTGGTCGTCGGTGAGGCCGTCGCCGTCCTGATCCTCGGTGGCGGCGTCGAGGAAGTTGGGCTTCCCATCGCCATCCTTGTCGTCGGTCCCGTCGGTGCCATCGTCGATCCCGTCGGCGTCGGCGTCGGTGTCAAACCAGTTCTTCTTCCCGTCGCCATCGACATCGTCGCTCAGTCCCGCGCCAGAGGCTGCGGCGACCTCGTCCTTGGTGGGGATGCCATCGCCGTCATCCTCGTCATCGAGCCAGTTTTTCTTGCCATCGCCGTCGACATCATCCCCGAGGGACGCATCGTTGGCGAAGCTGATCTCGTCCTTGGTGAGGATGCCATCGCCGTCGTCGTCGGCGTCCTTGTAATCCGGGAGGCCATCGCCATCGGTATCACCGCCGCCTTCCTGGTCGTCGGTGAGGCCATCGCCGTCCTGATCCTCGGTGGCGGCGTCGAGGAAGTTGGGCTTCCCGTCGCCGTCCTTGTCGCCGGTGCCCTCGGTCCCGTCGTCGAGGCCATCGGCATCGGCGTCGGTGTCGAGCCAGTTCTTCTTCCCGTCGCCATCGACGTCATCGGTCAGCCCCGCGGCAGCGGCGGCGGCAATTTCATCCTTGGTCAGAATGCCATCGCCATCGTCATCCGGATCGTTGAAGTCGGGCTTCCCGTCGCCATCCGAGTCAACGTTGCCTTCCTGCTCATCGGGCAGGCCGTCGCCGTCGGTATCTTGCTTGTTGTTGTCGAGGAAGTTGGGGATCTTGTCGCCGTCCTTGTCGCCGGTCCCTTCGGCGGCGTCACCGTCGTCGAGGCCATCGGCATCAGCGTCGGTGTCGAGCCAGTTTTTCTTGCCATCCGCGTCGACGTCATCGCCGAGCCCGGCCTTGGTGGCGGCCTCGATCTCGTCCTTGGTCAGCAGGCCGTCGTTGTCGTCATCCGGATCGTTGAAGTCAAGCTTGCCATCGCCATCGGTATCGCCGCCGCCTTCCTGGTCGTCGGTGAGGCCGTCGCCGTCCTGGTCCTCGGTGGCGGCGTCGAGGAAGTTGGGCTTCCCGTCGCCGTCCTTGTCGCCGGTCCCCTCGGTGCCATCGTCGAGGCCATCGGCGTCGGCGTCGGTGTCGAGCCAGTTCTTCTTCCCGTCGCCATCGACGTCGTCGCCAAGACCGGAATTGAGGGCCGCCTCGATCTCGTCCTTGGTGGGGATGCCATCGTTGTCGTCGTCGGGGTCGTTGAAGTCAGGCTTGCCATCGCCGTCGGTATCACCGCCACCTTCCTCGTCGTCGGTGAGGCCGTCGCCGTCGGTATCTTGCTTGTTGTTGTCGAGGAAGTTGGGGATCTTGTCACCGTCGCTGTCGCCGGTCCCCTCGACCGAGTCGAGAGCGCCATCGGCGTCGGCATCGGTGTCGAGCCAGTTCTTCTTCCCGTCGCCATCGACGTCATCGGTCAGCCCCGCGGCAGTGGCGAGGGCGATCTCGTCCTTGGTGAGGATGCCATCGCCGTCGTCGTCGGCGTCCTGGAAGTCGGGCTTCCCGTCGCCGTCGGTATCCGACTTGCCTTCGTCCTTGTCAGAAACACCGTCGCCATCGCTGTCGGTATCGAGGTAATCGGGGGTCTTGTCGCCATCCGTATCGGGGCCGCCGGAGCAGAAGAAGCCCTCGTCCGAGTCGGAGATCCCGTCCTGATCTTTATCCGACGCGAGAGGGGGGAGGGAGCCGTCGAGGGTCGGGAGCAATTCGTCCCCGACACCGAGGAGCTTGAAGGCGGGGTCAGGCTCGAGGCCATCGCTGCAGGCGGTGCCGAGGGTGCCGTTGGTGGCGCAGGTCTTCCCGTCCCAGCCGGGGAGGAAGGAGGGGGCGTAGACCACCTCGAGGGGGTCGACCTGGCAAGAATGGTTGGTGCTCCACTGAATTTCGATGGGGTAGAGACCGGGCTCCTCGAAGGTGACGTGGGTGAAGCGCTTCCAGTTGTTGCTGTCGGCCCAGTTGGTGGCCAGCACGGAGGTGGAGCCCACCAGGAGGCGCACCGAGTCGTTGCCCATGAGGCCCATCGTCCACTCGACGGGGCCGCCCTGGCCGGTCACGTTGAGAAAGCCGCGGACCCGGAAGGCGCCGTTGCCCTGGGGGCTGGGCCAGACCAGGTCGACCTTGTAATCGCCGCCGGAGAAGCAGCCACCGTGGACCGCCACGTCGATGGGCCCGAGTTGAAGGGGCTTGAGGAGCGCGGCGTTGGCGGGGTTGTCGATGGCCGCCATGTAGGTTGGCAGGTTGGTGAGCTGGTGCGGATCCGCCGAGACCACGTTGTCGAGGACCTGGGCGCAGAGCTGCTTGACCGCCGGCGAGGCCACCGGGGGGCCGACCTTCTGCGCAGCAGGGACGGTGATGGCCGCGCGCGCGACGGAAGGGACGAAGGTAAGCGCAAGGGGGAGCAGGGCGCCCAGCAGCGGGGAGCGAAAGGAGCGAGGAACCATGCCTGCATTCTACGCCACCTGCTCCCGCGGAAGGCGCGGATCCATCACCGGAAGAGCGAACGTGCGAGGCGAGCGCATCCGGCCGGCAACGGGCCTGGATCTTCGATCAGGCGGCCTTGAAGCGGTAGATGCACTCGGCGGCGCAGGCGGGCTTGGACTGACCCTCGACCTCGATGCTGGCGAGGAAGGCGGCCTCGACCCAGCCGCCCCCGACGTCCTTGACCTCACCGAGCTTCATGGCGAGGCGGAAGCGGTCGCCGGCCTTGAGGGGGTTGGGGAAGCGGACCTTGTTGGTGCCATAGTTGATGACGAGGGCAAACCCCTGGAGATCGAGGAGCTCGAAGAAGAGGCCCGCGACGAGGGAGAGGGAGAGGTACCCGTGGGCGATGGGCTTGCCGAAGGGGCTCTCCCGGGCGATGCGCTCCTCGTCGACGTGGATCCACTGGTGGTCGTCCGTGGCCTTCGCGAAGGTGCGGATGCGATCCATGTCCATGGTCTTCCATCCGGTGACCCCGACCTCCTGCCCCGCCAGCGCCTGCAGCCCCGTGACCCCGTTGATGATGATCTTCGCCATGGCCCCGCGCATGCCTGCGGTGGCTCGCGGCGACAAGCGTTCAGGAGGCCAGCCGGACCTGGCTGACGGGGCCAAGACGAGCCTGGAGCCGCTCGATCTCGGCGAGCTGATCGCTGAGCGACAGGGCGTGGGCGGTCGCCAGGCGGTAGGCGTAGCGGAGCTCCTCGTTCTCGGGCAGCGCGGACAACCCCTCGGTGATGTGGCTCACGAGGGACTGGAGCAGGGCGAGATCATCGGCCTTGAGCATGTCGCAATTCTAAGCAACCCCCGTGCCTGCCCCGTGACATCAGGGATCGAACATGGAAACGAAACCCGGCAAATCAAGCCTCTGCACGGGTCTCGCGGGGGGATGAATTTTTTTCGCCCTCCCCCTCGGAAGGCCCCCCCCGCGGCCCCCGGCGGTGGTGCTAAAGAGGGGGGTATCATGGCACTGACGCCCGAAGATCAGCTCGACAGCGCCCACTGGGATGCGGTCGAAGAGGTGTCCGAATTGTTGCAGGAGGGGCAGCCGCAGCAGGCCCTCTACCTGCTCCGGGACAAGGCCCGGAGCGACCCTCGGAACCCTTACGTGTACTACTTCATGGGGGTCGCTTTTTACGAGATCGGTCGGCTGGAAGAGGCGCGGGATGCCTTTCAGGCGGCGGTCAAGCTGGAGCCTCGCTACCTCGGGGCTCGCGGGTCCCTGGCCCAGGTGCTGCGCCGTCTCCGGGATTTTCGTGGCGCCATCGCCGAGGGGAAGAAGGCCCTGGCGCTGAAGAACGACGATCCGGACGCGCTTCACGCGGTGGGCATGGCCTACGCGGCCCTGGGGCAGCGTGCCGACGCCGCTCGCCACCTGGAGGCTTTCTTGCGGGTCCACCCGGAGTACGAGGCGGGCCAGGAGGCGCAGCTCATCCTCCACCTGCTCCAGACCGGCCACGGCCCCGTGGAGATCGGCTAGCAGCCGATGAAGATCGCCTATTTTGGCCTCCCCCTCGGGGCCCTGTTGCTGGAGCGCGATGGCCACGAGCTGGGGATGGTGGCCCTGTCCCGGCTCGACGCCGTGGGCCTGTGGCGTGCGCGGCGTCGCTTTGGCCCGCGGCTCCTGGAGCGCCCCCGGGTCGAGGACCCGGCGCTCCTCGCCCGCCTGAAGGACTCCGGCGCCGAGCTGCTGGTGAGCTGGTTCTGGACCACCCGGCTCCCGATGACGCTGGTCGACGCCTGCCCGCGAGGGGGCGTCGGGGTGCACCCGTCGCTGTTGCCGAGGCACCGGGGGCCAGATCCTTACTTCTGGGCCATCGACGCGGGGGACGAGGAGACCGGGGTGACGGCGCACCGGATCGCGGAGGAGTACGACACCGGGGCGATCCTGGGGCAGAAGGCGCTGCGGATCGACCCGCGGTGGGATGCGTGGCGGCTGGCGCGGGCGCTGGACCGCCCCTCGCTGGCGCTGCTGCGGGAGGTGGTGCAGGCCTTTGCCGCGGGGGCGCCGCCGGCGGAGCGATCCCAGGACGAGACGGCGGCCACCGCGGCGCCGCAGCCCGGGGACGACCTGGCGGAGCTGGATTGCAACGACACCGAGGCGCGGGTGCTGCGGCGGATCCGGGCCCTGGCCCCCTCGCCCGGGGCCTTCTTCGAGCTGGACGGGGAGCTGATCACGGTGCTCGAAGCAGGGCCCGCGCCGAGGTACCCGGGTGCGTTGAGGCCTGGTGAGGTGGTGGTGGTGGGAGGGCGCGCGGTGCTGCGGGTGGGGGACGGGGCGATCGAGCTGAAGCGCGCCGAGGTCGACGGCGAGACCTGGGATGGGCCCCGCATCGCGGCCTTTGTGCAGGCGGTGGCTGTCCGTGGCGCGGAGATGGATGCTAGCTTGCGCGGAGGGGCCCGCTAGCGGCCTCGCTCCGGGAGATCTCATGTCCGAACACGTTACCCAGGCCAGACAGGCAAGAGAGACGCTCGCCAGGGCGCTTGGCCTGCTTCAATCGGATCCTTCGGTACCCCCCGCCTTGATGGATGTCGCCGAGCCCGTCGCCATGGCCATGGGGGCCCTCCATGCGATCGAGCGCACCGCGCAGCTCGGCACCGCCCCCGAGGCCCGCGATCAGGTCCGGCGAGCCCTCAACATGCTCCAGCACCAGGCCTCGCTCAATCACCCCGCGGTCATCAACGCCACCGAGGCCGTCGCCACCTCCCTCGGCATGGTCTTCGTTCTCTCCAGGGCCAACGACGCCGCGCAGGCCGCCTCCGCGCCAGCTGCCCCCGTGCAGGCCGCCCCCGCGCCGGTCGCTGCGCAGCCGCAGCCGCAGCCACAGCCGGCCCCTTCTCCGATCGCCTCTACGATCCAGCAACCAGCGCCGGTCTTTCAGCCTGCGCCGGTGCAGCCAGCACCGGTCTTCCAGCCTGCGCCGGTGCAGCAAGCCCCCGTGCAGCCAGCGCCGACGTTCCAGCCGGCGCACACGATGCCGCTGGCGCAGCCGGCGGTGCAGGCCGCCGCGGCGCCGGCGGTGCAGGCCGCCGCGGCGCCGGCGGTGCATCAGTTCAACGATCCTTTCGCGACGCCGCTGGCACAGCCGGCGCCGCAGCCGCTGGCGCCGCCGGTGCCCTCGGTCGCGCCGTCGGTGCCCGCGGTCCCGGCGGCGGCGCCTTCCAACAAGGTCCCGGCGCGCCCGGCCTCGTTTGCGTCGACGCGCTTCGAGGTGGCCCTGGGGATCAACAGCCCGGCGAATTTTTACAAGGGGCTCTCGGGGAACGACGTGATCGAGCACGGCGGGATCTTCGTGGCGACCTACAGCAAGGTGCCGCCGGTGGGGACCGGGATCGCGCTGCGGGTGCTGCTGCCCGGGGGCTTCGAGTTCGAGTCGGCGGGGGTGGTGACCTGGGTGCGGGACAGCAGCTCGGGGGAGTCCCCCGGGTTCGGGGCCCGCTTCACGCAGATCAGCAACGACGCCCGGCAGCTGGTGTACCGCTACGTGCGGAACCGGGAGCCGCTCTTCTACGACGACCTCTGATGCGCACCGCCCGCGGGGCCCTTGCCCTCGCGTTGACGCTGGCGGCGCCGCGGGCCGCCCACGCCATCAACGACCCCTTCCAGGAGTACCTGACCCTGGAGACGTCCCACTTCCGGGTGCACTACCCGCGGACCCTGGAGCCGCTGGCGGAGGACGTGGCGGATCTCATGGAGGAGGTCCACGAGCGCCTGGTGCCGGCGCTGGGGCACCGGCCGCCGGACGTGACCCACGTGCTGCTGACGGATGGGACCGAGTCGGCCAACGGGTCGGCGACGGCGCTGCCGTACAACACGATCCGGCTGTTTGCCACGGCGCCGGACGACATGTCGCCGCTGGCGGACTACGACGACTGGTTTCTCGAGCTGATCACCCACGAGCACACCCACATCCTGCACGTGGACAACATCAGCGGGCTGCCGGCGCTGCTCAACGTGGTGCTGGGGAAGACGACGGCGCCAAACCAGCTCCAGCCCCGGTGGATCCTGGAGGGGCTGGCGATCCTGGAGGAGTCGGAGAAGACCAGCGGAGGGCGCAACCGGTCGTCGGTCTTTGACATGTACCTGCGGGCCAACGTCATCGAGAACCGGATGGCGGGGCTCGACAAGATCTCCCACGGGCCCCGGGCCTGGCCCATGGGGAACTTCTGGTACCTCTATGGCTCCCGGTTCCTCACCTGGATCTACCGGACCTACGGCGAGCACACGATGCGCACCATCGCCGCCGACTACGGGAAGCAACCCATCCCTTTCGGCATCAACCGCAGCATCCAGCGGGCCACGGGGCGCACCTACGAGCAGCTCTACGACGGGTGGAAAGATCACCTCGAGCGCCTGTACCGGGCCCAGCTCGACCGGGCCGCGGCCTCCCCCGGGGGCCTGCGCGAGGGGCACCGGCTGACGCACCACGGGCGCCAGACGGGGCGGCCCCGCTGGGTGCCAGCCCACGCGCGCCGCTCCCCCGAAACTCCGGAAGTTCTCTACTACCTGGACGACGGGCACCACCGCCCCGGGTACCACCGGATGTTCGTGCCATCGGCGCGGGAGGCCTGGGAGTCGAGCCGGGACCTGTGGATCCGGACCGCCGGCGAGGGGAGCGCGTCCTTTGCCCGGGACGGGTCGCTGTTCTTCTCGTCCATCGAGCCTCACCGGCTGGTGTATGGATATTCTGACCTGTTCCGGCTGGCGCCGGGGAAGGCGTCGCCGGAGGGGGACGAGCCGGAGCGGATCCGGCTGAGCAAGGGGCAGCGTGCGATCGACCCGGACGTGCGGTTCGACGGCAGGCAGCTCACCTTCGCGGTGAACCGGCGTGGGACGCAGTACCTGTCGGTGGCGGACGTGACGCCGGAGGGGGAGCTGGGGCCGGCCCGGGTGCTGGTCCCCTCGGCGCGCTACCAGCAGGCGTACACGCCGCGCTTCGCCCCGGACGGGAGGCGCATCGCGTACTCGTCGTGGTCGAGGGGGGGCTACCGGGACATCCGGGTGGTGAACGCGAGCGACGGTCAGTTCACGGAGCTGAGCCGGGACCGGGCGATGGACCTGCAGCCCTCCTGGTCCCCGGACGGGAAGACCCTGTTTTTCTCGTCCGATCGCACCGGGATTCACAACATCTACGCCCACGACCTGGAGAGCGGGAAGCAGTGGCAGGTGACGAACGTGCGCACCGGGGCGTTCATGCCGGAGGTGGCGCCGGACGGGAAGACGATGCTGTACGTGGGGTACACCTCCGACGGCTTCGATCTCTTCGCGATGGAGCTGGACCGGGGTCGCTGGGTCGAGGCCCCCACCTACCAGGACGACCGCCCGGCGCCGCACCCGAAGCCCCGCCGCCGCCACTGGACGCGGAAGCCTTACAACCCCTGGCCCACGCTGCGCCCCTACGCGTACACCCTGGCCTACGGCCCGGGGACCTTCGGGCAGACGCTGACGCTCTCCGCGGCGGGGCAGGACATCGCGGGCTTCCATGGGCTCCTGGCCAACATGGCGATCAGCGAGGAGGCGGAGCCCCAGTTCTCCCTCACCTACAGCTACAACCGCCTGCCCTTTGACCTGTCGCTGAGCCTGTTTCGCTCGGTGAACCCGGCGCAGCAGGCCCGCATCAACGACGAGCAGCCGCGGTACCCGGAGGAGTTCTTCGGTCTCTTCTCGACGATCAGCGCCTACTACCCGCGCGCCTTCGACTGGTTCTCCTTCTCGGCCAGCTACGCGGCGACCACCTACGACGCGCGGCTACCGCTGCGGCGCGACCTGAACCCCCAGAGCCAGGTGACGGTGCTGCCGCCGTACCAGGGGCTGCTGTCGGCGCTGCGGCTGGGCTTCTCCTACAGCAACCAGGAGCGTTACCTCTACTCGGTGGGCCCGGCCCGGGGCACCGCCCTGAGCGTGAGCGCGGACGTGGCCACCGAGGCCCTGGGCTCGGACTACAACGTCGCCTCCTTCTCCTACGTGCTCCAGCATGTCCGGCAGACCCCCTGGCACCCGGACCACACCGCCAGCCTGGCCCTTCGCTCCGGGGTCTCCACCGGCGAGCAGGGCTTCCGGGGGCGCTACTTCGTCGGAGGCTTCGTCGATCTGCCGCTGCTGACGGGCCTGACCCCCAACCTGTTCCAGGGCGGCTTCGTGCTCCGGGGGTACCCGCCCAGCGCCTACTCGGGCCGCCAGTTTCACGCCGGCACCATCGAGTACCGTGCCCCCCTCTGGCACCCGGAGCGCGGCCTCTCCACCCTGCCCATCTTCTTCAATCGCCTCTCGATCCAGCCGTTCCTCGACTACGGCGGCGCCTTCAATGACCTCGACCTGCGGCGCTGGCGCGAGCAGTTTCATACCGGCTACGGCGCCGAGCTCCTCGCCGACTTCACCGTCAGCTACTTCCTCTCCCCGACCCTCCGCCTCGGCTACGCCCGCGGCGGAAGCGCCGAGGCCTACGAGGGCGGCAAGGTCTACATGATCCTGGCCAGCCAGCTCTGAAGCCTCCGCCTCCCTGCGGGTGAGGGCCGTCAAAAAGGTTTGCAAACCGCCAGGCGAGGGTGGTAGAAGCTCTCCCCGCTTCACCAGGAGAGGTGGCCGAGTGGTCGAAGGCACGCGCTTGCTAAGCGCGCGAGGCCTAATCCGCCTCCGAGGGTTCGAATCCCTCCCTCTCCGCAACCTGACCCTCGCTTGCTCCCGCAGCGGGGGTTCGTTGTTTTGTCGCCCTCCCTCCGCCCCGCCTGTGTCGTGCTAGACTGCGCCCTCATGCGTTCGCGTCGGCGCCTCTTCTCGGAAGGCCTGGGGGTCTTGCTGCTGGCCTCGGGCCTTGGCCATGCGGCAGGCTCGCCCCGAGGGGGCACCTCGCGGCGCCTGCCGTCCAGCTACCAGGGGGCGGTGACGATCTACGGGGCCGACTGGTGTGGGCCCTGCAAGCGGCTCCAGCAGGCGCTTCGCGACCAGCAGATACCCTTTGATTACATCGACATCGACCAGAACCCGGCGGCCCACGATCGGGCCCGCCAGGCCACCGGCACCAGCGCCATCCCGGTGACCAGCGTCGACCGGGGTAACAACGACGTGGTCTGGATCATCGGCGCCAACGCCGACGCCGTGGCCCGGGCGTACCGGGGCCAGTGACCTCGCCCCTCCTGCGCCGGCGCCTGATCGCCCTGGTGGGGCTGCTGGCGGTGCTCTGCGCCGTGCTGCTCCGGGGCCAGCCTTACGCGCGCTGCGCGGTGGACGGGGTCCTCCACTTCTCGGCCTGCTGCCAGCTCACCCGCTGGGAGGACGGTCAGGCCTTCGACGACGCCTCCTGCTGCACCTACCAGGAGCGCCCGGACCTCGCCCCGGCCTTCCCCGGGGGGCCCTCCCTAGACCTGACCGCGGCGCTCCCCCCCCCCGGGGGCCCGGCGCTCCGGGCGCTCTCGCCCCCCCTCGCGCGGGCAGCGCCGCCGCCGACCCCCGCGCCGGGGCGCCCGCCGGCCCGGGCCCCTCCCCCCCCTCCCCTCGCCCGTCGCCTCGCCCTCCTCGCGCGCCTGCTGTCCTGAACGGCCGCGCGGCCCCTTCGCCGCGCCCCCGCTCCGCCTCGTCGGCCAGCTTGCATGGAAATTCCCTACACCCGGGCCCCGTCCCGCTTGTACATGGAACTTCCCTATATCTCAGGGAACAATCGCGCACGATTCGACAGGATGATCACGATGGGATTCTCGTCATGTTCAGGGGTTCCTCGCCCCCGCGGGGGTGGATGCGGGGCGCTGCTGCTGCTGGCGGCGCTGCTGGGGGGCTGCGGGGTGCCGGGCCAGGTGCGGGTGCCGCGGGGCTCGGTCCCGCAGGAGCTGGAGGCGCAGGCCGCCCGCTACCAGGCCGGGGCGCCGCCCGCGGAGGGGCGCTGGACCCGGGGGGCGCTGCTGCGGGAGGTGATCCGGCGGCACCCGGGGCTGCGGGCGATGGCGCAGCGGGCCCGGGGGAAGCTGGCGCAGGCGAGCGCGGCGGAGGGGCTGCCGGCGCCGATGGCGATGGCGCAGCTGTGGCAGGCGCCGCTGCGGCCTCCGTTCCTGTACGCCCACGGGACGATGTGGATGGTGGGGATCCAGCAGGCGTTCCCGCCGGGCAAGGCGCGGGGCGCGGAGGCGCAGGCCCGGATCGAGGAGGCCCGGATGGCCAGCGCGGACCTGAGCCTGCAGGAGCGGGAGCTGCTGGGGCAGACGACCCTGCTGGCGATCGAGCTGCAGGAGGCGCGGGCGCGTGGGTCCCTGCACGGCGGCCACCGGGGCCTGCTGGGGGACCTGGCCGCCGCGGTGCAGACCCGGCAGAGCACCGAGGCAGGCACGCTGCTGGAGCTGGCGCGGATCGATCGAGAGACCGCGGCGCAGCAGGCGGAAGAGGAGATGGCGCAGGGGGAGGAGGCCCGGGCCCGGGGCGCGCTGAACGTGCTGCTGGGTCGCCCGCCGGAGGCGCCGCTGGAGCTGGAGCCGGAGCCGCCGCCCGGCCCCCCGTCGGAGCCGCTGGCCGCGCTGCAGGAGCGGGCGCTGCGCCAGAGCCCGGAGCTGCTGGCGGCCTCGCTGGCGGCGAGGCGCGACGCCGCGCGGGCCGAGGCCGCGGAGCAGATGAGCCGCGCGCCGATGTACACCGTGGGTCTGAATTATGGCTGGATGGGCCCCCAGGATCCGGGCAACCACACCTGGGGCGCGACCTTCTCGATGAGCCTCCCCTGGCTGGCCCGGGGGCTGGCGGCGGAGGGGCAGGCGATGCAGGCGGAGCGGGAGGCGAGCCGCCTCGACGTGGACGCGGCGCAGCTGCGGGTGGCGCAGGGGGTGGCCAGCGCCCACGCCCGGCTCCAGGCGCTGGAGCGCCGCCGCGCGACGCTGGAGCGAAGGCTGCTGCCGGCGTCCCGGCGCGCCGTCGAGGCGGCGCGCACCGGCTACATCACCGGGGGCTCGGAGGCGGCCCGCTGGTTCGAGGCAGCCCACGAGCTGCGAGAGGTCGAGCTGATGGTGGTCAGCGCCGACGCCGAGCAGGCCCGGGCCGCGCTGGAGCTGGCCCTCGCCACCGGGGACATCGCCGCCCTGCACCGGGGGGAGACGCCATGAGCGACGGGACCGAGCTGCAGGAGGGCAAGGAGCCCCCGCCCCCCGGGGTCCGGCCGATGGCCGCGCTGCGCTGGTTGCTGCTGGCCGCCACCGCCTTCCTCGCCCTCTTCTCGTCGTGGACCTTGCTGGCCCGCGGCGGCAAGGGCGGCCAGCGCTACACCTGCCCCATGGTCGAGCATGCCTTCGTCGTCACCGACGAGGCCGGCGACTGCCCCCTCTGCCACATGAAGCTGATGCCCCTGGACCCCGAGCTGATCGAGGCCCGCCGCCAGGACGCGCAGAAGGAGATGGACCAGGCCGGCAGCCAGGTCCCCGGCGTCATGCCCATCGCCGTCCACCTCGACCGGGCGCAGAAGATGGGCGTCCGCGTCGTCCGCGCCGAGGAGCTCGACCTCGACGAGTCCCTCCGCGCCCCCGCCTTCGTCGCCTCCCCCGAGCAGGGCGAGAGCCGCGTCCACGTCCGCGCCCCGGGCTACATCGAGCGCGTCCTCGTCGCCGAGATCGGCGCCCGCGTCGCCGCAGGCCAGCCCCTCGCCTACCTCTATGCCCCCGAGATCTACCGCGCCCAGGAGGAATTCCTCCTCGCCCGCCGCTGGCGCGGGGAACACGGAACTTCCATACACGGAACTTCCGGACAAGGAGGGGCCGCCGGGGCGGGGGCGGGGCTGGCGGAGGCGGCTGGGAGGAGGCTGGAGCTGCTGGGGCTGACGGGGCGGGAGCTGGAGGCGCTGGCGAGCAAGGGGTCGCCGTCGAGGCTGGTGGCGGTGAGGGCGCCGGCGTCGGGGGTGATCACGAGGAAGGAGGTGGCGCTGGGGGCCTACGTGACGCCGGAGATGGCGCTCTACGAGGTGGTGGATCTGAGCCGGGCGTACCTGGTCGCGGACCTGCTGGCGGCGGACGCGCCGCGGCTCAAGGTGGGGGACGCGGGGGTGGCGGTCTTCGGGGAGCTGGGGGAGGCGCCGGTCCAGGTGGATCTCCTCTACCCGGAGGTGAACAGCGCGGCGCGGACCACCCGCGTGCGGCTGCGCTTCACCGGGGCGCGACCGGCGCTGCGGCCCGGTCTCTACGGGGAGGCGCGCTTCACCCTGGGGCGCCGCCGGGCGCTGCTGGTCCCGCGGGATGCGCTGATCGACACCGGCACCCAGAGGTACCTCTTCGAGGACCTGGGGGACGGCAAATACGCCCCGCGCCTGGTGACGACGGGCGCCGAGCACCAGGGCCGCGTCGAGATCCGGAGCGGGCTCAAGGCAGGGGTCTCGGTGGTCTCCGGGGCGGCCTTCCTGATCGACGCTGAAAGCAGGCTCCAGGCCACCTTCTCGGGCCTCCTCGCCCCCTCGGCCTCGGCCCCGGCCCCGGCCCCGGCGCCCCCCTCCGCGGCCCCCGCTGCTCCTCACCAGGAGCACCGCCCATGATCGACGGCGTGCTCTCCTGGTGCTCCCGGCACCGCTGGGTCGTCCTGGTGCTCTACGCGGGCCTGGCCTTCTTCGCCGCCACCCTGCTGCGGCGCGTGCCCCTCGACGCCATCCCGGACCTCTCGGACACCCAGGTCATCGTCTTCACCGAGTACAAGGGTCGATCACCCAGCATCGTCGAGGACCAGGTCACCTACCCCATCACCGCGGGCCTCCTCGCCGCCCCCCGCGTCACCGCGGTCCGCGGCTACTCGATGTTCGGCATGAGCTTCGTCTACGTCCTCTTCGAGGAGGGCACCGACCTCTACTGGGGCCGCTCCCGCGTCCTCGAGTACCTCAACGCCATCCGCGAGCGCCTCCCCCCTGATGCCGCCCCGGTCCTCGGCCCCGACGCCAGCGGCGTCGGATGGGTCTACCAGTATGCCCTCCTCGACACCGGCGGGAAGCACGACCTCGGGCAGCTCCGTAGTATCCAGGACTTCCATATGAGGTACGCGCTGGAGAGCGTGCCCGGTGTGGCCCAGGTGGCCTCCCTCGGGGGTTACGAGCGCCAGTACCAGGTCAAGATAGACCCTGATCGACTGCGGGCCTACGGGCTGACGGTGGGGGAGGTGGCGCAGGCGGTGAGGGCGAGCAACAACGACGTGGGGGGGCGGACGCTGGAGCTGAGCGGGCGGGAGTACTACGTGCGGGGGCGGGGGTACCTGGAGGGGGCCGGTGCGCTGGGGGAGGTGGTGCTGAGGACCGGGGGCGGGGTACCGGTGCGGCTGCGGGACGTGGCGACGGTGCAGATCGGGGGGGAGCAGCGGCGAGGGCTGGGGGAGCTGGACGGGCGGGGAGAGGCGGTGGGGGCCATCGTGATCGCGCGCCACGGGGAGAACGCCCACGCGGTGATCGGGCGGGTGGAGGAGCGGCTGCGGTCGCTGGAGAAGACGTTGCCGGAGGGGGTGAAGGTGATCACGACCTACGACCGGAGCGGGCTGATCGAGCGGTCGGTCAGGACGCTGCTGCATGCGCTGCTGGAGGAGGCGGCGGTGGTGGCGCTGGTGATCGTGGTCTTCTTGTGGCACCTGCGGAGCGCGCTGCTGCCGGTGCTGAGCATGCCGCTGGCGGTGCTGCTGAGCTTCATCCCGTTTTACTACGCGGGGATGCCGGCCACGATCATGAGCCTGGGGGGCATCGCCATCGCGCTGGGGGCGACGGTGGACGCGGAGATCGTGATGATCGAGGCCTGCCACAAGAAGCTGGAGGACGCCCCGGAGGACCTGCCGGAGGAGGAGCGGCGGCGGCGCCTGGCGGAGGCCGCGCGGGAGGTGACGCCGGCAATCTTCTACTCGCTGCTGATCGTGGCGGCGGCGTTCTTGCCGGTCTTTGGCCTGGAGGGCCAGGCGGGCAAGCTGTTCAAGCCGCTGGCCTCGACCAAGACCTTCGTGATGCTGACCGCCGCGGTGCTGAGCGTGACGCTGGCGCCGGCGCTGCGGGACCTGCTGCTGCGCGGCAAGACCTACCCGGAGCACCTGCACCCGGTCTCGCGGGCGATCCGCCGGGTGTACCAGCCCTTCGTCTACGTGGCGCTGCGGCGCCCGCTGACGACGGTGCTGATCGGGGTGCTGGCGGTGGTGTCGGCCATCCCCCCGGCGCTGCGGCTGGGCAGCGAGTTCATGCCCGAGCTGGACGAGGGGGACCTGCTCTACATGCCCACCACGCTCCCCGGGATCTCGATCGAGGAGGCCAAGCGCCAGCTCCAGCGGCAGGACGCGGTGCTGCGGGCCTTCCCCGAGGTGCTGAGCGTCCACGGCAAGGTGGGCAAGGCCGAGACCCCGACGGACCCGGCCCCCCTCGCCATGGTCGAGACCGTGATCCGCCTCAAGCCCCGGGAGCAATGGCCCCTGCGCCCTCGCCCTCGCTGGTACTCATCGTGGGCACCGGCCCCCCTGGCCTCGGCCCTCCGGCGCCTGTGGCCTGACCGGGCCCCGGAGAGCCGGGAGGCGCTGGTCGCCCGCATGGACGAGGCCCTCCAGCTCCCGGGCTGGAAGAACGCCTGGACCCTCCCGATCCGCAACCGCATCGACATGCTCAGCACCGGGATCCGTACCCCCGTCGGCCTCAAGATCTTCGCCCGGGAGGCCGCGGAGATCGACGCGATCGGCGAGGCCCTGGAGCGCAGGATGGCCACCCTCCCCGGCGTCCGCCACGCGATCTACGAGCGCACGCTGGGCGGCTCTTACATCGACGTCAAGGCGAGGCCCGAGGCCCTGGCCCGCCACGGGCTGCGGGTCGATGACCTGAACCTGCTCGTCGAGGGGGCCATCGGCGGCACCACCGTCACCACCACCGTCGAGGGCCGCGCCCGGTACCCCGTCACGGTGCGCTTCAAGGAGGATTTTCGCGACTCCATCGAGCGGCTCCGGGCCTTGCCCATCCCGACCCCCCCGGTCGGCGGCCCCCTCGCCTCCCGCGGGAGCGGCCCCCCGGGCCTCTCCGCCGTGGAGCAACCTCACGTCCCCCTGGGCGAGGTCGCCGACGTGACCATCACCTCGGGCCCCTCGATGCTCCGCAGCGAGGCCGGATCCCTCGTCGGTTACGTCTACCTCGACCTCGACCCCGGCGCCGACGTCGGCGGCTTCGTCGAGCGCGGCCGCGCCGCCCTGGACGACGCCCAGCGCCGCGGCGAGCTCCGCCTCCCCGAGGGCGCCTACCTCCACTGGTCCGGCCAGTACGAGC
>JALOQB010000426.1 GCA_025453595.1 Polyangiaceae bacterium
CAGCGCGCCCTGCGCGCCGCCGTCAAGGCCACCTACCGGGTTGCCCTGGCGAACCCGCGCGCCCGGACGATCTTCCAGAACCCCGACGACCGGCGCACCTTCGAGGGCGCTGGCCTGATCGCTCCCGGGCGCTCGGTGCTGATCCGGGGCTCGGGCGTGGACCTCGCTCGCTTCCCCGCATCTCCGCTCCCCGAGGGCCCGCCCCTGGTGCTCCTGCCGGCGCGCATGCTCTGGGACAAGGGCGTCGGCGAGTTTGTCGAGGCCGCTCGCGCCCTCCGCCCTCGCTTCCCCCTCGCTCGCTTCGCCCTCGTCGGCAGCGCGGACACCCAGAACCCCGCCGGGATCCCCCCAAAGACCCTCGCCCGCTGGCAGGACGAGGGCTTGGTCGAGTGGTGGGGCCACCGCAAGGACATGCCCCAGGTCCTGGCCCAGGCTCACCTCGTCGTGCTCCCCTCCTACCGCGAGGGCCTCCCCCTCGCCCTCGCCGAGGCCGCCTCCTGCGGGCGCGCCTGCGTCACCGCCGACGTCCCCGGTTGCCGCGAGGTCGTGCGGCACGGCTCCACGGGCTGGCTTGTCCCGGTCCGCGACGCCGGCGCCCTCGCCTCCGCCATCGCCGAGGCCCTCGATGACCCCCGCGAGCTCGCCCGCCGTGGCCTCGCCGGGCGCGCCCTGGCCGAGGCCGAGCTGAGCAAGGCCGCGGTGGTCGAGCAAACCCTGGCGCTGTACCGTTCCTTGCTCGGGCCCCGGTGGCCTCTCCCACCCCCCAGCCGCGGGCACCACGGATGAGCAAGATTCGGTTCCTGATCACCGGAGGCGCAGGCTTCATCGGGGCCAACCTGGCCGCCGCCCTGGCCGCCACCGGCGAGCGGGTCCGGGTTTTCGACAACCTCTCCAGCGGCAGCTGGTCCCTCCTCGAGCACCTCTGCCCTCGCATGGGTCACATCGAACCCATGCGAGGTGACATCCGGGACGCGGAGGCGCTGGGGCGCGCGGTGGAAGGGGTCGAGGTGGTCTTTCATCTGGCGGCGGACGGGTCGGTGCAGAAGAGCGTGGACGACCCGCTGGAGGCGGACAGCAACAACCTGCACGGCACGGTGGCGGTGCTGGAGCGGGCGAGGCATGGGGGGGTGAGGCGGCTGATCTTTGCGAGCTCGGCGGCGGTGTACGGGGACGAGCCAGAGCAGCCGAAGCGGGAGGGGATGGCGGTGAGGCCGCTGTCGCCGTACGCGGTGAGCAAGGCCGCGTGCGAGCAGTACCTGCGGGTCTTCTCGGCGCTCTACGGCCTGGACACGATGAGCCTGAGGTATTTCAACGTGTTCGGTCCGGGGCAGCTCCCGTGGGGGGCTTACGCGGCGGCGATCCCGAGGTTTGCGAGCGCGGCGCTGGAGGGGCGTCCGGTGACGGTGCACGGGGACGGGGAGCAGACCCGGGATTTTTGCTACATCGACAACGTGATCGAGGCGAACCTGGCGGCGGCGGGCGCGGCGCGGGGGTTCCAGGGGGAGGCGCTGAACATCGCGACGGGGGTGGGGGTCTCGGTGAACAGGCTGCTGGCGGCGCTGGAGGCCCGGCTGCAGCGGCCGGTGAGCCTGCGCCACGAGGCGCCGCGCCCGGGGGAGATCCGGCACTCGCGGGCGGACATCGCGCTGGCCCGGGAGCTGCTCGGGTACCAGCCCCGGGTGAGCTGGGAAGCCGGGCTGGCGCCGACGCTGGCGTTCCTCAGGGAGGCGCTGGCGAACCCGGAGCGCCACGGCGGAGCGCCTTCCCTCCCGCCGGAGGTTGTGCCAAGCCCTGCCCCCAGATGAAGCGCCTCGCGTTCCTCGCCGCCGCCCTGCTCACGACCGCCACGGCGCGGGCCCAAGACGATGCTCCAGCGCGGCCCGAGCGAGTCGAGTCGGCCGAGAAGCCACCGGGGCGGATCCGCACCTCGCTGCTGCTCGGCGGGCTGGGGTTGACCACCGGCGTGTGGGCCGCGAGCGCGGGCTCCTCGTACCTGATCGAGGAGCCTGGCTTTGATCGGCTCCGTTACCCGGTCGTGGGCCCCTGGATGGCGCTGGCCAACAACAAGTGCAGCGGGGGCTGCGAGTTCATCAACTACTTCGGCTACATCTACTTCACGGTGAGCGGGCTCGCGCAGGCCGGGGGCCTCGGGCTGGTCCTCGAGTCGCTGATCACACCGACCGCCGACCCCAACGCGCCGCGGCGGCCTCGCCCGGTCTTGCCGGCCCCGCGAGGCCCGGAAGCAGCACCGCCGAGCCCGGGCCCGGACGCGCCACCGCCGCCACCCTCCAGCCCGAGCAAGCCGCTGTTCTTCCTGCCGATGCCCTCCCCGGTGGGACAGAGCGGCCTCGGGGTCTCCTTCGGCGGGCTGTTCTGAACCGTCTGGGCAGGCAGGAGGCCAGAGTTCCCCTCCTACCTGGACCTCCTGCGTTCCGGTTCAACCGAAGTAATCGTCGAGGTCGCCGTCGGGGTCGGCGGCGGTGTCCCAGACGCCAGGTTCGAAGGACGCGGCGAACGTCTCTCTGGTGAGCGTGACCTCGAGCGTAGCCTCGTAGCGGGGCGTATCGTTGCTCGATTGACCGATCTCGGTGAGCGAGACCAGCTTCACGTCCTTGACGATCTTGTCACCATCATCGAACCCCCATTCTTCCTCGGTGGCCTCGGCGGTGATGGCGTTCTCGTGGTTGTTGTACTCGCAAAGCATCATGGCCACGAATTTGCGTGCATCGTGGGCTTTTTCTTCGTCGATTTGCCCCTCTTCGACGAGCCGCGAGAGCACGTCTTGATCCGGGTTGAACTCGTTGACAACGAGGAGAAACCTGGGGCCGTCGATCTGGGTAAGCGAGACGCGTTGGTAGCTGGTCATCGGGTCCCTGCTTTGTATTCAAGAAGGTCCGATCAGTTCAATCCACTTTTGTGGCAGACGGAGTGGGCTGATTCCGAGCTCAACCGGAACCAGCACTGAGCTCACCCCTGGGCCTCGTCCGCGAGGCGATCTTCGGCCTCGCTCGTGCCGGTGTGGGGGCACCAGTCGCAGCTCTCGCGGGCGCACTCGGGGCGCGTCTCGCGGCGCACCAGCATCACCGGCACGCGGGCCTCGTGGAGCACCGACTCGGCCACGCTGCCAAGCATCACCCGCGCCAGACCCGAGCGCCCGTGGGTCCCCATGAAGATAAGATCCGCCCGGGTATCCTCGGCGGTCTCCAGGATCGTCTTCACCACCGGCCCCACCCTCGGCAGCGCCTCGGCGGGGACCTTCAGCTCCCGGGCCACCGCGAGGAAGGGCTCCAGGCGGGTCTCGACGTCGTGGGTCACGTAACCTGACGCCGACTGCTCGGTGCCCCCCAGGACCAGCCGGGTGCGGGGCTTCATCCCGGCAGGGATCTCGGAGACGTGCAGCAGGATCAACCGGGCCCCCAGCCGGGACGCAAGGCTTGCGGCCTGGCGCGTGGCCAGCAGGGAGCAGGTGGAGAAATCAACCGGGGCGAGGATGGTACGGATATCCATGGCGCTTCCGGTGAAGAGCCAGGCAGCAGCCCGGAAGATTCGCCAGAAGAGCCGCACGGAGCGCCCGGCCCCTCACCTCAGCGTGAGGACGATGCTCCCGCGCTTGCGCCCGCTGTCGACCCGGGCGTGGGCGGCGGCGATCTGCTCGAAGGGCAGCACAGCGTCGATCACGGGGCGAAGAGCACCTCGCCGGGCGAGATCGAGGAGGTGGCGCACGTCCTCGGTGCGCTCCCGGGCCACGCCCGCGATCACGCGGTGGCCCGAGCGTCGCCCCTGGAACAGCGATCCGAGCTGACCGGCAAGGCCACACACCACGCGCAGCAGCCGCCCTCCCGGGGCGAGCACGGGGCGGCAGCGCGCGTAATCGGTCGCGCCGACGCAGTCCATCACCACCTCCCAGGAGGAGCCCGCGCGGGTGAAATCCTGCCGCTGGTAGTCGATCACGCGGCTCGCCCCCAGGCTCAGCGCCAGCGTCTCGTTGGCCCCGCTGCACACCGCCGTGACCTCCGCGCCCGCGAGGCGCGCCAGCTGGACGGCCGCAGTCCCCACTGCGCCGGAGGCCCCCAGCACCAGCACCCGCTCCCCTGCCTTCACCCGGGCCGCCCGGTGCAGGTAGTGGAAGGCCGTCGTGCCCCCGAACAGGAGCGCCGCGGCCTCGGGCCAGCCCAGGTGATCGGGCTTGCGGGCGACGGCGCCGTCCTCGCGGATCCGGACGAACGCCGCGTGGGCGCCCATCGACGCCCCCGGGAACGCGACCACCGGATCCCCCGGGCGAAAGCGCGTCACGGCGCCCCCGACGGCCTCGACGACGCCCGCGCACTCGGTGCCCAGCACCGCCGCCCGGGGGGCGTTCCAGCCCAGGACAAGCCGCAGCGGGAGCCCCATCCCCTCCGGGACCCGGCGCGCTCGCACGCGGGCATCCCCCGAGGAGACCGTCGTCGCCCTCACCCGGATGAGCAGATCATGAGGCCCCGGCCTGGGGCGCGGGACATCCCGCAGCACGACGACCCCGGGGTCACCGTAGCGGGTCACCACGGCGGCGGCCATGGTGCGGGAGCCTGCGAGAGGTACGATCGCGGAGGAAGGGTTCATCATGGAGGCAGAAGATGAACCGGCCGATCCCCGGGGGAACCTGACGAATTGGTGCACCCGCTGTGCAAAGACGCACGCACGAGCACGGCGCTCGAAGCCCGACGGGAGGCCGCCCTGCGTCACAGGGCCAGATCCTCTTCACCCCTCGGGGCTGCCGACGCTCAGCGCAGGGCTTCGTCAGCGGTCGCGGCGGTGATGGCGAGGTCGTGCCAGCGTTCGAGGATGTCGAGGTCGTCGCAGGCTGCGAGCTGCGCCGCCTGCGCCTCGGTCATGGCGAGGTTCCGCTTGCGTAGCACGCGCTCCACCGCCTTCCGTGCTTCCGCCACCTTCCCCTTCTCGATGCCCTTCTCGATGCCCTTCTCGATACCATCCTTGTACCAGGCGGACTTATCCCGCCACTGTTCCACGTTCATCATCGCCTCCAGCGCCGCCTTCGCGGCCTCGTTGCTTTGCAGCGCCATCGCCACGAGTTCTCTCCACAGCGAACCTCGGCGCGGGTGAAGGAGGGGAGGATCAGGGCCCCCGAGCGCTGCAGCAGCTCGACCGCAAGGAGGGCGTCGGCACGGAAGAGTTCAACGCGTTCCTCGTGTTGCAGCGACGCCATCGGAGAGAAGAATAGCACGGAGCAAAGGGTGGACCACGAGGACGGCCACGCGCACGGCCACGCGCACGGCCACGGGGACCGAGGACGGGGACGAGGACCGAGGAC
>JALOQB010000427.1 GCA_025453595.1 Polyangiaceae bacterium
GAATTCTCACGGGGCGAGAGGCCTGTCAGGTGGGTTTGCAGCGAAACGCTCATTGGCGAGTGACTCGAGGACGACCGCCAACCGTTCGCGCCTGTGGCCATCAGTCGGGAGCAAGGATGGTGGCACCCGGCGAGGTTCGTGCAAGGCTCGCTCGCCGGAAGCGGAGATGAACTTCATGAACGCCACTCTGATCCGTTGTTCTTTGATTCTCGTGTTTATCGCCGCGTCCCAGGCGGCCGCTGACATTGGCCCACCGCCGGCACCGTGTGACCTTCCTGCGGGATGTACGACCTGCAGTGTCTCCGGCGGACTTGGCCAGGTGTCAGAAACCGATACGTGCGGCGACGGCGCACTCGACGCAGGCCTCGTGCTCCAGTGTCGTGAGAAGGTCGGTACGCAGCAACGGGTGCACTACTGCCCGCCGGGCAGTCGGACACCACGGTCGATGGCTTCGAGACCACCTTTGGCGTCAACCACCTCGGGACGTTCCTGCTGACCCGCGAGCTGCTCCCGGTGCTCAAGGCCAGCGCCCCCGCGCGGGTCGTCGTGCTCTCGTCCAAGCTGCACTACCAGGGAAAGATGGCCTGGGAAGACCTGGAGTACAGGAATCGCAAATTCCGCGGCCCCCAGGCCTACAGCCAGTCCAAGCTGGCCAATGTCCTCTTCACCCTCGCCCTCGCGCGCCGCCTGGAAGGCACCGGCGTCTCCGTCAACGCCGTGCATCCAGGGGTCGTCGCCACCGAACTTGCCCGCGACTACCCTGCCCTTCTTGTCAAGATCTTCCATATGTTTCTCCTGACCCCGGAGCAGGGGGCTGCCTGCTCGCTTCATGTGGCGACCGCCCCGGGCGTCGGGAGCGGGCTTTACTTCGAGGACAGCAGGAGCAAGAAGCCCTCGCGGGAGGCCCTCGATGAGGGCGCCCAGGAGCGGCTCTGGAGCCTGAGCGAACAGCTCTGGGGCTGAGCGCTAGCGGGGATCGGGCCCGGGCCCGGGCCCTGCGCGAACGGTTGAAGGGTCCGGCTCGCTTGCTGGTAAGGTGAGCGCAGCAAGATGGCCCGAACTCCCCTTGTGCTGCTCACCTCGCTGGGGGCGCTGACCGCGCTCGCCGGATGCCCCTCCTCCTCGCCACGTGCGGATTCCTCGGCGACCACATCAGCGACCCCCTCCGCCACGGCAGCTTCGCCCGCGGCGACGGCGCCCTCGGCCGCGGCAACGCCCTCGGCGGCCCCCTCGGCGGCCCCCTCGGCGCAGCCCCCGCTGGAGCCCCCTTCCTGCAAGACCAGCAACCAGAAGGTGTGGGGCGCCGGGGCCAACAAGCTGACCGGGCTGACCACGCGGAACATGCCCAACAACCAGGTGGCGATCGGCCTGGCGCTGGGGGTGACCCCGCACGTGCTGGTGGTGAACAAGGGCGGCGGCGGCCAGATGCGCAAGGTCGAGACCAAGGGGGGTTCGTTGTTTGCCACGCCTCCCAAGCCCGGCGAGGGGTACCGCAAGGTGATGCGGGTGACCCCCTCCTCGATCGACGAAGGCTAGGCGACAGCGCTCGTCGACTTCCGCGATGAGTACAAGGACAAGCGGCGCGTGGTGGCCTGCGGCGCGGCGCACGAGGCAGAGCCCTTCATCAAGTACAGCGGCACCTCGTACCTCGACCTCAAGGACAAGCCCACCGGGGCAGACCGGGCCAAGCTGTTCTCGAGCAAGATCAACGGCCAGACGGGCTACTCCGAGCTGCGCGACTGCCGCTCCTTCTTCTCGCGACGCTCCGGGGAGACCTGGGTCATCGGCTCCGAGCTCCACGGCTTCGAGAAGGGCGACAAGGTCCAGTGGGAGGCCGCCCTGATCATGGATACGGGCCCTCGTGACCCGGAGCAGGTGCTGCACAAGGCCACGCTCAAGGACGACCCGCCGAAGAGCGGCTTCCAGTTCGAGGTGCCGGCCTCGCTGCGGGTCCAGGACAAGGGGTACGTGCTCACGACGCGCTTCGGCGGCTCGCTCCTGGTCGGTATCCTGGACGAGAAGCGCAAGCTGGTCGGGTCGATGAAATCGTACGCGGGCCTGCCCCTGCTCGCCGACCTCGCCCGCACCGACACCCAGGTCATCGTCTCGACCTCGATCGCCACTGGGCCGGGGAAATTCGGCCTCCGCTCCCTGCTCATCCCCATGGACACCATGGAGCTACCGAAGGCCTACACCCCCATCAAGATCGACGATGACAAGGAGGACAGCGAGACCGAGCCCGAGCTGGTCATCGACAAGAAGGGCCAGCGATGGCTGGCCTACCTGGAAGGGGAGCGCGAGAAGGGGCACCTCGAGATCCTCCCCATCGACGGCAACATGCGCCGTATGGGGCGTCCCTACGCCGTGACGGAAGACAAGGAGCGCGCCGCCGAGGCCCGGGTCGTCCCCCTCGACGACGGCGACCTGCTGGTGGTCTACCTGCGCGACAACGAGGGCAAGATCGAGCTGGTCACCGAGGAGCTTTCCTGCGAGGTCAAGAAGTGAGCCCCTGCGCTGCTTGCAGCGCCTGACCCAGCGACGAAAAAACCACCCCCAGCTCGACCTGCTGCTCCGCCGCTCGCCAGGCCAGCCGCGGCGAGAGCCCGCAGAGCAGGCACCGGACCCCCAGCAGGCGCAGGGAGGCGCCGATCCGCGTCAGCAGGGGCAAGGCCCCCCCGTCCTCCCCGGCCAGGCCCGTCAGGTCGAGCAGCACCGCCCGGGCCCGCCGCTCCCTCGCCCCCACCAGCAGCTTCTCCGTCAGCCGGTCCACCCGCTCCGGTGTCATCCAGCCGATGATCGGCACCACCAGCACGCCCTTGCCCAGCTCCGCGATGGGCGCCGAGAGATCCTCCAGCTCCTGCTGCTGGCGGCGCACCTCCGCGACCCGCTGCTCCAGCGCCTCCAGGCGCCAGAGGTTCCGGTGCATCACCCCGATCAGGTGGCAGAGGACCCCCAGCAAGGCCACCTGGTGGGGGGAGAAATGATGCGGGTGCACGCTGCCCATCCCCATCGTACCGATGCACTGCCCCTCGCTCTCGATGGGCAAGAAGAGCCGGGAACGGATCTCATGGCGCCGCTTTCGATCCGAGAGGCTCGCCTGCGGGTCTGACTGCACGTCCGCCACATGGAGCACCCGCCGTGTCCTCACGACCTGGCCCGGGTGACGCTCGTGGGCGGTGCGCTCCGCCTCCTCCTGCTCCTCCGGCGTGAAGCCGTGCTGCGCAAACATCCGCAGCCGCTCTCCCCCGGGGTCTTGAAGATAAAAACAGATGTACTCCGCGTCCCGGATCTGGCGCACCTCCGCGACCGCCAGCGCCGCCAGTTCGTTCAGGCTCCGGGCGCCGGTCAACGAGGTGACCCGCTCCCCTAGCCGGTCCAAAACTGCGTCTTCCTCCACCCCCCCGCTTTTATCCCCTCGCCCGGCCCAAAGGAAGCACCGACTCCCCACCAAGAGGCATCAGAAGGGGCCATGGTTGCTGTAACCTGGGTGAAATCTTGCTCATGAGCGACGACGACTTCAAGCGCCACGACGGGGGCATCCACACCGGGCTGGCCCGCACCTCTCCCTACCCCATCAGCCGCATGGCTCGCCCCTACGACCTGGTCGATCTCGCCAGGGAAATCGAGCGCGCCGACACGATGATGACCAACGTGGTCGGCGGCAAGCTGGGCCTCATCGCCGACCAGATCCGCAGGCTGCAGGAGCAGGCTCATGCGCTGATGGCCGCTGCCGAGCGGGACGCCGCCCTGCACCGCGTCGAGTGCCGGTTCCAGAAGCAGCCTGGCGCCGTCTACCACCTCTACGAACGGCCCGACGGCTCTCGCTACCTCTCCATGCTCTCCCCCGCCGACTGGAACCACCGCCCTCCCCACCCCTTCGCCGGCTCCTTTCGTCTCAACACCGACATGTCCTTCGCCGAGGTCCCCGAGGAAGGCTGACCGTGCGCACCGCGATGATCCTGGCCGCGGGCCTCGGCACCAGGCTGCGACCCCTCACCGAGGAGCTTCCCAAGCCCCTCGTCCCCGTCGGCGATGCCCCTGCCCTCTCCCAGATCCAGCGCCACCTCGCCGCCGCGGGCTTCCAGCGCTGCCTGGTCAACACCCACCACCTCGCCGCCGCCTTCGCTGGCCACTCCTGGCCACTCCCTACCCAGTTCCTGCATGAAACGGCCATCCTGGGCACCGCCGGGGGGGTCGCCAACGCAAGGGTTCACATTGACACCACCGCCCCGCTCCTGGTCTGGAACGGAGACATCCTGGCCGAGACCGACACCGGCGCGCTCTGCGAGGCGCTCCCGGGGGCGCTGGCGAGCTGGAGCGTGGCGCCGCGCCCGGCGGGCCAGGGGACCGTGGGGCTGGATGGGGACAACCGGGTGGTGAGGCTGCGGTCGGTGCGCCGCGGGGAAGAGGTGAGAGGGGGGGATTTTCTGGGCATCCAGGTCCTGTCTCCGGAGCTTCTGGACATGCTCCCGCGGGAGGGGTGCATGGTGGGGGACGTGCTGGCGCCGCTGATCGAGCGGGGTGCGACGGTGCGGGCGGTGGAGCACCGGGGCCCGTGGGAGGACATCGGCTCCGTGGAGGCCTACGCGCGGGCGAACCTGCGGTGGCTCGGGGGACGAGGCGAGCACGTGGGGCCGGGGGCCCGGGTGGCGGCGCCGCTCCGGCAGAGCATCGTGGGGGCCGGGGCGACGGTCGAGGGAGGGCCGCTGGAGCGGGTGATCGTGTGGCCGGGGGCCCGGGCGCAGGGCCCTCTGCGGGACGCGATCGTGATGACCTCGGGGCGCGTGGTGTCGTGGGGCAGCTGAGGCGACGGCCTTGAGCGCCTGGCTGCTGGCGTGCGAGGTTCCCTGCCCTCATGCCCCACCCGACCGAGGACCTCTCGCCGCAGATTGTCTCCAGCTTTGACGGAGGGACCATCCTGCCTCTGGGCATCGCGGACGGGCGCGTGGCGCTGGCCATCGAGCCGGACAACGCCTCGGATTTTCGCCAGTGGTTCTGCTTCCAGGCGCGGGGCAAGGCGGGCCAACCTCGCCGCTTTGCCATCGTGAACCTCCCCTCCGTGAACGGAGGGGCTTCTCAGAGACCTGACGGTCGCTGAGCTACTTGCCGGGGTTCCGCCGGAACTACCTGGCTTCGGCCAGGATACTTGCTCGGTCTCTTCCACACGATCTCGGACACCGTGCAGCTGGCGCGCGGCTTCATCGCCCCGTGCCGACCGATCTCCAGGATATTCAGCGCCCCCACCACATCTCGGGGCGCCTTGAATCCACAGCCTTTGCACTCGTAGTTT